>JBEVIH010000268.1:0-6627 GCA_040510815.1 Xanthobacteraceae bacterium | reverse complement strand
GTCGGCGACGGCAGCTTCTATTTCGGCAGCCCGTGCTCGGTGTTCGCGGTGGCGCAGCACCATAAGCTGCCGATCCTGGCGATCGTGCTCGACAATTCCGGCTGGTCGGCGGTCAAGGAATCGACCTTGCGGGTGTTTCCCTCGGGCGAGGCCAAGGCGGCGAACTCGTTCGAGGCCGAGCTGATGCCCAACGTCGAGTTCGGCAAGATCGGCGAGGCGTTCGGCGCCTATGCGGAGAAGGTCAGCGACCCGGCCGACGTGCCAGCGGCGATCGCGCGCTGCGCCAAGGAGGTGCGCGGCGGCCGCTCGGCGATCCTGCACGCGCGGGTGACGCGATTGTAAGGCGCGCTGCCAGGAGAATGTAGGGTGGGCAAAGGCGCACGCACGAGCAATCTGCCCTTTCCGCGACTTCGACCGCGTGCGCCGTGCCCACGCGCGTCGGCTCCGCCGCGATATCGTTCGCCGCGTGGGCACGGCGCTGCGTCGTTCTGGCGGCAAGATCGAGCTTGGGCTCGCGCCTTTGCCCACCCTACGATCGCGCTGTCCCTGCTCGGCGCCGCGCTCGCATCTTTGGCGACGTCCGCCCAGGCGCAGCCGGCCCGCTACCCTAATCGCACCATCGAGATCGTGGTGGCCTACGGGGCCGGCGGCTCGACCGACCTGGTCGCGCGCGCCATCGCGCAGAAATTCCAGGACCGGCTCGGCCAGTCGGTGGTCGTGCTCAACAAGCCGGGCGGCAGCGGCAGCATCGGCGCCACCTTGGCGGCGCGCGCTCCGCCCGACGGCTACACGCTCTATGTCGGCTACACCTCCGAGGTGGTGGTGGTGCCGCAAGTGTCGAAGAGCGTCAAATATTCGATCGACGACTTCGAGCCGATCGCCGTCACCGGGCTGGTGCCGCTGGTGCTGGTCACCTCGAAGAACATGCGCGCCAGCAGCGTGGCGGAGCTGATCGCGGAGCTGCGTGGCGCGCCCGGCAAGTTCACCTACGGCGGCGGCGTTGCCAGCCCGCCGCACGTCATGGGCGCGTGGTTCAGCCGCATCCACAACCTCAAAGTCGTGCACATTCCCTACCGGGGCGGCGCGCAGGCGGTGGCCGACGTGATCGGTGGCCATATCGACCTGTTCTTCGCCGGGCTCGCCGCCGCCAAGGCGGCGATCGACTCCGGCTCGGTCAGGGCCCTGGCGGTGACCGGCAACGCGCGCTCGTCCGCGCTGCCCCACGTGCCGACCTTCAAGGAGGCGGGCGTCACGGACTTCGAGCTGGCGAGCTGGAACGTGATGCTGGCGCCGAAGGGCACGCCGCCGGACATCCTGGCGTTCCTGCGGCAGGAGACGGCCGCCGTGCTCGGCGATCCCAGGGTGCGCGAGATCCTGGCCGCGCAGGGTGTCGAGCCGAGCCCGACCCAGGACGTGCGGGCGTTCCTGGCGCAGGAGCGCGCCGCCTTCGGGCGCGCGGTGCGCGACCTCGGCATCACCATCGATCAGTGATGGTCACGGCAGCAGCAGCATCGAGCCGAGCGACTGCCGGTTCTCGATGTCGCGATGGGCCGCCGCGGCCTCGCGCAGCGGATAGGTGCGGGTGACCGCGATCTTCAGGATGCCGCGCTGAACAAGGTCGAACAGCTCGGCGGCGGCGGCGCGCATGCCGTCAATGTCGGCGGTCAGGCTGCTGAGCGCCGGGCGGCACACCGACAGCGAGCCGCGCTTGGCGAGCTGCAGCAGATCGATCGGCGGCGGGTGACCGGAGGCGTTGCCGTAGTTCACCAGCATGCCGAACGGCCGCACGCAGCGCAGCGACTCGACGAAGGTGTCCTTGCCGACGCCGTCGAGCACCGCCGCCACGCCCGCCGGCGCGAGCTCGCGCACCGCCGCCACGAAATCGACCTCGCGATAGAGGACCGTGTGATCGCAGCCGTGCGCCTGCGCGAGCTTTGCCTTCTCGGGCGAGCCGACGGTGCCGATGACGGTGGCGCCGAGGTGCTTCGACCATTGGCACAACAGCAGCCCGACGCCGCTCGCCGCCGCGTGGATCAGCACGGCGTCACCCGGCTTGGGCCGAAAGATCCGATTGATGATCAGCGAGGCGGTGAAGCCCTTGACCATCATCGCCGCCGCCTGCCGGTCGGAGAGCCCGTCGGGCAGCTTGATCAGGCGCTCGGCCGGGACGTTGCGCGCCTGCGCATAGGCGCCGGTCTCCTCGAAAAATTCGCCGCGCATGCCCGCATAGGCGACCCGGTCGCCGGGCGCGACTTCGCTGACGCCCGGCCCGACGCTCTCGACCACGCCGGCCGCCTCGTTGCCCAGGATCAGCGGAAACCGCAGCGGCCGCGCCAGGTAGAAGCCGCCGCGGCGGACGTTGACGTCCGAATAGTTGATGCCGATTGCGGTGTGGCGCAGGCGCGCCTCGCCGGCGCCCGGCGGCGGCAGCTCGAAATCTTCCCAGCGCATCACCTCCGGGCCGCCGTTGGCATGAATGCGGATGGCTTTGGGCATGGCGCGCGCCGATGTCGTTCAGCCGGCAAAGCCGCCGTCGTCGAGGAAGGCTCGTTCGTCGGGCGTAGTGCTGCGTCCCAGAACGGCGTTGCGATGGGGGAAGCGTCCGAAACGCCGGATGATATCGGCGTGCTGCTCGGCGTATTTGGTGAATTCATCGTCGCCATAGCGGCGCGCCAGCGCCAGGCAGCGCTCCTGGTCCGGCATGTTTTCCGAGTGCATGAACGGCAGGTAGAAGAACTGGCGATCGGCCTGGGGCACCCGCTGGTCGAAGCCGCGGGTAAGCGCACGATCGGCGGCCGCGCGGGCGAGCGGATCGGCCGCGAAAGTGCGCGGGTCACCGCGGAACATGTTGCGCGGGAACTGGTCGAGCGCCACGACCAGGGCCAGCGCGCCGTCGGGCGTCGCCTCCCAGGGCGCGAGGCGGCTCGCGGCGGCGGCCTGATAGGTCGGCAGAAACCGTCGCCCGATCTCGGCGTCGAACGCCGCATCCTTGGTGAACCATTTGTCCGGCCCGGCGGCGCGCCAGAACGCGAGCACGTCCGCGGGCGCCGCCGGCGCGCCGTCATGTCCGTTCACAAGCGGGTCCCTCCGGCGCGGATGCGCTGGTAGAGCGCGTCGTCGAGGAGCACGAAGGCTTGCGCGGCGGGATCGTTGAAATAGATCGGGTCGCTGCTGACGGCCGGATCGAAGCCCTCCTTCACGAGATCGATCTTCTTCTGCTTGAAGGTGGCGGTGACGTCGATCTCGCCGCGCAGGCGCACGAAGACCGGCCGGGCATATTCGGGCAGCTGCTCGATGAGATGGTCGCGAAACGCGGTCAGGTTGAAATGCTCCTTGGCGACCATCGCCGCCATGCCGGCGCGGCCGTCGCGGCCGGGGATCTCGACGCCGTAGACGTTGGTCTCCAGGGCATCGGGGAACTGGCCGATCGCCTCCTCGACCTCGGTGGTGGAGACATTCTCGCCCTTCCAGCGGAAGGTGTCGCCGATGCGGTCGACAAAGAAGAAATAGCCGTGGGCGTCCTTGCGCATCAGGTCACCGGTGCGGAACCAGACGTCGCCCTTCTCGAACACATCGCGCAGGATCTTCCTGTCGGTCTCGGCCTGGGTCGCATAGCCCTCGAAGCGGGCGCCCGGCTTCGAAGCGTCTTTCAGGACCTTGCCGATCACCTCGCCCGGCTCGCCGACAGCGCATTCGATGCAGAGGCCCCGCTCGTCGCGGACCGGCTGCTGCGTCTCGACGTCGAAGCGCACCACCTTGGTGGGAAAGCGGTGCGCCACGAACCAGGGGATGCGGCCGACGGCGCCTTCCTTGCCGTCGAAATTGAACATCGTGACGTTGCCTTCGGTCGCGCCGTAGAACTCGATGATGCGCGGAATGCGGAAGCGGCGCTGGAACTGCGCCCAGATGTCGGGACGCAGGCCGTTGCCGCAGGCGAGGCGCAACCGATGCTCGCGTTCCTTCGGATGCGGCGGCGAGTTGATCAGGTAGCGGCACAGCTCGCCGATATACTGGAACAGCGTGCACTCCCAGCGCGCTACGTCGTCCCAGAACTCGTGGGCCGAGAACCGCTCGCGGATCACCACCGACCCGCCGTTGATCAGCACCGCGCCGGTCGCCACCACGCCGCCGGCGGTGTGATACATCGGCAGGCAGTCGTACATGCGGTCATCGGCGCGCGTATCCATCACGCCGGAGAAGGCGTGGCTCGCCAGCATCAGCCGGTAGTGGTTGACGTTGGCGGCCTTGGGCAGGCCGGTGGTGCCCGACGTGTAGATGTAGAGCGCGCGGTCCTCGATGGTGAGCCGGCGCCGCTCGCCGTCTGCCAGCGGGTCGCCGGGCAGGGCGTCGACCTCGCGATCGATGCGCGGCAAGTTGGCGTCGGCCTCGCCGTGCAGCCAGAGCTTGGCGTCGCTCATGATGTGGGCGCGGGCGGTGTCGAACTGCGCGAGCAGCGCATCGGCCACGACAATGTGCCGCGGATGCACCACGTTGATGCAATAGGCGAGCGCCGGCCCGCTCAGGTGGGTGTTGACCAGCGCGACCACCCCGCCGACGCGGGTCACCCCCAGCCACAGCGCCATGAATTCCGGCCGGTTGGGCATCAGCAGGCAGATGGCATCGCCCTTGCCGAGGCCCTGCGCCAGCGCCCAGCGGGCGTAGCGGTTGGAGCGCTCCGCGAGCTCGCGATAGCTCATGCGCTCGCGGTCAGACAGCAGCGCCGGGGCGTCGCGGTACTTCTCGGCCAACTCCTCGATGACGGCGGGAAAGATGCGCGTGGGATGCTTGGCGATCGGCGTGGTGGCCTTGAGGGTGCGCAGCGCACCCTTGAGGCATGTCACGTCGGCCGCGAGCCGGTCGATCAGTCCCATGGCGTTTCCTCGGCGCCCTCGACGCGACTCACCGCGCGCTTTCCGCGCAGCATCGGGCAGGAGGCCGGAGGTGGCAAGGGCGGGAGCTGTTACCGATCGACGCCCCCGAACGGAATGAGCGGATTGTCGATCAGCGCCGCGCGGTCGGGCTGGTCGGGGGCGCCGGCGCCCAGGAAGGCGTCGAACAGCCGCTTGACCGCGGCCGGGTCGAGATCGCGGGTGATCAGCACGATGCGGGTGCGCTCGTCGCCGTCCGGCCAGCACGGCAGCCGCACCGGCGGGTGAAAGACATGCTGGACCCCGTGGATGACGAGCGGGCTCGCGGGCGTCTCGGCGAGCTTCACGATGCCCTTGAGGCGCAACAGGTTCTCCCCGTGCACCGAGCGCAACAGGTCGAGGAACATCTCGAACATGGCGCCCGGGATCGGCGCGTCGGCCGCGAACGCGAAGGCGCGGATGCGCTCGTCGTGCCGGTTGACGTCGTGGTGGTGTGACCCATGCTCGTGGCCGTGCGGCGCCTGCGCATAGGCTTCGGCGGCGAGCCAGCGCCTCACGTCGGGAATCTTGCGGTCGGGATCGAACAGGCCGCAGCCGAGGATGCGTGGCGGGGTCGCTTCGCCCGCCGCGGCATCGAGGACGGCGGCGGCCGGGTTGAGCGCGCGCAGGCGGGCCACCAGCCGTTCCTTGCCGTCGCGGCGCTCCGCCGTATCGGCGAGGTCGGTCTTGCTCAGCACGATTCGGTCGGCGACCGCGATCTGCTTCGCCGCCTCCATGTGCGCGTCGAGCGTCGCCCCGCCATTGACCGCGTCGACCACCGTGATCACGCCGTCGAGCCGGTAGCGCATCACGAGATAAGGATGCGCCATCGCGGTCTGCAGCACCGGCGCCGGATCGGCGAGGCCGGTGGTCTCCAGCACCACGCGGCGAAAGGCGACGCGGCCATTGTCGAGATCGCGCAGCAGCGATTCGAGCGCATCGACCAGGTCGCCGCGTAAGGTGCAGCACAGGCAGCCGCTCTGCAGCAGCACCATGCCGTCCTTGATCGGCTTGACCAGCAGGTGGTCGAGGCCGACCTCGCCGAATTCGTTGATGATCACCGCGGTGTCGGCGAGCGCCGGATCGACGATCAGGCGGTTGAGCAGCGAGGTCTTGCCGGCACCCAAAAAGCCGGTCAGCACGGTGAGGGGGATTGGCTCGGCCGGACCCAGGGGGCGCGTCGCGCCGGGCTCGGTCATCTCGCCTGTGAGGTCAGCGCCGCCGGGGTGGCCGGGGCGGTCTCGGACGTCTTCGGTGCAGGCGGCTTCTTGGGCTTGGGCTTCGGCGCAGCGTCGCCGGCGGTCGCCGCCGTGGCGCCATCCTTGGGGGCGGGCTTGGCGGCTGGTTTCGGTTTTGCTTCCGTGGAGGTGACCGCCGCCGCCGTTGCTTTCGCCTTCGGCTTCGCATCCGTCGCCTTCGGCTTCGGCTCGGTGGTCACGATTACCGTTCCCGGCTTGCGGAACGGGCCGGTATAGACCACGACCGGCTCGCCCGCGCTCGTGCCTTCCGACAGCAGGCCCGCGCCCTTGGTCTTCGGACGCAGGCTCGACAGGAACACCGCGTAGGGCGAGTCGGAGGTCACGTTGGCGGCGACCACGTCGTCCTCATCCTCGGTGGCTTGGCGCTTGCGATGCGCACCGCACATCTCCTCGCGCATGTTGGGCGGCGCCGCGTTGATCGGCTGCATGGTGTCGACGGTGCCGAGCGAAGGCATCAACCA
>JBEVIH010000267.1:0-8309 GCA_040510815.1 Xanthobacteraceae bacterium | reverse complement strand
GCCGCATCCCCAGAGTCTGATGGAAGGCAACATGGCGAACCGCGGCGGCGGCCGCTGTGATGGCCAACACAAAATTTTCGATTTTAAAAAACGTCGATTTTTAAATTAGATAGATAGTATTGCCCGGCGTGGCCGTCACAGCGCGCCGGTGGCCACGCGCTGGTCGCCGGCGGTGAGATGGGCGACCTTGCGGGCGTGCTCGACGGCGTGGCGCGCGTCGTCGCTGTGGGTGAACAATTCGAGCGACTGGGTTTCGCCCTCCGACACCGGCGTGAGCGCCTGGTCGACATATTGCAGCCGCAGCGGGTCCTTGCGGATGCGCCGGCTCACCGCCTGCAGCCAGATCAATGACCGCACCATGCGGGAATACTTCCAGACGAAATCGAGCGCGAATTTGGGATAGAACGACCAGATCGGCTCGACCGGCCATCCGGGACGGCGGTCGCGGCGGTATTTGCGGCGAACGAACCCGCCCTGCAGCGGATGGGTGTTCTCCAGGTCGACGAAATTGGCGAACACGAACATGTTGCCGGTGAGCCGCACCATGCTGGCGCCGGTCGCCGCCGCGCGCCGCAGCACGGTTTCCATGTGCTCGGGCGTGTAATAGGCCCGCCAGGCGGCGCGATAGATTTCCTCCCAGGCGTCCTTGCTCATGCGCTGGTGGTGCGCGACCGCGTGCTCGCTGTCGTACTGGTTCATGTCGGCGTCCATCCAGGCGCCCTGCTGCCACAGCACCTTGTGATCCTCCGATCCCGGCAGCGGGGTGAGCACGAAGAATTCGAGGATGTCGACCGGCAATTCCTTCTTGATGATCTCGATGTCCTCGCGGATGGATTCCGGCGTATCGGCCGGGAAGCCGAGGATGTAGCCGGCGGTGGTGATGACGCCGGCGGTCTTCCAGGCCAGCAGCATGCTGCGGTATTCGGTCATCTTGTTCTGCCGCTTTATCTCGGCGATGAGGTTGATCGGGTTGATGTTCTCGAGCCCGATGAACACGCGGTTGACGCCGGCGCGCGCCGCCTTGGCGATGAAATTCGGAATCTTGTGGCAAAGCGTGTCGACCTGGATGATCAGGCGGAAATACAGCTTGTCGCGCTCGCGCAGCTCGATGATGCGGTCGAAGATCCTTTCCCAGTCCTTGTTGCGGGCGAAATTGTCGTCGGTGATGAAGAAATTGCGGATGCCCTGCGCGATGTGAGCCCGGATCGTGTGCTCGACGTCGTCGGGCGAGCGGTTGCGCGATTTGCGCCCCTGCACGTTGATGATCGTGCAGAACGAGCACTGATAGGGACAGCCGCGGCCGGCGTCGAAACTGGCGTGATGCTGCACGGTGCGGCGGATGTCGCGCGCCGGCAGGATCGGCGTCGGCTGCGATTCGAGCGACGGCAGATCGTTGAGGTAGTTGTAGGTCGGCTTGAGCGCGCCGCCCGCGGCGTCGCGCAGGATCTGGTCCAGGCGCCCTTCCGCCTCGCCGGCGAACAGGCTCATCCCCATGTCGAGCGCGGTCCTGAGGTCGGCCTGCAGATCGGGAAGCATCGCCAGGCAGCCGGAGACGTGGAAGCCGCCGACGATCACCGGCACGCCGGCGGCGCGAAACGGACGCGCGATGTCGAGCGCGCGCGGAAACTGGTTCGATTGCACGCCGACCAGGGCAATGAGGCCGAGGCCGTCGTGGCGGCGCAGCAGTGAGAGCAGCTTGCCGGTCTTGACCCGCGTGTTCGTCTCGTCGATCACCGTGATATCGATGGCGGTGTCGGGGCCGAGCACCGCGCGTTGCGCGGCATCCTGCGCGAGGCCGTAGAGCGCGGCGAGCGAATTGGAGGGAATGAAAGCGCGCACCCATTGGATGACGTATCCATCGTCATCGTAGTGCGACGGCTTGATCAGCACCAATTGGAAGCGGCGGCTTGCTGTCCCCGCTGGAGCCGACATCAGCACTCCCCGACCTCGTCCGGTGGCCCGACTGTCCCGATTATCACACAACGCGGGATGATGGAGAAGGTCGACGGCGGCGGACGCGCGACGTCCAGCTCACTCCGGCCCGGCCTCGGTGGCGGCGTCACCGCGGCGGTCCTGCTTCTCGCCGATGCGCGCCGACTTGCCGCGGCGTCCGCGCAGGTAATAGAGCTTGGCGCGGCGCACCTTGCCGCGGCGCACCACCTTGATCGAATCGATCATCGGCGAGTAGAGCGGAAACACCCGCTCGACGCCCTCGCCGTAGGAGATCTTGCGCACGGTGAAATTCTCGTTGAGGCCGCCGCCCGAGCGGCCGATGCAGACGCCCTCGTAGGCCTGCACGCGGCTGCGTTCGCCCTCGACCACCTTGACGTTGACCAGCAACGTGTCGCCCGGCTCGAAGTCGGGAATCTCCTTGCCGGCGGACAGCTTGGCGATCTGCTCTTTCTCCAGTTGTTGAATAAGATTCAGGTTTTTCGGCTGTTGGGCGGGATTCATGGAAATTCTCCGTCGGCAGCGCCACGTCTGCAGGCGCGCGGCTTCATCGGTTGTCCGGGTCGGGCGAGCTTCTACGACAACCTGGCGGGTTTGTCACCCGTCCGGGGCCGGTTTCCCGGGCTTGCCGACGCGGGCCAAATGGGCGTCCCAGAGGTCCGGCCGGCGCGCGCGGGTGAGCCGCTCGGCCTCGGCGCGCCGCCAGGCCGCGACCTTGGCGTGGTCGCCCGAGACCAGCACCTCGGGGATCGCCCGGCCTTCCCAGAGCTGCGGCCGCGTGTAGTGCGGGTATTCGAGCAGGCCCTGGGCGAAGCTCTCCTCGGCGCCGGACGCCTCCTTGCCCATGACGCCGGGCAGGAGCCGCACGCAGGCGTCGAGCAGCACGAAGGCCGCGATCTCGCCGCCCGAGAGCACGTAGTCGCCGACCGAGAGCTCCTCGAAGGTGCGGCCTTCGATCAGGCGCTCGTCGATGCCTTCAAAGCGGCCGCACAGGATCACCGCGCCCGGCCCTTGTGCCAGCGCTTCGACCCGCGCCTGGGTCAGCGCAACCCCACGCGGGCTCATCAACAACCGCGGGCGCGGATCGCCGGCCGGCGCCACCGCATCGACGGCGCGGGCGACCACGTCGGCGCGCATCACCATGCCGGGACCGCCGCCCGCCGGCGTGTCGTCGACCGAGCGGTGCTTGTCGGTCGCGTGGGCGCGGATGTCGGCGGCTTCGAGCGTCCAGCGGCCGGCCGCCAGCGCCTTACCGGCGAGGCTCGCGGCGAGCGGCCCCGGAAACATTTCGGGAAAAATCGTGAGCACGCTCGCGCGCCACATGGTCAGCGTCCGGCCGGCACGGCCGCCGCGCGCAGCTCGGCGCGGATGCGCTCGATGATCTTGCCGAGCTTGTTCTGGCCGGTGCCCTCGCGGCCGACGCCCCAATAATAGTCGTTCGGCACGGTCTCGACGATCTCCTCCTCGCCGGTCGCCAGCAACAAATCGCGCAGCTCGGGATGCAGCTCGAACTTGCGCCGCACCACCCGATACATGACCTCGTCCTTCACCGCGTCCCAGTCGGGCCGCATCTGATCACGATGCTTGTCGGCGAGGTTCTTCGCAATGATCGGCTTCTCGGCCTTGCGAATCTTGGTCTGCAGCGCGGGGTCGGCGAACTTCTGCGCCTGGTAATAGTGCTCGGTCGTCGGCCAGCGCTCGCCGTCGAGATCGACGCCGAACGGCGCGAAATTCGAGAATTCGCGGTGCGTCTCCGATTGCGAAAAGAAACGGATGGCCATGGCTTTTCGGGAGCCTCGCTCAGCGCAGCTTCGACGCCTCCTCGGGCGGCTCGACGACGATGCGACCGCCCGCAATGTCGATCCTGGGCACAAACGCATCGGTGAATGGCAACATGATGGTCGTGCCGCCCGCTGGTGGCCGCAACTCGAGGATGTCGCCGGCGCCGAAATTGTGAACCGCCACCACGGTCCCGACCTCGACCCCGGCGGCGGTGACGGCGGCAAGCCCGATCAGATCCGCGTGGTAGAACTCGTCGGCGGCAGGCGGCGGCAGGCGCTCGCGCGGCACGAACAGCCGCAGGTTGGTGAGCTGCTCGGCGGCATTGCGATCGCGCACGCCGCGAAGCCGCGCGACCAGATAGCCTTTGGCCGGCCGCAGCGCCTCGATCTCGAAGCTCGCCGCGCCATCCTCGCTCTCCAGCACCCCGTAATCCTTCACCGCCAGCGGATCGGCGGTGAACGATTTGAGCTTCACCTCGCCGCGGATGCCGTGCGCGCCGCCGATCTGGGCGACGCAGATGCGCTCGGCCACGGCCGACTATCCGTCGCGGGCGAGCATCAGCTCGCCGGAGCGCCGCCCGCCGGCGCCGCCGCCTTTGCGGCCGCCGCGGCCTCCTTGGCCTTTTCGGCCGCTTCGGCCTGCGCCTTGCGCTCCTTGCGCGGGACCGCGCGGGTCGGATTGTTGCGCTTCTCGCGTTTCATGATGCCGGCTTCGTCGAGGAAGCGCAGCACGCGGTCGGTCGGCAGCGCGCCCTTGGCGAGCCACGCCTTGACCTTCTCGAGGTCGAGCTTGAGCCGCTCGGTCTTGTCCTTCGGCAGCAGCGGATTGAAGTAGCCGAGCCGCTCGATGAAGCGGCCGTCGCGCGGCGAGCGGCTGTCGGCGATCACGATGTGATAGACCGGCCGCTTCTTGGTGCCGGCACGGGCGAGACGAATTTTCAGGGACATTTGGATTCCTTTCGCGTGTCATTCAGTTCATCGAGGACCGTAGGGTGGGCAAAGGCGCGGACCAGGAACTCGCGCCCTCGGCCCGCACGGTGCAGCGCCGTGCCCACGTCGGCCAAGATTCGGTGGGCACGGCGCTGCACTGTTCGAGTGGTGAACGTTGCGCACTGGCCCGCGCCTTTGCCCACCCTACAAGTGCGTCTCATTTCTTCTTCCCCAGTCCGGGAAATCCACCCAGCCCCGGCGGCTTGCCGCCCAGGCCGGGGAGCAGCGGGCCGCCGGGAAGCTTCGGCGGCAGGCCGGGCATGGTCGGCGGAAGGCCGGCGCCGCCGGGAATGCCTGGCGGCAGGCCGGGCAATCCGCCCGGCAGCTTCTCGGCGAGCTTCTGCATCTCTTCCGGGCTCGGCATGCCGCCGCCGAGCCCCAGCATGTTGGCCAACCCGGCCATCGGCCCGCGCTTGCCCGAGCCCATCGCCTTCATCACGTCGGACATGCTCCGGTGCATCTTGAGCATGCGGTTGATGTCCTCGACCTTGGTGCCGGAGCCGGCGGCGATGCGCTTCTTGCGGCTCGCCTTGAGCACATCCGGGGTGCGGCGCTCCTTCGGCGTCATCGAATCGATGATCGCCATCTGGCGCTTGAGCACGCGCTCGTCGAGATTGGCGGAGGCGAGCTGGTTCTTCATCTTGGCGATGCCCGGCAGCATGCCCATCAGCCCGCTCATGCCGCCCATCTGCTGCATCTGGACGAGCTGCTCGCGCAGGTCGGCGAGGTCGAACTGCCCCTTGCGCATCCTCTCGGCGGCGCGCGCGGCCTTCTCGGCGTCGATCGTCGCCGCCGCCTTCTCGACCAGGGTAATAATGTCGCCCATGCCGAGGATGCGGTCGGCGATGCGGGCCGGATAGAAATCCTCGAGCGCATCCATGCGCTCGCCGGTGCCGAGAAGCTTGATCGGCTTGCCGGTCACCGCCCGCATCGAGAGCGCGGCGCCGCCGCGGCCGTCGCCGTCGACGCGCGTGAGCACGATGCCGGTGAGGCCCACGCGCTCGTCGAACGCGCGCGCGAGGTTGACCGCGTCCTGGCCGGTGAGCGCGTCGGCGACCAGGAGCACCTCGTGCGGGCTGGCGGCGCGCTTGACCTCGGCCGCCTCCGCCATCATGGCCTCGTCGAGGGTGGTGCGGCCGGCGGTGTCGAGCAGCACCACGTCGTAGCCGCCGAGCCGGCCGGCCTGCAGTGCGCGCTGCGCGATCTGCGCCGGCTGCTGGCCCTCGACGATCGGCAAGGTCTCGATGCCGATCTGCCTGCCGAGCACCGCGAGCTGCTCCATGGCGGCCGGGCGGCGCACGTCGAGCGAGGCCATCAGCACCTTGCGCCGCATCTGCTCGCCCAGGCGCTTGGCGATCTTGCCGGCGGTAGTGGTCTTGCCGGAGCCCTGCAGGCCGACCAGCATGATCGGCACCGGCGGCGCCGCATTGAGGTCGATCGCCTCGCCGCGCGCGCCCAAGGTCTCGATCAGCTGGTCGTGCACGATCTTCACGACCATCTGGCCGGGCGTCACCGACTTGATGACCTCGACGCCGACCGCCTGGCCCTTCACCTTCTCGATGAAGGCGCGCGCCACGTCGAGCGCGACGTCGGCTTCGAGCAGCGCGCGGCGCACCTCGCGCAGCGCCGCGTCGACGTCGGCCTCGCTCAGCGCGCCGCGCCGCGTCAGGCGATCGAGGATGCCGCCGAGCCGTTCCGACAGACTGTCGAACATGGTTCCAAAACACCTTTACGCCCGAGGGCGCATCGCGCTGTCGGGCGGTGGCCTCCGGCCCCCAAGGCCGGTCGGCGATAGCAATTCACGGGCTCTTTCAAGAGAGCGCGCGGAACCTATGGACGCGGCCGACCGAAGTCAACCGGGCGCTCTCGCCCCTGCGGCCCCGCGACGCTTACCGCCGGAGCGCTGTTCCGCTAACATCGAAGGCAAAGAAACGGTGTAGCAGGGAGGATACGTGCAGCTTGTCCACCTCGCGCGGCCGATCCTGGCCGGCCTGCTGTCGGCATCGCTCGCCGCGCCGCTCGCGCAGGCGCAAACCTCGCAGGCTCAGGACTATCCCGCCCGCACGGTGACCTTGGTCGTGCCCTATCCGGCCGGCGGCGGCCTCGACGCGCTCGCCCGCCAGCTCGGCCAAAAGCTGGCGGACCGGCTCGGCAAGCCGGTGGTGATCGAGAACCGCACCGGCGCCGGCACCGTGATCGGCGCCGCGTCTGTCGCCAAGGCGGCGCCCGACGGCTACACCATCATGCTCGGCACCAGCACGCCGTTCGCCATCACGGTGACCCTGAACAAGAGCCTGCCCTACGATCCCGCCAAGGACTTCGCGCCGATCGCGCTCGTCTCCAACGCGCCGTTCATGCTGCTGGTGCATCCCTCGCAGCCGGTGCATTCGGTCGGCGATCTCATCAGGCTCGCCAAGGAGAAGCCCGGACAGCTCTCCTATGGGTCGGCCGGGCCCGGCTCGCCGCAGCATCTGAGCTTCGAGCTGCTCAAGACCATGACCGGCATCGACCTGGTCCACGTGCCGCATCGCGGCGACGCACCGGCTCTGACCAATCTGGTCGCCGGCCACATTCCGACGATGTTCGGCGAGCCGACGCCGATCCTGCCGGTGCTCAAGGACGGCCGGGTGCGCGCGCTCGGCGTGTCGTCGGCGACCCGGCTGCCGATCGCGCCCGAGATCCCGACGGTCGCCGAGGCGGGCGTGCCCGGCTTCGATTTCACCTCCTGGCAGATGATCGTGGCGCCGGCCGGAACGCCGAAGCCGATCGTCGACCGGCTGCATGCGGAGGTGAAGGCGATCCTGGAGCTGCCCGACATCAAGGCCGAATTCGCCCGCACGGGCCGAATCACGGTCGGCTATCCTTCGGTCGAGGAGCTGCAGCGCTTTGTGACGGCGGAGATTGCCCGCCTCGGCAAGGTGGTGGAGCGGGCCGGCATCGCCAAGTCGCAATAGATCAATGCACGCCTGAGAGATCGGGAGGAACGGACGATGAAGACCATGACTTCGCTGCTGCTCGGCCTTGCCCTGCTCGGCACGACCGCGGAGCGCACCTTCGCGCAGGCGCAGGACTATCCCAACCGCCAGGTCAATTTCGTCGTGCCGTTCGCGCCCGGCGGCGGCACCGACATCATCGGCCGGCTGATCGGGCAGAAGCTCACCGACCGCTTCGGCAAATCGTTCGTGATCGAGAACCGGCCCGGCGCCGGCACCGTGAACGCCGCCGTCCAGGTCTCCAAGAGCGTGCCCGACGGCTACACCATCATGATGGCGACCAGCGGCACCATGGCGATGAACCCGACGCTCTACAAGGCGCTGCCCTACGCGCCCGGCAAGGACTTGCTGCTGGCCGGCCTGGTCTGCCACGTGCCGTTCGCGCTGGTGGTCAACAACGACCTTCCGGTCAAATCGGTCGCCGACCTGGTGAAGCTCGCGAAGGAGCGGACCTTGAGCTACGGCTCGGGCGGCGTCGGGGCATTCCACCACCTCCTGGGCGAGCTGTTCAACACCCAGTTCGGGATCAAGATGACCCATGTGCCTTATCGCGGAACGCTGCCGGCGCTCAACGACCTGGTCGCCGGGCACATCC
>JBEVIH010000266.1:0-6426 GCA_040510815.1 Xanthobacteraceae bacterium | reverse complement strand
TCGATTCCTCGCTCGTTCGCGGCGCCGGCCCGGACCGGCTGGCCGGCCACGACAAGATCCTCATCGTCGATTTCGGCTCGCAGGTGACCCAGCTCATTGCAAGGCGGGTGCGCGAGGAGAAGGTCTATTGCGAGATCGTGCCGTTCCAGAAGGCCGACGAGGCGTTCCGGGCGCTGCGGCCGAAGGGCGTGATCCTCTCCGGCGGGCCGGCCTCGGTGCTCGAACAGGATGCGCCGCTGGCGCCGGCCGCCATCTACCAGGCCGGCGTGCCGGTGCTCGGCATCTGCTACGGCGAGCAGGCGATGGCGCAGCAGCTCGGCGGAACGGTCGAGGGCGGCCACCACCGCGAGTTCGGCCGCGCCGAGGTGACGGTGACCGAGGATTCGCCGCTGTTCGACGGGGTCTGGCGCAAGGGCGAGCGCTATCCGGTGTGGATGAGCCACGGCGACCGCGTGACCAAGCCGCCGCAAGGCTTCCGCGTGGTCGGCACCTCGGCGAACGCGCCGATCGCCATGATCGCCGACGAGGCGCGCAAGTTCTACGCCACCCAGTTCCACCTCGAGGTCATGCACACGCCGCACGGCGCCGCGCTCATCCGCAACTTCGTGCGCAAGATCGCCGGCTGCAAGGGCGACTGGACCATGCGCGCCTTCAAGGAGGAGGCGATCGAGAAGATCCGCGCCCAGGTCGGCAACGGCCGGGTGATCTGCGGGCTGTCCGGCGGCGTCGACTCGGCGGTCGCGGCGGTGCTGATCCACGAGGCGATCGGCGAGGGGCTTACCTGCGTGTTCGTCGATCACGGGCTGTTACGGCTCGCCGAAGCCGACAAGGTGATCGCGCTGTTCCGCGGCCACTACAACATCCCGCTGGTGCACGTCGACGCGTCCGAGATGTTTCTCGCCGCGCTCGCCGGCGTCACCGATCCGGAGCAAAAGCGCAAGACCATCGGCAAGCTGTTCATCGACGTGTTCGAGACGGAAGCCAAGAAGCTCGGCGGCGCCGAGTTTTTGGCGCAAGGCACGCTCTATCCCGACGTGATCGAGAGCGTGTCGTTCACCGGCGGGCCGTCGGTCACCATCAAGTCGCACCACAATGTCGGCGGCCTGCCCGAGCGCATGAACATGAAGCTGGTCGAGCCGCTGCGCGAGCTGTTCAAGGACGAGGTGCGCGCGCTCGGCCGCGAGCTCGGCCTGCCGGAGGCCTTCGTCGGCCGCCATCCGTTCCCCGGCCCGGGCCTGGCGATCCGCTGCCCGGGCGAGATCACGCGCGAGAAGCTCGACATATTACGTCTCGCCGACGAGATCTACATCGAGGAGATCCGCCGCGCCGGGCTCTACGACGACATCTGGCAGGCCTTCGCGGTGCTGCTGCCGGTGCGCACCGTCGGCGTGATGGGCGATTACCGCACCTACGACTACGTGGTCGGGCTGCGCGCGGTCACCTCGACCGACGGCATGACGGCGGACTTCTATCCCTTCGACATGAAATTCATCGGTCAGGTGGCGACCCGCATCGTCAACGAGGTCAAGGGCGTCAACCGCGTGGTCTACGACGTGACGTCGAAGCCGCCGTCCACGATCGAGTGGGAATGACATGAAGGCGAACGCGGTCACGATCTACGGCATCAAGAATTGCGACACGATGAAGAAAGCGCGCGCCTGGCTCGATGCGCGCGGCGTCGCCTACGCCTTCCATGACTACAAGACCGCCGGGATCGAGCGCGGCGTGCTCGAAGGCTGGGCGCGCGGGGCCGGCTGGGAGACGCTGCTCAACCGCGCCGGCACCACCTTCCGCGCGCTGCCGGAGAAGGACAAGGACAAGCTCACCGAGAAGAAGGCGATCGCGCTGATGGTCGCCCAGCCCTCGATGATCAAGCGGCCCGTGCTCGACGTCGGCGGCAAGCTGCTGGTGGGCTTCAAGCCCGAGCAATACGAGAAGGCGTTCGGGGCGCGGCGCTGACCTCCCGGATTGGGCTTCGCTCCATGCGGGCTACAGCGATTTGCGCTTGAGCAGCTCGTACTCCACCGGATTGTCCGGGCAGGCGGCGAAGCCGCATTCGAGCAGGGTCGCAAGCACGTTGAGCGCGGTCAGCGCGATCACCAGCCACACCGCGGTGCGCGCGAAGGCGCCGACCTCGACCGGCTCCGGCGCGCCGGCGTCCTCCTCGAACTGGCGGTCGAACAGCAGCATGGCGGCGATCGCCACGATGGCGACCGCGAAGGCGATGAAGGCCCAAGTGTAATAGTGGTAGCCGAGCAGCGCCGAGCCATAGCCGGGATCGCCCGGCATGATGTGCAGCAAAATCTGGCGCATCGCGAAGGCGGCGCCGGCGGCGGCGGCAAGCAGCGACATCGCGTAGTGGCTGGGGCGGGGGCCGAAACGGACATTGAGCATCGGCCCGATCGCCAGCACCGCGAACTGGATGCGCTGCAGCAGGCAGAGCGGACAGGGCAGCTCGTTGAGGATCAGTTGCGCCGCGAAGGCGGCGGCGAGCACGAACGCCACGGCATAGAGCCCGAGCGCGTTGAGCGTGATGGCGAGCGACCTGGTCATCGGCGCCTCAGAACGACAGCTTGAGCACGTCGGTGGCGTGATGCAGATAGGTCGCGACCGACGCCAGCAGCAGGGCGGCGTACAACGCGAGCGCGAGCGTTCGCAAGCCGAACCAGGTGACCAGCATCACCACGGTCGTGGCCAGGAACAGCGCAGCGAATTCCATTGCTCAGCTCTCTTGCGGTGAAGGGTGGTCACGCCGGAAGTCGGACCGGGCTTGTGGCGGAAACGTATGGGCACGCCAGCGACTCATATTCTAAAGTATTTTTCGTCTTTCCGCTGCCGAGGCCGCATGGACCGCAAAACTCTGCTTGCCTACGACGGCGCCGCCGCGGCGTTTGCGGCCGATTGGCACGAGCAACCGGCCCCTGCCGATCTGCACGCCGTGGTCCGGCGCTTCTTTCGGTCCGGCCCGACCGCCGACATCGGCTGCGGCAGCGGCCGCGAGGTGGCCTGGCTCGCCGCCAACGGTTATCCGGCGATCGGCTACGATCCCTCCGCCGGCCTGCTGGCCCAGGCGCGGGCGAGATATCCGCGGCTGGAATTCGAGAGAGCGGCCTTGCCGGAGCTTGCCGGGATTTCCGCGGGCACGTTCGACAACGTGCTGTGCGAGACGGTCATCATGCATTTGCCGCCGGACCTGATTGCGCCGTCGGTTCGCCGGCTGGTATCAATCCTCAAGCCGGACGGGATCCTGTACCTGAGCTGGCGCGTCACCGCCGGGGCCGATCAGCGCGACCCGCAGGGACGTCTCTACGCGGCATTCGGAAAGGACGTCGTGCTCGGCGCGCTGTCTCGCACCACCATCCTGCTCGACGAGGAAGTCATCAGCGCATCATCGGGCAAGACGATTCATCGTATCGTGGCGCGCAAGTCCGCCGTCTGAGCGGGCAATACACGACGCGCCGGGATTCAGCGGACATTCGGAGGAAAGCATGGACATCAGTCTCGCCGGCCGCTCGGCCGTCGTCACCGGCGGCAGCAAAGGCATCGGATTTGCGATCGCGACCCGCTTCGCGGCCTCCGGCGCCGACGTCGCCATCCTGGCGCGCGGGCGCCCGGCGCTCGACGAGGCGGTCAAGACCATCGGCGCGCGCGGCGGCGGCCGCGTCGTCGGCATCCAGGGCGATGTCGCGAGCGCGGCGGACGTCCGCCGCGCCTACGACGAAGCCATGCGGGCGTTGGGCAAGATCGACATCGTCGTGAACAACGCCGGGACCTCCGCCACCAGCACGTTCGAGAAGCTCACCGACGAGTTCTTGCAGCAGGACTTCGATCAGAAGCTGTTCGCCGCCATCCGGCTCACCCGGCTGGTCTGGCCGCAGATGAAGGAGCGGCGCTGGGGGCGGATCATCAACGTGCTCAATATCGGCGCCAAGGCGCCGCGCGGCGGCAGCGCGCCGACCTCGATCACGCGCGCCGCCGGCATGGCGCTCACCAAGGTGCTGTCGCACGAAGGCGCCCCGCACAACGTGCTGGTCAACGCCATGCTGGTCGGGTTTATCGAGGCCGACCAGCACGTGCAGGCAGCCAAGAAGGTCGGCATTCCGCTGTCGGACTACATCGGCGCGCGCGCCAAGGAGATTCCGCTCGGCCGCATCGGGCGGGCCGAGGAATTCGCCAATCTCGCCTGTTTCCTCGTCTCCGACGCCGGCTCCTACATCACCGGCACGGCGATCAACGTCGACGGCGGCCGCTCGCCGGTCGTGTAGCTCTTCGGTCTGGGCTTGGCTGAAATGCGAACAAAGATGTCCGAAAGACGGGATGGCCTCCGTACTGCGTTACTGCGATCCCTCGAGCCCGAGCTTCTTCACCAGCGAGCCCCACTTGTCCTGCTCGGACTTGATGTATTGCCGGATGCCTTCGATCGACGGCGAATCGATCGGGAGCAGCCCGATATTCGAGGTGCGCTGCTGCATGTCGGGCGCCGTCATGATGCGTTTCATTTCGTGGTGGAGCCGGTCGATGATCTCCTTCGGCGTTCCCGCCGGCGCCAGCAGGACGTGCCAAGACACCGCCTCGAAATCCGGCGCGCCGGCGGCCTCGCCGAACGGCGGCACGTCCGGCAGCGTGGGCAGGCGCGCCAGGGACGAGACCGCGAGCGCGCGCAATTTGCCATCACGGATCAGCGGCAGTGAGGCGCCGGCTTCCGCGAAGCCGAGATTGACGTGACCGGCGGCGATGTCGGCGATCGACTGCGGCGAGCTGCGATAGGGCACGTGGGTCATCTTGAGGCCGAATCTCTGGGCCATGAATTCGGTCGACAGATGCTGGAAAGCACCCGCGCCCGGCGTGCTGTAGCTCATCGGGTTCGCGCTTGCCTTGGCGTATTGAATGAGCTCGGACACCGACTTGATCGGCAGCGCGGGGTCCACGACCAGCACGAGCGGTGACTTCACGTAGAGATGGATCGGTGCGAAATCCTTGGTCGGATCATAGTTGATCTTCTTGTAGAGCGCCGGGCCGATGGCCATTGGGCCGGAGGTGGCGATGCCGAGCGTATGGCCGTCAGGGGGCGCGGCGGCGACCACCGCCATTCCGAGCATCAGGGCGGCTCCCGGCTTGTTCTCGATCACGACCGGCTTGCCCAGCGTCTGCGAGAGTTGCTCGCCGTAGAGCCGCGCGAGCGTATCCATGCCGGTGCCGGCAGCGAGCGGCACGATGATCGTGACCGGCCTTGACGGATAGGTCTGTGCCTTGGCGGACGTCCACAGCGGCATTGCAACGAACGCCAGCGCGGCCAGCATCAAACGTCCGGACAACCGAAACATCGCGTTTCCTCCAGGTTCTGGGTCCCGCCATCCAGCGGCGGTTCGAATTTCGCTGAGCGCACGCTGGCCGGGCTTCGGCCCCATTCTTGGCCGCAGCGACGCTGCGGCGCAATGGGCACGATGCCGTTGCGACAATGGTGCAAGTCGCGGGCCGCGCCTCAATTGATCTTGAGGTCGAGCGCCTTGATGACCGGCGACCAGCGCGCGAGATCGGCGTCGATCTTGGCTCGGAATTGCGCCGGCGTGGTCGGGATCGGCTCCATGAGCTGGGTGGCCAATTTCGCGCGGATCGACGGCTCGCCGAGCGCGCCCGCGACCACGCCCTGGATCTTGGCGATGATCGGCTCGGGCGTCCGCGCCGGCGCGATCAACCCGTTCCAGGCGTCGGCCTCGACGTCGATGCCGGCCTCCTTGAGCGTCGGGTAGTCCGGCAGCAGCGCCGAGCGCCGGCCGAGCGAGATCGCCAGGATCTTGACCTGACCGGACGCCACGTGCGGCGTCACCGCGATCGCCGGCAGGCAGGCCATCTGCACGTCGTTGCGCAGCACCGCGGTCATCGCCTGCGGCGAGCCCGGGTAAGGGATGTGCACCATCGTCGTCCCGCTCTTGAGCGCGATCGCCTCCATGGCGAGATGCGACAGCGAGCCGTTGCCGATCGAGCCGTAGTTGTACTTGCCGGGATTCTTCTTCAACAGCTCCACCAGCTCGCCCACGCTGTTGACGCCCAGGCCGGCATTCACCACCAGCGCGCTCGGCATCGTCGTCAGCATGGTGATCAGCGCGATGTCCTTAGCCGGGTCGTACGGCAATTTGGCGAACAACAATGTGTTGATGGCGAGCGGACCGCCCAGGCTGATGCCGATGGTGTAGCCGTCCGGTTCCGCCTTCGCCACCATGTCGGTCCCGGTATTGGCGCTGGCGCCCGGGCGGTTCTCGACCACGAAGGGCTGGCCGAGCTTCTGCTGCATGTGGTCGGCGAGCATCCGGCCGATCAGGTCCGGCGTCGATCCCGGCCCGAACGGCACGATGATCTTGACCGTCTTCGTCGGCCAGTCTTGCGCCGCGGCCGGCGCACAGGCCAACAGCGATCCGGCCAACGCTA
>JBEVIH010000265.1:0-58228 GCA_040510815.1 Xanthobacteraceae bacterium | reverse complement strand
CAGAAGCTGTTCGGCATGTTCGGCGGCATGGGCTTGAGCGGCAACGCCGCACTGTTCGACCGCATCGGCTACAGCCCCGGGATGTTCTGGGGCACGCTGGTCGGCTGCACGGAGCTCATCGGCGGGATTCTGCTGATCCTGGGATTGTTCACCCGGTTCGCCGCCGCCGCTGTCCTCATCTTCATGATCGTGGCGGTGAAATTCACCTCCGCCAAGGGCTTCTTCTGGAGCAATGGCGGCTTCGAATTTCCGCTGCTGCTCGGGCTGTGCGCCCTGTTCTTCCTGATCCGCGGCGGCGGCCCGCTGTCGCTCGACCGCACGATCGGGCGGGAAATATGAGATTTCCCCTTCGTTGGGATGGGTCGCGTCGCGCGGGCGGCCGATAAAGCCGTCCGGTCGGGCGACCACCTGCGATATGAATCCTTCGGCAAGGCTCTTTGCACCCATCGTGTGCGCCGATAAGCTTGCCGAACAGCGTCCTCGTCAGTAGGCGCGGTTTTCGCCCATCGGCAGCGATGAAGGCGAGAACAAGGAAAAACGCACAAAGGGGGAAATCATGGCCATCCAAACCGAAACGTCTCATCCGGTGCTGTCGCATGCCGACGGCTTCGCTGCCAGTGTCACCGATGCCGTGTTGCTGATTGGCCGCGTCCTGCTCGGCTGGCTCTTTATCGCCAGCGCGGCGGGCATCGGCGGCAAGCTCTGGAACATCGCCGGCTTCGCCGGCTACCTGAAAAATCTGAAGGTCCCGGCTCCCGAGTTCTTCTCCTGGATCGGCGCCATCGTCGAATTCGTGATCGGCCTCTGCCTCATCCTCGGGGTCGGCACCCGTTACGCGGCGCTGCTGACCGCGCTGTTCCTGATCGTTGCGACCGCGCTGGCGCACCGCTACTGGGAGTATCCGGCCGCGCAGGTGCAGGGGCAGTACAACAGCTTCCTCAAGAACCTCGCGCTGTTCGGCACCGCGCTGGTCATCTTCGTGACCGGGCCGGGCCGCTACAGCGTCGATCACTGGCTGTCGAAGAAGCGCTGACGGGTCGGGCAGCAAACGTAGGGTGGGCTAAGGCGCGGAACGCACCGAGCCCACCCGACTCCGCGTCGCGCCGAGACGCCACCGGGTGTGGATAGGGATGGTGGGCACGCTTCGCTTTGCCCACCCTACGGCCACTACTACGACCACAGCTCTTTGCTCGCCAGCCGGGCGCCGGCGGCGAGCGCCTCGAGCTTCGCCCACATGATCGAGGGATGCACCCGCCGATAGAACGGGCCCTGCGCGAAGCCGCAGTCGGTGCCGGCAATCACGTTCTCGCGGCCGACGAGCTTGGCGTAACGCACGAGACGCTCGGCGATGAGCTCGGGATGCTCCACCACGTTGGTGGCGTGGCTGATGACGCCGGGGATCAGCACCTTGCCGGCGGGGAGCTTCACGTCCTTCCAGACCTTCCATTCGTGCTCGTGGCGCGGGTTGGCGCCCTCGATCACGTAGGCACCGACCCGCACCGATAGTATGAGGTCGACGATGTCCCTGAGCGGCACGTCGGTGGTGTGCGGCCCGGGCCAGCTCCCCCAGCAGACGTGATAGCGGATGCGCTCCGGCGGCAGCCCTTCGATCGCGCGGTTGAGCACCGCCATGTGCATCGCCACCCATTTGCGGTAGTCGTCGAAGCTCGCCGGCGGCACCATGCGGTCATAGCTCACCGCCGCGCGCGCATCGTCGAGCTGCAGCAGGAAACCGGCATCCACGATCATCTTGTATTCGGTGCGCATGGCCGCGCCGATCGCGTGCAGGCACTCTTCGTCGCTCTTGTAATATTCGTTCTTGCGGTCGGGGATCACGCTCGCCGGCGCCGCCACCGGCAGGAACGCCTCCTCGACCTGCACCCTCTCGAGCGCAGCCTTGAAATTGTCGATGTCGCGCTGGAGCTCGGCTTGCCCGGTATAGCTGATCGGCCCGACGCAGACCGAATCCATGGTGGTGGCCGTGCCCTCGCGGGCGTCGAGCTCGGCATAGAACTCGGCGAACTTCTCCCGGTCGGCGCCGCGCTGGAACGGATTTGCGCCGGGCCTGACCGCGCGCCGCTCGAAGCCGCTCAGGCGCTCGAGCACGTATTGCGACCAGCTGATCGATTTGCCGAACTCGCCGTCGCTGATCACGTCAACGCCGGCTTCCGCCTGCCGGCGCACCACCTCGGCGACCGAATCGGTGAGGCACTTGTCGTAGGCCCGCTGGTCCAGCGGATCGCCCTTCTGCCTGGCGCGCAGGAAATCCTGCAGCGGCTGCGGCCGGATCAGGCTGCCGACATGGGTGGTGAGAATGCGATCGGTGCTGCGCTTCATCGTGCTCGTTCATCGTCGGATTGGATGACGGAGGCCGGCCTTTAGCAGACCATCGGGCCGCCGCACAATCGCGGCCTGCCGCGGCGGGCGCGCTCCGACAGGCAGAATCGGCTTAGGGTTTTTGCGGGCCCCGCCAGCTAGCCGGGCCGGCTCGAAACGGGGAAGCAACGTGGATCGAGAAGCGCATGGCGTGATCTCTATGGTGCGAATCCCGTCGCGACCGGTCGTGCAGCCCAGGGCGACGGGTTAAAACGTCCATCCTTTGCGCCTACCCCCGGCTCGGCGGCGACGCCTTGGCGATCTCGGCAACGGCCTCGCGATCGGGCTCGAAGCCTAAACCCGGCGTATCGGGCAGCGTCAGCGATCCGTCCTGCGGCTCCGGCAGGCCGCGGTAGATTTTCTTGCACAGCTCGACCGCGAGGTAATGCATCTCCACCAAGCCGCCATTGGCGAGCCCGGCCTGCAAATGCATGTTGTGGTAGGGCCACGCGCCGCCGTTCGCCAGCGGCACGTTGAAGGCGGCGCCGAGCCCGGCAATCTTGGCGCACTGGGTGAAACCGCCGCTGCTGACCACGTTGGGCTGCAGGTAGTCCACCGCCTGCTGCAGCAGCAGATCGCGGAAGCGGAAGATGAGCCCCTCGTTCTGACCGCAGGCGAGCGGCATGCCGGTCGCGCGCCGCAGCTCCGCCATCTGCAGCGCGTCGTTCTGGGTGATCGGCTCCTCGAAGAACGAGATCCCGTAAGGCTTCACCATCTCCGCCAAGCGGGTGGCGTGATAGAGATCGAGGCTGCAATTGGCGTCGATGTAGAGCTCGACATCGGGCCCCACCGCTTCGCGCACCGCACGCACCCGCGCGGCATCCTCGCGGATCACCTCGGAGAGCGCGCGCGCCTCGCGTCGGCGCAGCGCCTCATGCCCGACCACCATCTTGAGCCGCCGGTAGCCCTGCGACACCCAGAGCTTGGCCGCCGCCGCAAGCTCATCGCGATCGAAGAAGTGGAAGCCGAAGGTCGCGTAGAGCGGCACCTCCTGGCGGGCGCCGCCGAGCAGCCGCCACACCGGCTCGCCGAACGCCTTGCCCTTGATGTCCCACAGCGCGATATCGACGGCCGAGAGCGCCTGCGCGCCGAAACCGGTCTGCCCGCGCGGCAGCAAGGTCCAATAGAGCTTCTCCCAGATCCGCTCGTTCGCCAGCGCGTCGTCGCCCTTGATCGCCGGCGCGATGACGCGGTTGACGATCTCGGCAATGACCGTCTCCCGGGTGATCGCCGCCAGGCCGTGGCCGACGACGCCTTCATCGGTCTCGACCTCGACGAGACACGCTTCGAGCGATGTCTTGCGCTCAAGACCCGCCAGCTCGATGCGAAGCGGAACATTGAGCGGCGTGGCGGCGACGCGAGTAATTTTCATGGGCGGCGCCGTCTCACCACCAATTGGCGCGCTTGCGCAACGCCGCATTCGCGTTGGCCGCGTCGGTCGCGATCTGCGCGACATTGAGGTGAACGAGCCGGCCGCTGCGCTTGAGGATGCGGCCGTCGATCACGACCGTGTCGACATTGGCGGGCTGCGCCGCGGTCACCAGCATGTGCGCCGGATCGCCGAACACGGCGAGATTGATGTCGCGCGTGGACACCATGATCAGATCGGCGCGCTTGCCCGGCTTGAGCGACCCGATCGTGTCGGCCATGCCCATGGAGCGGGCGCCCTCGATGGTGGCGAGCTCGAGCACGCGGCGGGCGGTGAGCTTGAACTCGCTTTCGCTCCTGGCGTTCTCGATGTTCTGGATGAACTTCATGATGCCGAACATGTCGGCGTTACCGCTGAGCTCGACGGTGTCGACCGACAATCCGACCGGGATGCCGGCGGCGAGCAGGTTGGCGGTCTGCGGAAAGCCGAAGCCGATGCGCAGTTCGGTGGTCGGCGACAGGCTCACCGAAGCGCCCGCCGCCTTGATCGCCGCGATCTCCTCGGCGGTGAGCACGATGCCGTGGACGATCTGCATGTCCTTGCCGAGCAGGTTCGCCTTGCCGAGGCGATCGACCTGGCCGGCGGCGGGCCGCGAGCCGCTGGCATGCACGGTGATCGGCAGGCCGAGCCGCCGCGCGGTCTCGATCTCCTTGGTATAGATTTCCGGAGGAACCGCGGTCGCCGGGTTGTTGCCGCCCTGTCCGCGCCAGGCCATGCCAAGCGTGATGAGGCCGCCGTTCGAATAGCTTCCCCAGTTCCGGTTCAATCGCTCGAGGTCCTCGAGATCGATGGTCTGGGTATTGGGATGCGCCTGCATCGGCCCGTAGGAGAAGCGCGCGCGCAGGCCCGATTCCCGCAACGCCCGCAGGTCGGCTTCCGCATAGGCGGGACTGCGGATGTTGTGGCACCAGCTGTGGACGAAGGTGATGCCGGAATTGAGCGCCTCGGCCGCGGCGAGCCGGGTGCCCTGGTACATGTCGTTTGGCTCGTATTTCTGCCCGAGCGCGGCGGTGGT
The DNA here is from genome assembly GCA_040510815.1 of Xanthobacteraceae bacterium. Lineage (GTDB taxonomy): Bacteria > Pseudomonadota > Alphaproteobacteria > Rhizobiales > Xanthobacteraceae > VAZQ01. The sequence goes on along the minus strand of JBEVIH010000265.1, from coordinate 53,408 downwards.
GCGGAAATAGCCGAGCTCGGCCTTATCGCCCGACATGCTGCGCAGCAGCGTGTTCCACATGTGCCAGTGGGTCTCGACCAGCCCCGGCAGCACGATCGTGCCCTCGCCCTTGATCGTGTTCGAGCCCGGCGCCTCCAGGTATTGGCCGATCGCGGCGATCACGCCGTCCTTGACGTGCACGTCGCCACCGACGATGTCGCCGGTGCCGGGTTCCATCGTCATGACGTGGGCGTTGCGGATGACGAAATTGCCGCGCGCGGGCAGCCGCGCGGGTTGCGGGGGCGCGGGGACCTGGGCGTGGGCGTCCCCGGCAATGCCAAGCGCGCCGAGCGCGGCTCCCAAGCGCAGCACGGAGCGGCGGCTGACGCTTGACTTGTCGATCATGGTGCCTACCTCGCCTCAGCCCCCTGCTGCCGTGCGACCGATTGTCCCCTAGCGGCCGCGAATTGGAAAGCCGTGGAATAATCCGGCCACGGGCAAAGGCCAACCCGCGACTGGTCCCCGGCCGAGGAATGCTCGTGAAACCGATCATCAGCTTCGAACGCGCTGTCGGCGGAACTTGGGCGGCCACGGGGCCGGCATGGCCTGCGCGCTTCTCGACGCCCGCATTGCGGCTGCTCACCGGTCTTCTCTGGCTTGCCGCCTACATCGGGCTCGAGTGGGTCAGCTTCATCCACGAATACAAGGGTCTTCCGGTCACGCCCTGGAACCCCGGCCTTGGCGCGGTGCTGGCGCTCATGATCCTGGGCGGCGTGCATTACGCGCTGGTGCTGTTCGCAGGCGTTCTGGTTGCCGAGCTTGTGGTGCTCAAGAGCAGCCTCGATTGGCCGGTGGTGCTGGGCATCGCCGCCATCATCTCCGGCGGCTACGGCGGCGTTGCCCTGGTCGCCCGCAGGAAACTGGGGCTCGATGTCGGCCTCAATCACCTGCGCGACGTGTTCGGGCTGCTGGCCGCGGGAATGGCAGGCGCCGTGATCGTCGCCCTGCTCTTGTCCTTGCTGCTGCTTGCCACCGATCAACTCGATCTGCCCGATGTCCTGGTCACGGTCGGCCCTCTGCTGGTCGGCGACGCGATCGGCATCGCGGTGATGACGCCGCTCGTCCTGCGCCTCGCGCTGCTCCGCTCACCGTCGGCGCTGCACACGCTTCGGCGGCTCGCGCCCGAGCTCGCGCTTTACGTCCTGGTGGTCATCGGTGCGCTCTGGATCATCGTGGGCGCGCAGCCGGCCACCGACTTCAAGTTCTTCTACCTGCTTTTCGTTCCAGTCGTGCTCATCGCCGTGCGACACGGTCTCGACGGCGCCTGCATGGGCCTCGCGATCACGCAGCTTGGCCTCGTGGGCCTGTTGCACGGCTACGGCTACGACGCCAACGCCTTCACCGCGTTCCAGACCATGATGCTGGTGCTCACGGCGACCGGCCTCGTGGTCGGCGTCGTGGTGACCGAGCGGGTGCACGCCAATCGCACGATCCGCGAGGTGGAGGAGCGGTTGCGCAGGAAGGAAGCCGAAGCGGCGCAGGCCTCCCGTATCAATCTCGTCAGCGGCATGGCATCAGCGCTGGCGCACGAGATCAACCAGCCGATGACCGCCGCTCGCGCGCTGGCGCGGTCCGCACAGCACCTGCTGCGGACCCCGAACGCCGACCTTGCGCGCGCCGAGGGCAACCTGACCGACATGATCGCACAGATCGATCATGCCGCCGCGGTGGTGCGCAGGATGCGCGACTTCCTTCGCCGCGGCCGGCCGCATGTCAGCACGATCACACTGCGCGAGATGCTGGAGGACGCGCTGAACCTGCTGCGCCTCGATGCTTCGGCGCGCCATATCGGCATCGAGCTCGACGTGCCTGACGACCTGCCGCCGGTTCACGGCGATCGGGTCCAATTGCAACAGGTCGTTCTCAACCTCGCGCGCAATGCCATGGAGGCGATCGCCGAGAGCGGACGTGCCGACGGACGCATCCACCTGTTCGCGCGCCGCGCCGAGCGTCCGAACGAGATCGAGGTTGCCGTGGCTGACAACGGCCCGGGCATCGATGCGGGCCTTGCCGACCGCCTGTTCCAACCGCTGACGACGTCAAAGAGGGAAGGCCTTGGGCTCGGCTTACCGATCTGCGCCTCGATCGTGGAAGCGCATGGCGGACGCATCTGGCTGCAATCGCGCGAGGCCGGCGCGACCGAATTCCGGTTTTCGCTGCCGCTTCGGCAACCCGACCCGACGTTCCAATGACGGGTCCTATCATCTTCCTCATCGACGATCAGGAGGCGGTTCGCCGCGCGCTGGGCGAAATGCTGAGCGTTTTCGGCTTCGCGGTGGAGACGCATGAATCGGCCGACCGATTCCTGGAGGCGGTCGATCTGTCCCGGCGCGGCTGCGTGGTCGCCGACGTCCGCATGCCGGGCATGGACGGGATCGAGCTTGTTCGCGAGCTGGCGCGCCGCAAGGCCGCGCTTCCGGTCGTGCTCATCTCCGGCCATGCCGACGTGCCGATGGCGGTGGCGGCGATCAAGGCGGGAGCGGAGGATTTCATCGAGAAGCCGGTCGACGATGCGCAACTCGTCGCCGCGATCAACCGCGGGCTCGCGCGCACGCTCGCGCAACAGGCACCCCCGCGCGCAACCGAAGGCGTCGAGGCGCAGTTCGCGCGCCTCACCCCGCGCCAGATCGAGATCTTCGACCTGGTGGTGCAGGGCTTCACCAGCCACGCGATCTCGTCGAAGCTCGAGATCAGCATCCGCACGGTTGAAAGCTACCGCGCGCAGGTCATGGAGAAAATGCAGGCCGCGAGCGTGGCCGTCCTGGTCCGCCAGGCAATCCGCCTCGGCCGCATCACTCCGTAGAACTACCACCCGATCGTTGCGGGTGCGCCAACCGCAGTCGCCTCGCTAAAGTCGCGGAAATTCGGGACGTGTCCGTCCAACGGACGAGGCGCCGTGGCGGCGGCCGGGCGTACGGTGCTGCCTGGCCGCGCCAACCGCGACAAAGACCGACGGACATTCGGCGTCCCGCCTGGAGTGCCGGATGAGCCAATGGAACTCGACTCGTGATCGCCAGGCGCGGCCGACACATCAAATCCCGGCGCCGCCCCCGGCATTGTACGTCCTGGGCACAGCGGCGGGCATTCTCACGATCGTGTCGCTGGCGCCGCCGACGCTGATCCTGCCGGTGCTGAGCCTCGTTGTCACGACCAGCGCCACTGTGGTGGCGCTGCTCGCCTGGCTCAGTGGCGCAGAGCGTCATTCGAACGGGGTCACGATCTGGGACGTGGCAGGAGCACTGGCCTTCATCGGCTTCGCGGCCGGAATGCTGACCGGGCCGGAACAGATTCGCGAACTCTTCGGCCCCGAGACAATGGCGAGATAGAGCAAGTCAACGACCAGCCCGGGCCCCTCTGGCAGCTCGCCGAGCTGCGATGTCGGACTGGATATCAATCGGAGTAGCCCGCTTGGCCTTGCCGTTTTGCAGCGCGCGACGCGCTGACGAGACGTCCGTGCCCCCGACCCACCGCTCCCAGGCAGCGATCGGCCCACCGCGGTCGTTCGCCGACGCGGCCGACTTTGCGAACGAGACGCTCTGTACGAGGACTACATCATGAACCTGCACCAAAAGCCGACGACTGTTGAGACGCCAAACTTCGCGCATCCACCCGCGCAAGACGACGCTGCGCTGGCAGGCAAAATGGCGAAACAGCCGCACCGCGAGCCGGCCGACGCGGTGGTCTCGGCGCTCGGCTCCGATGCCGCGCGCGGCCTGAGCCGGGCCGAGGCGCAGCGGCGCCTCGAGCAGTACGGGCCGAACCAGCTGAAGAGCGCGCCGGAAACGCCCTGGTGGACGCGGCTGCTCGAGCAGTTCCAGAACTTCCTGGTGATCATCCTGCTCATCGCCACGGTCATCTCGATGGTCGAATGGCTCCTGCAGGACCCGCGCGAGAGCGCGCTGCCTTACGAGGCCATCGTTATCCTGGCGATCGTCGTGCTCAACGCCCTGCTCGGCTTCTTCCAAGAGGCGCGGGCCGAGAAGTCGGTGCGGGCGCTGATGGCCCTTGCCGCCCCGGAATCGACGGTGGTTCGCGACGGCGAGCGCCAGCGGATCGCCGCCCATGAGATCGTCCCCGGCGACATCGTGATGGTCGAGGCCGGGGACAAGATCCCGGCAGACGCCCGCGTCGTCGAGAATGCGAATCTCCATACCGACGAGGCTCCCTTGACCGGCGAGAGCGTCCCGGTGGCCAAGGAGACCAAGCCGATCGACGCGGATGTCGGCCTCGGCGACCGCCGCAACATGCTGTTCGCGGGCACGGTCGCCACCTATGGGCGCGGCCGGGCCATCGTTGTCGCGACCGGGATGGGGACCGAGGTCGGCCGCATCGCGGGGCTGCTGGAAGCCGCCGAAAAGGAGCCGACGCCGCTGCAACAGGAGCTCGACCGTACCGGCAAGCGGTTGAGCATCATCATGCTGGGGATTTGCGCCGTCGTGTTCGCGACCGGGGTGCTGACCAGCCCCGTCTTCAATCTCAACGCCATGCTCAGCCTGTTTCTGTTCGCCGTGGCGCTGGCGGTCGCGGCGATCCCCGAGGCGCTGCCGGCGATCGTGACCGTGGGACTGAGCCTCGGCGTGCGCCGCATGGCGGCCGCCAATGCGATCGTGCGCAAGCTGCCAGCGGTCGAGACGCTCGGCGCCGCGACCGTGATCTGCTCCGACAAGACCGGCACGCTCACCCGCAACGAGATGACCGTGCGTGCGATCATGACGGCCGAGGCGCTCGTCGAGGTCGGCGGCAGCGGCTACATCCCGGAGGGCGAGTTCACCGTCGGGGGGGCCAAGCTCGCCGAGACGTCAGGTACTCGCGCCGCCGTGGAGAAAACGCTCCGCGGGGGGGCGCTCGCCAACGACGCGGCGCTCGTGAACAGCGAGGGGCGCTGGAAGGTGCAGGGCGATCCGACCGAAGGTGCGCTGATCGTTGCGGCGCGCAAGCTCGGCGTGGCCGAGTCCGAGCTGGCGCGCTTCCCGCGTATCGCGGAAATCCCCTTCACCTCCGAACGCAAGCGCCACACCACCGTCCATGTCGATCGCGAGAACCTCGGTGAGCTGCACGTTTTCGTCAAGGGTGCGCCCGAAATCCTGCTCGCGAGCTGCCGTCATCTGTGGGAGGGCGGCAAGATCGTCCCGCTCGGCGACGACCGCCGCGCGGATATCTCGCGGCGCAACGACGCGCTCGCGGCCAAGGCGCTCCGCACGCTGGCAATCGCCACGCGCACCGTTCCGGCCGCCGCTTTGGGTGTCGATCCGCAGGCTGCCGCCGCCAATCGCACATCGACGATCAAGCTGCCGGACAGCATCGAGGACGATCTCGTGCTGCTCGGCCTGGTCGGCATGATCGACCCGCCGCGGGCAGAGGCAAAGGTGGCCGTCGCCACCGCCAAGCGGGCGCACATCCGCTCGGTGATGATCACCGGCGACCACCCGGCGACCGCCGAGGCGATCGCCCGCGAGCTGGAAATCTTCGAGCCGGGGGCGCGAACCGTCACCGGCATCGAGATGCGGACCATGGAAGATGCCGAGCTCGATGCGATCGTCGAGAAAGTGCGCGTGTTCGCCCGCGTCGATCCCGAGCACAAGCTGCGCATCGTCGGCGCGCTCCAGCGCAAGGGCCACATCGTGGCCATGACCGGCGACGGCATCAACGACGCGCCCGCGCTCAAGAGCGCCAATATCGGTGTCGCCATGGGCATCACCGGCACGGACGTCTCGAAGGAGGCGGCCGACATGGTGCTGACCGACGACAACTTCGCCAGCATCGTCAAAGCAATCGAGGAAGGGCGCGGAGTCTACGCAAACATCCGCAAGTATCTGATCTATCTCCTGTCCTCAAACGCCGGCGAATTGCTCACGATGTTCGCGGGCGTGATGTTTGCGGGCATGCTCGGCCTGACCTCGGCGGAGCCCGGGCTGTTCCTGCCACTGCTCGCCGCCCAGCTGCTTTGGATCAACCTGATCACCGATGGACCGCCCGCGTTGGCGCTCGGCGTCGACCCGAAAGACCCCGACGTCATGGAGCGGGAGCCGCGACAGCGCGGCACCGGCGTGCTCACGACGGCGGACTGGTGGTACCTCGCCGGCGTCGGTTCGGTGATGATGGTCGGAACGCTCGCCGTGCTCGACGCCTATTATCCCGGCGGGCTGTTCACGCTGTTCGCGAAGGGCACCGGACCGAACACGGCCGACGAGGCCTACGCTCGCACCATGGCCTTTACCACCCTGATGATGTTCCAGCTCTTCAACGTGTACAACTGCCGCTCGAATTGGCGCAGCGCCTTCAGTGGGTTCTTCGACAACAAGTGGCTGCTCGTCGCGGTGATCTTCTCGCTGTCCACGCACGTGCTGGTGATCTATGTCCCGTTCCTGCAGACAGCGTTCCATACGGTGGCGCTGTCGGCGAAGGATTGGCTGATCGTGACGGGCGTCTCGGCCACGCTGCTCGTCATCGTGGAGCTGGTCAAACTGGTGCTGCGCGCAAGGCGCCGCGCAGCACCGGCCGCGCACGCGGAGGCAACAGCCGCAGGATCGCCGTTCCGGGCGTGAAATCGCGCGCCAACGCGACCGATTGGCACGGCGCGGTGGGTTGAGCTTGCAGGGGCGGTCCGGCAGATTAGGGCCTCGCTCATGGCCCCTGCATGAACCGCCCCTTGCCCGAGCTGCATACCGGCGACAGGTTGCCCGCGCGGCCGGCGATCCGTATCCGCGATCTCACCAAGAAATTCGGCGACCTCGTCGCCGTTGACGGCGTGTCGGTGGAGATCGCCCACGGCGAGTTCTTCATGATCGTGGGGCCGAGCGGCTGCGGCAAGACCACCTTGCTGCGCATCCTCGCGGGCCTCGACTCGGTCACCTCCGGCACGATCGAGATCGAGACGCCGAATTCGCAGCGCCCGGTGAATTCGATGATCTTCCAGGGCGACTCGATCTTTCCCTGGATGACGGTGTGGAACAACGCCGCCTATGGGCTGCGGATGCGCCGCGCACCGGCCGCCACGATCAAGGAGGTGGTCGGCCACTACCTCGCGCGGACCGGGCTCACCCGCTTCGCCGAATACTACCCGCACCAGCTCTCCGGCGGCATGCGCCAGCGCGTCTCGATCGCACGCGCCTTCGCCAACGACCCCGAGATCCTACTGATGGACGAGCCGTTCTCGGCGCTCGATGCCCAGAACAAGCTCTTGCTGCAGGAGGAGCTGCTGCGCATCTGGGAGGACCACAAGAAGACCGTGGTGTTCATCACCCACAGCGTCGACGAGGCGGTCTTTCTCGGCGACCGCATCATGGTGATGACCGCGCAGCCCGGCAAGGTGAAGGCCTTCGTGAAGGTGCCATTGGCGCGCCCGCGCGACATCATGGCGCTGCAGAAGTCGCCGGACTACGGCGAGTTGATTCACCAGATCTGGTCGAGCCTGCGCGAGGAAGTCCAGCGCGCGCGCCGCCAGGAGGACGAGAGCGAGGTCAAGCCATGAGCGTGCAGACGATCTCGACCGGACCGCGGTCGGCCGGGAAAATGTCGGCGCGCACGCGCGACCGGCTGCTGAACGTGATCTCGCCGCTCGCGCTGCTGAGCCTGTGGGAGCTGTGCGCCCGCTTCGGCTTCATCGACACGCGGTTTTTTCCGGCGCCTTCGAGCGTGATCGCGACGATGGTCGAGATGCTGCGCTCGGGTGAGCTCGTCACCCACACCGCCGTGAGCCTGCAGCGGCTGGCTTACGGCGCGGTGCTCGGCGGCGTGCCGGCGCTGGTGATCGGCATCGCCATGGGATTGAACCGTCCGATCCGCGCGCTGGTCGATCCGCTGGTCGCCGCGACCTATCCGATCCCGAAGAGCGCGATCCTGCCGCTCGCGCTTCTGATCTTCGGGCTCGGCGAGGGATCGAAAATCTTCATGGTGGCAATCGGGGTGTTCTTCCCGGTCGTCATCAACACCACCACCGGCGTGCTCGAGATCAACAAGATCTATCTGGACGTCGGCCAGAACTACAAGGCCAACCGCTGGAACATGTTCTGGACCATCGCACTGCCGGGCGCGCTGCCGGTGATCATGACCGGGTTCAAGCTCGGCATCGGCATCGGGCTGGTGCTGATCGCGGTCGCCGAGATGGTCGGGGCCAAGAGCGGGCTCGGCTACCTGATCTGGAGCGCGTGGAGCACATTCGCGGTCGAGCAGATGTATGTCGGGCTGTTCGTGATCGCCATCATCGGCTTCCTGCTGACGCTGGCGCTCAACGAGCTTGAACGCGTGATCATTCCATGGAAGGCGGATTCGAACTGACGCGCATAGCTGCGCGATGCGCGAACGGACGGAAAAGGAGGAGCGACGATGCGCGTGAGGATTTACAGCCTTGCCGCCAGCCTGCTGCTTGCGGCGGCGGGCGCCGCGCGGGCAGCCGACACGGTCACGGTCGGGGCGGCGGCCACCACCAGCGACGCGCCGATCTACATCGCCGACAAGAAGGGCTTCTTCAAGGAGGAAGGCATCGACGTCAGGGTGACCGACTTCCGCTCGGCCGCCGACATGGTGGCGCCGCTCGGCGCCGGTCAGCTCGATGCCGGCGCGGGCTCGGCCTCGGCCGGCCTCTACAACGCGGTCGCGCGCGGCATCAAGATCAAGATCGTGGCCGACAAGGCCTCCTCCCCGCCCGGCTATGGCGCGACCAAGATCCTGGTGCGCAAGGACCACGTCGAGGGCGGACGCTACAAGGAGGTCAAGGACCTCAAGGGCATGAAATTCGCCATGAACGCGCCGGGGGTGAGCAACACCGCCACCCTCAACGCGCTGCTGAAGTCGGTCGGCCTGCAATATTCCGACGTCGAGACCGTGGAGATGCCGTTCCCGGACCACGTGGCCGCGCTCAAGAACAAGTCGGTCGACGCCTCGGCCTCGGTCGAGCCCGGCCCGACCATCGCCATCCGCAACGGCTTCGCGGTGCTGGTCAAGGGCGACGACGAGATCATCCCCAACCACCAGATCGCCGTGCTGCTCTATTCCGAGGAGTTCGCCAGCAAGAAAGCGGACGCGGCGAGACGTTTCATGCGCGCCTACCTCAAGGGCGTGCGCTTCTACAATGGCGCGCTCGCGAACGGGAAGATGGCGGGTCCCAACGCCGACGAGGTCATCGCCATTCTTGCCGCCTCGACAGCGATCAAGGACCCGGCGATCTACAAATCGATCACGCCGACCGGCATGAACCCGGACGGCAAGGTGAATTTGACCAGCCTCGCCGACGACTACGCCTTCTACAAGTCGCGGGGCCTGATCCGGGACGACGTCAAGCTCGAGCAGGTGGTGGACCATTCCTTCGCCGAGGCGGCGGTGAAGGAATTGGGGCCGTACCGGAAATGATCTTCGACGGCGGCAGGATCACGCGATCAGGTAGATCGGGCTCGACCAGGCCTGATGACCGTCGGCCTGAGTGACGCGCAGGTAGACCGGCAGGTCCGCACCGCCGGAGAACGTCACGGTGTGGTCGAGAGTCACGCGCCGGCTCCAGTCGGTTTCGGGCAGGCGATAGACGCTGATCCTGCGGCCGAGGCCGCCGCCGTCGAAAACGGCCGTGTCGTCGCCGAGCGACGCCAGATCCACCTCCCCCGACACGACATTGGTCTCGAGGCGAAGCGTGCCGCGGCGCGCCTCATCGAGCCAGAGGTCGACGCCGGCGAGATTGCCGGTCGTCACCGAGCTCCAGGCCAGCGATGTACCCGGCGCGGTCTCCTGCACCTTGCGCTCAGGGTTGAGGAAGTTCACCGGCGCGTAGCGCGCGAAACGATTTCCCGACAGGTTCAGCTTGCCCTGCCACAAGGTCTCGCGGCCGCGGCCGCGGTATTCGGCGCCCTGCCACAGCACGCGCACGCGGCGGCCGAGATCGGCGGCCGCAAAGGGACGCACCGTGTGTGCCACGCGGGTGCCGTGCAGGACCTCGAGCCGCTCGACCGGCGCGGTGCCGATGACCTCAGCCGTAAGCCGCATCGGCGCCGCGCCGGGACGGATGATGTCGCCCATGCGGGCCTCGCGCACGGCGAATTCCTTGGCCTGCGCCAGCTGCGGATCTTCCGAAAAGCCCGTCACCGGCTGGTCGAACGCGCCATGCAGATCGAGAAACAGGCGCGTGCCGGTGGTGCCGTAGTGGCGTCGCTTGCGCAGCGCCTCGAACAAGGCGTCGCGGGTAAGCTCGGGCATGAAATAGCAGGTAAGCCCGCCGATCGCCCCGAAGGTGGAGGCGCCGGGCTTGGTGGCGCCGGGGCGGCCCTTGTGGTCGTCGCTGTGGCACACGACGCCGACGCGGTAACCCTTGGCGAAGGCATCGTGCAGGAGCCACTCGAAGGTGCCCCAGGTCGAGTGTACCTCGACCGTGCGCTCGAGCCGGCCGTCATGGGCGTAGTTGAGGTCGGCGTAGCGCCCGCCGACATGGGCGATGACCACTGCGTCCTCGCCGTCGAGCGCCCGGAACAGCTCATCGGCCGTGTAGATCGCATCGGTGGAGGTGCGGCCCTCCACGAGAATGTGCGACGAGCGGCGAATCGGGCGACCTTCGCGCCGGAAGAAGATGTTGCGGTCGCCGCCCATGCCGGTATTGCCCGACCACTCGTAGCCCGGCAGGCACACGAACCGGCCCGGCGCATCGAATTCGGCGGTGAGCCGGTTGAGCTTGTGCCAGAACGCATCGGTGATCTGAAAGTCGTTGCCTTGGTGGCCGACCATGTCGATGAAAGCGAAGTCACGGGCGTAGCGGAAATAGCTTTCCGCCGAGCCCATGCCGATGGTCTCGCCGCTCTGCCCGTGCAGGTCGCCCCAATAGCGCCGCAGCGGCGCGGCCGCGACCACGCGCAGCGGATTGGCGCGGGCAAGCTCCTCGCCGTTCGCCACGAGCCGCAGGTCGAGGTCGCCGGGCGCGTCGGCGACGAGATTTTCCAGAACGCGCGGGCCGTCGCCCGGTTTGAGGGTGACGCTCTCCGGCAATCCGCGCACCGGCTGCGACGGCGCGAGCGAAATTGTCCGATCGACCTCCGTGGTCGGGTTGCCCCACATGTCCTCGGCGACGATCGCGAGCCGAAACGGCTCGCCGGCGACGGCGAGCGATGGCCAGATCGCCTTCCACTGCGCGGCCGCGCCGGGCAGCAGCGTAAAACTCGGCTGATCCGGCAGCTCAGTAAATTCGTAGGTGGCGAAGGCATCGATCGAGGTCTTGAGCTCGACGCGCTCCTCGCAATTGGTCTGCAGGCGGAAGCCCGGCGAGCCCTGGCGGCGGTCGCCGAAACGAATGGTCAGCGTGTCGCCGGCGCGCAGGTAGCCGCGGCCGACGCGGATGAGCAGCGTGTTCGCGTAGGGCCGGATGTTGAGACGGTCGAACCAGACTTCGAGCTTGGCGCCGTTGCTCGCCTCGACGGTGGTGAAATTCGGCGCCGCCGGCTTGTCGAATTGCGGCTTGCTCATGTCGGAGGTGGTGCGCCACGAGATCTTCACCATGCCGGTGTCGTCGATGCCGAAGGTGCCGGCGGTGTAGGTCAAGGTCAGCTCGGCATGCGAGCCCGCGACGAACGGGCTGGGCGGCGCGAGCCTGATCGAGCCCATGTGCTCGGGAAGATAGGTCGAGAACGGCATGATCTGAGCAAACCTGGAATGGCGGCGCGCGGATGCTGGCCGGGCAGCGGAAGGACCGATACGATAGTAACGACGAACACGAAAGTCAGGACCCTCTTCGATGACGAAATGGCGCGTTTTCATTGCTCTCCTTGCTCTGGCAATTCCGATATCGAGCCAGGCGCAGGAATGGCCGAACCGGCCGATCCGCTTCATCGTGCCGTTTCCGGCCGGCGGCTCGACCGACGTCGGCGCCCGCGTCATCGGCGACTACCTGTCGCGCGCGCTCGGCCAGCAGATCGTGGTGGAGAACAGGACCGGCGGCAGCGGCAATATCGGCTTCGAGGCCGGGGCCAGGAGCGCAGCGGACGGCTACACGGTGCTGATCGCGCCCGACCAGGTGACGAGCGCGCCGCACGTGTTCAAGGTGAGCTTCAATCCGCTGAAGGACCTCCTCCCGGTCATCCAGCTGTCGCGCCAGCCGGTGGTGCTGGCGGTGCACCCGAAGCTCGGCGTCAACTCGGTCGCCGAGCTGGTCGCGCTGGCGAAGCAACGGCCGGGCTTGAGCTACGCGACGTCCGGCATCGGCTCGCAGCAGCACATGACGGCGGAGTGGTTCGCCCAGATCGCCGGCATCAAGCTCGACCACGTGCCCTACCGCGGCGGCGCCCAGGCGATCAACGACCTGGTGGCCGGCCATGTCATGATCGGCTCGCTCGGCTCGACGCCGCTCATTCCCCACTACAAAGCGGGCACCTTGCGGCTGATCGCGCAAACCACGGCGGCGCGCTCGCCGAGCCTGCCCGACGTGCCGACCTATGAGCAGGCGGGCATCAAGCTCACGCTCGACCAGTGGCTCGGCGCATTCGTGCCCGCCGGGACCCCGCCGGCGATCGTCGCGCGCCTCAACAGCGAGATGAACAAGGCGCTGGCCGAGGCGGCGATCCGCGACAGCTTCCTGCAATCGGCGCAGGAGCCGGTGGGCGGCAGCGCCGAGCAATTCCTGCGGCTCGTCCGCGAGGATTTTGCCAAATACGAGCGTCTGGCGAAGGATCTGAACATCAAGGCCAACTAGGCGGCCGCTGGATGAAGCTGACCGACGAGGAACGCGCGCTGCGGGCCGGCGAGTTCGGCCCTGCGGCCCAGTGGGCGATCGAGCATCAGATCAAGGTCGGGGACTATCTCGGCGCCGCCGACTTCGTGCCGGTGACGCAGGCCCACATCATGGCCGACACCGAGTCGCTGGGCCTGGCCGGCGTCGAATGGCTCGAGCGGATGGCGGGCCTGCCGCCCGAGCAGCGCCGCGTGCGCATTCCGACCATCACCGACCCGCGCGGCACCGACTTCGCAGCCGCGGATCGGCTCAAGCACCAGCCGTGGATGCTCGACCTCGAGCGCCGTGCGATCGCGGCATTCGAGGCGCTCGGCGTGCTGATGACGAATACCTGCATCAACTACCAGACGATCATGCCGCCGGTGCGTGGCGAGCACGTCGCCTATGGCGATACCGGGGTGGTGATCTATTCGAACAGCGTGTGCGGCGCGCGCTCGAACTTCGAGGGCGGACCGTCGGCGCTGAGCGCCGGGCTCACCGGCCGTACGCCGCGCTACGGCTATCACCTCGACGCGTGGCGGGCCGCGACGCTGGTCGTCAATGTCGGCTTCACGCCGCGCGAGCTCAACGATTGGGGTGCGCTCGGCGGGATCGTCGGCCGGCTGGCCGGCGACTATTGGCAGGTTCCAGTGCTGGTCGGCATCGAGCGCGTGCCCGGCTCCGACGAGATGAAGCATTTCGGCGCAGCGCTGGCGAGCTACGGCTCGGTCGCGCTGTTTCATCTCGCCGGCGTCACACCCGAGGCGCAGCGCCTCGATGACGTCATAGCGCCCGGGCGATCGCTGCCGACGCACGACGTCGGCGAGGCCGACATCCGGGCGTTTGCACGCAGCTATGCGCAAGCCGGCAAGATCGATCTCGTGGTGTTCTCCGCCCCGCAGCTCAGCCTGGTCGAGATGGCGCAGGTCGCCGGACTGCTCGACGGCCGGCACGCGAGCATACCGCTGCTGGTCATCACCAGCCCGCAGGTCAAGCCCGACGCCGACCGCATGGGTCTGACCGCGCGGATCGAGGCGGCGGGCGGCACCGTGCTCTCCGGCATGTGCTTCTACCAGAGCTACGCCCGCGAGATGGCGGAGGCGAACGGCTGGAAGCGGCTGGCGACCAACTCGGCGAAGCTCGTCAACATCATCGGCGGCTACGGCTACCAGCCGGCGCTGTTGTCGATGGAGGCATGCATCGAGGCCGCGTGCAAAGACGGCAGGACGGCGCCGTGAGTGGCAAGGTGTTCTTTGCAACGGCTGGCATGGGCCGAAAGGTGCAAGCGCGGGCGCTGGTCGCCAAGGATGGATTTTCCGCGCGCTACGATCTCGACCGGGCGCGCGGCGTGTTTGCGCGCCCTGAGCACAAGCTCGCCGGCGAGAGCTATGTCGGCCGCGTGCTGGTGCTCGACGCCGCCAAGGGCGGCGTCGCCACCGCGTGGATGCTGCACGAGATGACGGCGCGCGGCATCGTGCCGGCGGCGCTGGTGCTCAACGCCGTCAACCCGATCATGGTGCAGGGCGCGGCGCTCGCCGACTTCACCATGATCTCCGGCTTCGATCTCGATATCACGCAGGCGATCCCGAACGGCGTCATGGTCGAGGTCGACCCGACCGGAGCGCGGGCGCTCATCCGTCTCATCGATTAGGCGAAGGTTTTCTGCGCGGCCCAAGACATCTTGGCCGCCGCCCAGCCCTGGAAATCAGAACATCGTCAGTGCGTCGTCCAGCGCGCCTTGGCTACGGCGGCGGGCTGATTGAGGTGGACCTTCATCTCGACGTGGCGGACCCATCGCAGCGGAATGAAACGCGGCTCGCCGCCCGCGTCCGGATCGTCCTTCGTCAGCCTGACCTCGTCCGCGCCTTCAATCTGGTCCACGACCCCGACATGCGCGCCGTCGGAGCCAAGCACTTCCATATTTTGCTTGATCATTGCCGGTGCGACCATAAACGCCTCCCGTCGCCCAAAGGAAGACTCGCACACCAATGCTTGATTTTACCGCAGCCGAAGAGGCGCCACAACGCGGTCACCACGGAATGGGGCCCAGGAAGGTCAGCACTGCTGTCGAATCCGCATCAAGCTGGCGCGCACAGTGGCTTGATGACGATCAGATGAAAAAGAGCCACCTGGCTCGTCTTGCGTTCCGACCCTGCGCGAGCAGCACCTATGCCCGCTCGGTCTTGGCCGGCAGCATCGGCTCGACGATTCTGAGCAGGATGAAATTGACCAGGCGACCGAATGTCGTCTGCGGCAGAATCCGCTGAAAGCGTCCATCCGGCGGCGCGAGGCAGATCGGGTTCATCGAGACGCCGTATTTCAACGCCGATCCGGCGAACAATCGGCCCGACCGCTCAACCACGGCCTGATCGCTCTGGGTCTCGACCGCGACCTTCACGAAGTCGTTGATATCGCCGGCCGTGGCCTTCGCTTTGGTCGCCAGCTTCTTGCGCGCGTCGCGGTCAAGCTTGAATTCGGCCGTCGCCTGCAGGATTTTCTGCCCCTGGCATACGTAACCACCAGCGTAAATGTGCCGCATGGCCTCCCTGTTGCATTCGGGCTTTTCCATCAGCTTGGCAAAAATCAGCCAGTTGGGACCGAGCGGGATTTCCTCCAGGACGACGTCGGTCAGCGAGGAGTGCACCTTTTGGACATAGGTGTCGTCGATGTCGCCATTGAGCAGCGTCCCGAAGTCAACGCTTATCCCGGTGGTGAACCGCCCATTGCGCTCCAAGCTCTCCTGCATCTCCCAACTACGAGACACGGTCACCGCGCCCTCGAGATCGGCTTTCTCGGCGTGGCAGATCGCCTTGAAGTCCGTCACCGAGGCGTCGACGTAGTAAAGCGATCCCACGTTCATCAGGTTGGACGGCGGCCTGATCGGGACGAACCCATTTGCCCGGAGCGTATCTCCGAGCGGGTCGTCGCTGGGTCTGGCGAGGTAGTGCGACGCCGCCGGAACGGCCACCGCCGTCATCGTGGTCGCGAGCGCAACAAAGATCATCCTTCGCATGACTGCCTCCCATCATAGGGTCACGCGTCTGTTGACGAAGGCTCAACGGGCTGGGCAGCAAGCACCCCCGCACCGGACGTATCCCGCAGGACAGGCGGAGGCCGGCGTGACGACCCACGTCGTTGCCCATAGCGCCACGAGTAGCCCGACAATTTTGATCGTGCGCATGACTGTCTCCTGATCGCCGCAATGCCGGTATTCGCGTCGGCATCGTGGACGGTTCAATCAGCGACGCGCTTCTAGCCGGGACTGATGATCAGGGCGTGTGACGCATGTCACATCCGCCTCAATAATTTGCGCGGGAGCCGAGCGCCGACGCCGGCGAACGCTCAAAACAACTCTTCGGTCTTGTCGTCGGTCTCACCATACCGGCGCATGATCGCCGGCCTGGTACCCTGGTAGAGCCGATCGAGGCCCGGCGCGATCTTGGCGTTCTCACGCTCGAACAGGGAATTGCCGGCGAGGTCGCTCTCGACCAGGAAGGGCCCGAAATTCTCGACCTCGAGTACCCACACCGCCTGGGCGAGGCCGAGCTCCTGGAGCCAATAGACCCCGGCCACCCGCTTGATGCCGCGGCCCAACAGCGCGCCGGTGCCGTAGCCCACCGTGGTGAGGTAGACGGCCTCCCTCGGCACGAACGACTTACGATAGATCTCGGAGGTCATCCCGCCCTTGCCGATGATGATGTTGCAGCCCGATATCTCGAACCAGCCGTCGAGCCACTTGGCGAAACGGAACGACGCAGTGGCGGTGACGGCGCCGACGGTATGGCTGCCGTCGGCGTTGACCGATGCGGCCGGCGAGCAGTGGAAGTTGACGAGGCCGAGCGCCTCGCGCGACGCCGGCATGCCGTGGCCGTCCTCGACCGCGCGTTTGTAGACGCCCTCGCGCGCGGTGAACACGCGCCCGGTGAGATAGGCGACCGAGCCGATCTCGAGCGCGCGCACGTCCTCGGTGCTCGCCGGAAGCTTGAGGTGGACGGTCTTGAGATCCGCCATCGCGGTTACTCCGCCGCCTCGGCGAGCGGGCGCTCCCATTCCACGGTCGAGCGGCGCATGTAGTCGGTGAACCATTCGGGGTCGGTGCGGAATTCGGCGCGGCCGTCGGAATGCACGCGCGCGGTGGCGCGCCGCGAGGACAGGCAGAACATGTGTACCGACATCGGCATGCCGCCGGTATGGCAGTAGCCGACCTCGATGTGGCAGTCGACCACCATCGAGGACCCCATGAAGCCCATGGCGCCCATGCCGATCGAGTTGCCGAGCACTTTGAGCTCGTCCTCGAGCGTCGCGATCTTGGGATCGGGATTACGCGAGCCGACCGTGCGCAGGCACGACGCCTGCTTGCCGAGCACCATGGAGATGTCCTTGGAGCCGCCCAGCCCGACCCCGACGATCGCCGGCTGGCAGGCGAGCCCGCGCTTGCCGAAGGCGATCAGCGTGTCGAGGTAGAAGCGCCTGATGCCGTCGAGCCCGTCGCCCGGAAACAGCATCCGATAATCGGAGCCGAACAGACCGCCCTTGTGCACGGTCGTCAGGTCGACCCAGTCGGCGTCAGGGTGGAACGCGTATTCGATCTCCGGCGCATTGATGCCGACATTGTTGTTGTGGTCGGTGCGCCAGAGCGGATGCACGCGGTTGGGGCGCAGCGGCACCTCGTGGGTGGCCCTGGCGGTCGCGCGCCGCAGCGCCGCCTCGAGCCCGACCGGCCCGCCCTCGATCCGCGCCTCGTTGCCGATCTTGACGTACCAGCGCGGCACGCCGGTGTCGCCGCACATGGCGCGGCGATCCTCCTTCGCCGCCTCGTAGTTCTCGAGCATGGCCTGGATGACGAAGGCGGAGAGATCGCCTTTCTCGGTGTCGGCGCAGCGCCGCAACCCCGCCAGGTAGTCGTCGGGAATCTCGATGGCGGCCTTGGCCATCAGCTCGGCGGCGGTGCGCTCCAGCGCGGAGATCGGGATCATATTCGCCTCGCTCTATTCTGCGGCGGCTTGATCTTTAAGCAGCGTCTCGCCGGGACGCACGATCGTGAACCGGACCGGCTCATCGGAGATCTCGATCCTGCCGGCCTTTTGCCGCGCGACCGTGAAGGTCGAGGCGGCAAGCTCGCCGGGATCCGGGAAGTCTTCGCGGAAATGCGCGCCGCGGCTGGTCTCCCGCGCCCGCGCCGCCAGCGCGATCACGCGACTGGTCTCTAGCAGCGAGCGCAGGTTGAGCCAATCGTGCCAAGTCAGGTTGAAGGTCCGGTCGGCGTCGGCCACGCCCGTCGCCGCGAGTTCCGCCTCGATGTCGTCGAGCGCGGAGAGCGCACGATCGAGCCCGGCGCGGTCGCGGATGACACCGACGTCGTCCCACATGGTATCCATGAGCCTTTCTCGCAGCCGATTGAGGTCGCCCGGCTGGCGCGAGAACGGTTCCAGCGCCCGCGCGGTTTCGGCCTCGAGCACGCGTTCGTCGGGCGCGCGATGGCCTTCGTTCGCCTTGATCCATCGCGGCATGGTGTCACCGGCGATGCCGCCGAACACGGTCGAGTTGGCGACGCCGTTGCCGCCGAGGCGGTTGGCGCCGTGCATGCCGCTCGCATCCTCGCCGGCGACGAACAGGCCCGGCAGCTCGGTCGAGGTGTCGGTCCTGCAGACCAGGCCACCCATGAAATAGTGCGCCGTGGGCACGACTTCCACCAGCCCGCCGGCGAGGTCGAAGCCGCAGTCGGCGCAGCGCTCGACCATGCCCTTGAACTGCTTTTTTACGCTCTCGGGGCCCAGGTGGCTCATTTTGATGTAAAGCCCGCCGTGCGGGCTGGTGCGCCCGGCCCGCATCTCGGCGTACATGGCGCGGCTGACGACGTCGCGGGTCGCCCGTTCGAGATGCGGGTCGTAGTCGCCCATGAACCGGTGCATGGCGCCGTTGAGCAGATATCCGCCGGCGCCGCGCAGGCCCTCCTCCAGCACGGTGCCGGTCATGCGGGTGTCGGGGCCCGCGAACAAGCCGGTGGGATGGAACTGCACCATCTCCATGTCGCGCAGCGGCAGGCCGAGCCGCAGTGCCATGGCGAGGCCGTCCATGCTCTTGTCGCCCGACGGCGTGTGATAGCGGTACATGGTCGGCCCGCCGCCGGTGGCGAGCAGCACCGCCTGCGCCTCGACGAGGCGGAAGGCACCGGTGCGGATGTCGATCAACAGCGCGCCCGAGATCGACGCGCCGTCCCGTGCCGGAACGAGCGCAACGGCCCTTTGCTCCTCGAGGCGCCGAATGGCGGGCCGCGCCCACACCTGCTCCATCAGCCGGTTGATGATCTCGATGCCCGTCAGATCGCCCTTGTGGACGGTGCGGTCGAAGGTCTGGCCGGCGAACGCCTTGCCGTGCAGCGTGCCGTCCGGATTGCGGTCGAAGAAGCAGCCGATCTCGTTCTCGAGCTCGGCGATCCGCTCGATCGCCTTGGTCACGAGCGTCCAGGCCAGGTCCTGGTCGGGCAGCCACTTGCCGCCCTCGATCGTGTCCATGAAATGCCGCTCGACCGAGTCGCCGCGGTGCACCGCCACGTTGTAGCCGCCCTGCACCATGCGCGTGCAGCCGCACTTGCCGAGCAGGCCCTTGGTGGCGATGGTGATGTCGAGCGTCGGATCGGCGGCATGAGCATGCAGCGCGGCAAACAGACCGGCGCCGCCCGAGCCGAGGATCAAGATATCCGTTCTGAACCGTTCCAGTGCCATGGTGAGTTTCAGAACACTCTCGCAAGGAAGACGAAGGCGACGACCGCCGATACCGCCGCCGCCAGCACGGCCAGCCGCTTCTGCCCGTCGAGCCAGGGGAGGTTCTCCACCACGAGAAGCCGCAAGCCGCCCAACATGTGGACCGCGAGCAGGAACACGAGGACGGATTCGGAGAGCTTGACGATCGGCTGCTCGCTCCAGCGCAGGAACGTGTCGAGCCGGGCCTCACCCTCGAGCGCCAGCCCGAGGGTGAGGAAGTGCAGCGGCAGGAAGACCGCCAGTGCCAGCCCCGAAAGGCGGTGCACCAGCGCCGCGAGCCATAGGGCGTTGGCGCGGTGAGCAAGCCGCATCATGGCAGCACCACGGCCGCCACCGCCCGCAGCCCCAGCACCAGGAGCAGCAGTCCGAACGCGATCGCCGCCAGATCGCGCGTGCGGGGACCGAGCGGCGACCATTCGGCGAGCACGGTACGCAGCCCGATCGGGGCGTGCACGGCAGCGGCAACCACGAACACGCCATAGAACACCGCCCAGGCGACGCTGCCGCGGGTGCGCGAGAGGATATCGGCGGCCGTGAGCCCTTTTCGCATCGCGTAGAAAATGAGCGCCAGGTGCACCAGCACCAGCGGCAGCATCAGTGCCGCTGTCAGCCGCTGCCAGAGGTAGAGGCGGACACTCACGGCTTGATCTCGCCGCGGAGATAGGCCTGCAACGTGCGCCGCTTGAGGCCGGCGATCGACGCGGTCGGGTTGAGCGCCAGCGGGCAGTGCTCCTGGCACGACTGGTGCGAGTGACAGGCGTGGCAGCCGCCGGCGGCGGCCACCGCCGTCAGGCGCGCCGCGTTGCCGGCGTCGCGCACGTCGTTGACCAGCGTCCAGGCGCGGTTGAGCGCGGCCGGGCCGAGATAGTCGGAGTTCCAGCGCACGGTGTCGCAGGCGGCGTAGCAGACGCCGCAATTGATGCACTCGATGCCCGCATCCGCCGCGCGGCGCGCGGCATTGTCGGGTGTGATCTGCTCGACCGGCTGCTCTCTCGTCTTCGACGGCGCGAACACGCCCTTCGCCGCCTGCCACTTCTCGAAGAAGGGCGTCATGTCGGCCGCGAGGTCCTTGATGACCGGCAGGTTCTCCAGCGGGGCGATGGTGAGCCGGCCGTGCTTCGCCACCTTGGCGACGTGCGTGCGGCAGGTCCAGCGCGGCCGGCCGTTCACCGTCATGGCGCAGGAGCCGCACATGCCGACACGGCAGGCGAAGCGATAGGACAGCGTGGCGTCGAGGTTGCGCTGAACCCAGGTGACCACGTCGAGCACGGTCTGGTTCTCGCGCTGCGGCACTTGATAGGTCTCGTAGCGACCCTGCGCACCGCCGCGCCATACCGAGACATCGAGCGTTGCCGTCGTCATGCTCCGTCGCTCACTCCGCCGTCACACCAGCAGCCTTGATGACCGGCGTGATGCGGGCGACCTCGC
Organism: Xanthobacteraceae bacterium; assembly: GCA_040510815.1. GTDB lineage: Bacteria > Pseudomonadota > Alphaproteobacteria > Rhizobiales > Xanthobacteraceae > VAZQ01. The sequence continues at coordinate 32,501 of JBEVIH010000265.1, read as the reverse complement.
TCTCGACCAGCTTCTGCAGGCCGGCGGGGCCGCGGTCTGCGCTCTTGGGAGCCGAGCTGCCGAGCTCGACGTAGCGCTTCTGCACCGCCGGATCGTCGAGCGCCTTGCCGAGCGCGTCGGCGAGCCTGTCGACGATTTCCTTCGGCGTGCCCTTGGGCGCGACCATCCCGTTCCAGGCGCTGAAGATGAAGTCGATCCCGCCTTCCACGGTGGTCGGCGCATCCGGCAAGCTCGCCAAACGTTCGGGCGCCGCGATGGCATAGACCTTGATGGTCCCGGCCTGGATCTGCGGAATGACGTTGAGCGACTGGTCGACCATGTAGTCGAGCTGTCCGCCGACCAGGTCCTGGATGGCGGGTCCGGTGCCGCGATAGGGAACCAAAGTCGGCTTGAAGCCGAACTTCGCATTGAAGACGAGGCCCGCCACATGCGAGATCGAGCCTACGCCTGCGTGGCCGTAGGTCAGCTTCGAGTGGTTGACCTTGAGGTAGTCGAGGAAGTCTTTCAGGTTCCCGGCGGGCGTGGCCTTCTTGGCCACGATCGCTTGCGGCGTGTAGTTGACGATGCCGATTTGCGCGAAGCTCGCCGCCGGATCGTATTTGAGGCTCGGATAAAGCGCAGGCGCCGCCGACTGGGTGCCCATATTGCCGACCGCGATGGTGTAACCGTCCGGCTTGGCCTGGACGGCGCGGGTCATCCCGATGGTCCCGCCGGCGCCGCCGATATTCTCGACGATGACCGGCTGGCCGAGCGTGCGCGCCATGTGGTCGCCCACCAGGCGGGTGACGACGTCGGTGGGGCCGCCGGCCGCGAACGGCACGACCACGGTAATCGGCTTGTTCGGATACTGGGCGGCGGCCGGTGCGCCCAACAGCGCGAGCGCAAAGAAGCTGCCCGAGATCAGGCGACACAACGACGGCATCCGCGTCCTCCCTATATCGTTCCCCCATTCCCTATCACATGTCCGCCCGTCGATCACGGTTGCGGTCGACTTTGCCGCGCACCTGAAACGGGCCTATGCTTTGCGCCTGTGGGAGGCTGCAAACGGGAGGAAAGAATGACCGCTCACCTTTGGCGGCTCGGGGCGGCCGCGCCGCTGCTGGCCTTCGGTCTGACGCTCGCCGGCCACGCGGCCGAGCTCAATTCCAAGGCCGTCATCTACCAACTGCCTGAGCAGTTCAAATGGCGAGACCCGACGGGCGCGGCGGCGGTCAACAATGTCATCCTCCATGGTGACCCGAGCAAACCCGGCTTTTACGTGGTCCTCAACCGATGGAAGGCCGGCAACAATTTCAGCCGCCCGCACTTCCATCCCAACGACCGCTATATCACCGTCACCAAGGGCACGTGGTGGATGGGCAGTGGAACAAAATTCGATCCCGATAACAGCGTGCCCTTGCCGGCCGGGACTTTCGTCACCCATTTCGGCAAACAGGTGCACTGGGACGGCGCCAAGGCCGAGGACGCCTTTCTTATCATCGTCGGCGAGGGTCCCGGCACCAACACTCAGGTCGAGCCGACCGCAGGCCCATTCACCGGAATCGATCCCGCCGCCGTCACCTACACCTTGCCTGATCAATACAAGTGGCGCGATCCAACCGGCGCCGCAGGCGTCAATCAGGTGGTCCTGCACGGCAATCCCAGCACCACCGGCATCTACGTGACCCTCAATCGCTTCAAGCCGGGCAATTTCAGCCGGCCGCATTTCCATCCCAACGACCGGTTCATCACCGTCGTCAAGGGAACCTGGTGGGTCGGCACCGGCACCAAATTCGATCCTAACGATACCGTCGCGATGCCGACCGGAACCTACGTGACCCACTTCGGCAAGGAGATTCATTGGGACGGCGCGAAGGACGAGGAGGCCTGGGTCCTCATCGTCGGCGAAGGACCGGCCACGAGCACCAGGGTGGAGGAAACCAAGTGATCGGAGATGACGCGGCCAGGTGACCGCGGAACTCCATTCCAACGTCGGATGGGAGGAGCGCTGTAAGGCGCCGGTCAGGCGGCGGTCTTCGCCGCCATTGCGCGGACCACGTGCCCTGCGCTCCCCTTGTGGCCGAGCACGAGGTCGAGCGTGGCGACCTCAACGCGATTGCGTCCGCGCTCCTTGGCGAAATACAAGGCCTGGTCGGCCTGCGCGAGCAGCGCCGGGACGTCGAGGGCCGCATCGTGCGCGATCACCATGCCGATGCTCACCGTCGCGCCGACCGGCCGGCCGTCGACCTCGTTGGCGGCTTCGGCGAAAGCCGAGCGGATGCGCTCCGCCAGCGCCACCGCCTTTTCCCGGCTCACGTTGTGGAGCACCGCCGCGAACTCCTCACCGCCGAGCCGGCCGATGAGGTCGGACGACCTCACATGCGACTTCGCGGTGTCGGCGAACACCTGCAGCACGCGGTCGCCGATCGCGTGACCGAACCGGTCGTTGATCGACTTGAAATGATCGAGATCTAGCAACAGGACGCCGGAAGGACAGGGGTTGGCGTTCTGGCGCTTCATCAGCTCGCTGCCGTCCTGCAGGAAGGAGCGTCGGTTGGCGATGCCGGTGAGCGGATCGATCATCGCGGCGGTCCGGTGCCGATATTCGGTACGCTCCTTCGCCATCGCCAGCAGGATGAAGGCGATCGCGATCGTGAACAACAGCGCCTCGAAGCTCAGCACGGTGAGCCAAACGCTCTCGAACATTTGATTGTTGGTCGGCGCCCATGGCGCCATGGCGAACAGCGGCGTGCGCAGCAGGAACAGCGCGCCGTGCGCGAACAACATGAAGATCGCGGGCCAGCGCGACACCAAGGGCTCGCTGCGCCCGCGCCAGAACTCATAGGCCGTGAGCCAGGTATAGGTGGTGATGATGCCGGAGGCGAGCAGGAAGCGCAGGTCGAGGTCGCCGGCGAAAGCCGGCAGATGGCAGATGATGAGCCACGCCACCGGCCCGGCGACGATGTATACCGGCAGCGGCGGCCGCCCGTCGAACACGCGCGCCCCGGTCCAGGTGACGGCGAAGCTCAGGAACAGCAGCGCATTGGCGAGGTCGATCGAGATCGCCTGGGAGACCGAGCCGTACAGCCCGAACAGCACGACCGAGCTCGCCCGGATCAGGTGCGCGCAGCCCCACCAGGCGACGGCGCGGATTTGCGCGTTCTGGATCCACGCGAACAGCAGCAGCAACCCGAGAATCGCCTCGACGTAGATCGTCACGAGGAAAAGCGTATTGACGTCGAGATTCATTCGATTCGCCACCAGACAACTGTGCGTGAGACCCCACGCCTGATTTCCCAACGTCGATGGGGGTAGCGGTACGCCGGCAAAGAATGGGTGAATACAATTGAATAGCGGAACCCAAACGGCTGTTATGGTTTCGACGCCATTGCACAATTCGCGAGAATTTGAACGAAGCGCGCCATGACAGCCATCGCTCGCCCTCCGCGAAGCGAGGTCGAATCGCCGGCTCGCAAGGGCAAAAAGGGCCGACCAGCGCGGGAGATGGCGGCCGAACCGACCTTGTCGGATGCAAAATGGTTATCTAGGTTCGGCCGCCCTCCCCCCGAAACCGGATCAAGCCGCAATGCAGGTCAGCGACGGAATTGTCGGAGCCATCGGCAACACACCGCTGATTGCGCTCCAGCGCGCCTCCGCGGCGACCGGCTGCACCATTTTGGGAAAAGCCGAGTTCATGAATCCCGGCCAGTCGGTGAAGGACCGCGCGGCGCGACAGATGATCCTGGAGGCGGAGAAGCGCGGCGAGATCAAGCCCGGCGGGCTGGTGGTGGAGAGCACTGCGGGCAATACCGGCATCGGGCTCGCGCTCGTCGCCAATGCTCGCGGCTACCGCACGCTGATCGTCATTCCGGAGACCCAGAGCCAGGAGAAAAAGGACATGCTGCGGCTGTGCGGGGCCGAGCTAGTGGAGGTGCCGGCGGTTCCCTACAGCAACCCGAACAACTACCAGCACATCGGCCGCCGCCTGGCGGACGAGCTGCGCAAGAGCGAGCCCAAGGGGGTCCTGTTCGCGGACCAGTGGAACAACCTGGATAACCGCAAGGCGCACTACGTCTCGACCGGCCCGGAAATCTGGCAACAGACAAACGGCAAGGTGGACGGCTTCATCTGCGCCATCGGCACCGGCGGCACCATTGCCGGGGTGTCGACCTATCTGCGCGAGCAGAAGAAGGGCATCGTGATCGGCGTCGCCGATCCGAAAGGCGCGGCGATGTACAACCTCTTTGCGCATGGTGAAGCCAAGCCGTCGGAAGGCGGCTCCATCACCGAAGGCATCGGGCTGGGGCGCGTGACGGCTCTCATCGAGGACATCAAGGTCGACAAGCCGTATTTGATTCCGGATGAGGAAGCGGTGCCGGTCATCTTCGACCTGCTCGAACACGAGGGCCTGTGCATGGGCGGCTCGACCGGAATCAATGTGGCGGGCGCAATACGTCTCGCCAAGGATATGGGGCCGGGCCACACCATCGTCACGATTCTTGCCGACTATGGCTCGCGCTATCAGTCGAAGCTGTTCGATCCGGAATTCCTGCGCGCCAAGCACCTGCCGGTTCCGGAATGGCTCGAACGCCGATCAAGCGTGAAGGTGCCGTACCAGAAGGCCTAACCGGCCTTTTTGATTCAACCATTTGAAGGCTCATGTCCACCGACTGTCTGTTTCGCGAAGACGCCTATCTGAAGGAATGCAGCGCCACCGTTGTCGGCCTCACCGACGCGGGCGGCATCGTACTCGATCGCACCGTGTTCTATGCGGCCTCGGGCGGACAACCGGCCGACCGCGGCGTGCTCACCACCGCGACCGGGGACGCGATCCTGATCGAGGGCGCGAGCTATACCGATGCCGGCAAGACCGAGATCGCGCATCTGCCGGCCGCGACCAGCGGCCCACGGCTCAAGCTCGGCGAGCCGGTGCATGCGATGATCGATTGGGAGCTGCGCTATGCGCGGATGCGCATGCACACCGCGCTGCATCTGCTCTCGGCAGTGCTGCCCTATCCGGTGACCGGCGGCTCGGTCGGCGACACCGACGGCCGGCTCGACTTCGACATCCCCGAGGCCGGTCTCGACAAGGACGAGATCACCAAAAAGCTTGCCAAGATGATCGCGGCCGGCGCCGACGTGACATCCCGCTGGATCACCGACCAGGAGCTCGAAGCCAGCCCCGGCCTGGTCAAGACCATGTCGGTGAAACCGCCGCTCGGCACCGGCCGGGTGCGGCTGATCGAGATCGTGGGCTACGACCTGCAGCCGTGCGGCGGCACCCATGTGCGCAAGACCAATGAGATCGGCGACGTGCGCGTGATGCAGATCGAGAAGAAGGGCAAGCTGAACCGGCGCGTGCGTATTGCGTTCGCTTGATCAACTGCGCGCCGTTCTTGGCGTCGAGCCAATGGCTGATCGAGCTGGGCGCCGTTCCATCCGAGGAGAGAACCGGACATGGCGAACGAAAGCCCCCCCTCCCGCTGGCTCGTGAGCACCGAGTGGCTCGCGGCGCGGCTTGGCGCGTCCGATACCGTCGCGGTCGATGGCTCGTTCTATCTCCCGGCGATGAAGCGTGATGCGGCGGCCGAATATCTCGCCGGCCATATCCCGGGCGCGGTGCGCTTCGACATCGACGAGATCGCGGACGATTCCAATCCGCTGCCGCATATGCTGCCGAGCAGCGAGCAGTTCGCGCGCGACGTCGGCGCGCTCGGGATTACCGAGACCGGCACGATCGTGGTCTATGACGGCGCCGGCATGTTCTCGGCGCCGCGGGTGTGGTGGACATTTCGCCTGTTCGGCGCCGAGAAGGTGTTCATCCTCGATGGCGGATTGCCGAGATGGAAGGCGCAGGGCCGCCCGCTCGAGCAAGGCGCGGTCAAGCGCGCGCCGCGCACGTTCAAGGCGCGCCGGCCGCGCGACCTGGTCGCGTCGTTAGCGGCCGTGCAGGCGGCCCTGGCGGATAAATCGGCGCAGGTCGTCGACTCGCGTCCCGCCGACCGCTTCCGCGGCGAAGCGCCGGAGCCACGGCCGGGCGTGCGTTCCGGCCACATGCCCGGCGCCTTCAACGTCCCCTCCTCGGCGCTGGTCGAGAACGGCACTCTGGTGTCGCCCGAGCGGCTTCGGCGCGCCTTCGCCGAAGGCGGCGTCGATCTAGACAAGCCGATCATCACGAGTTGCGGCTCCGGCGTCGCCGCCGCCACCACCTGGCTCGCGCTCGACGCGCTGGGCAAGGAACCGAGAGCCCTTTACGACGGTTCATGGTCGGAATGGGGGGCGCGGGCCGATCTCCCGATCGAGCCGAAACCGAAAGCCTGATCCATGGTTCGCGGCAAAGCTCCGGTCGCGCTCATCACCGGAGCCGCCCGCGGCATCGGCCGGGCGATCGCGCAGCGGCTCCTGGACGATGGTTTTCGCGTCGGCGCCGTCGACCTTCCCGGTTCGGGATTGAAGCGCGGCTATGCCGGGGAGAGCCGCCGTGTCGCGCTGATCGAGGGCGACGTCGCCGAGGAAGAAACCGCGCGGCGCGCCGTGAGCACGGTGACCGACAAATTCGGCCGGCTCGATGGGCTCGTCTCCAATGCCGGCATCATGGTGAGGAAGCCGCTGCGGGCGCTCACGCTCGCCGACTGGCGCAGGGTCCTCGACACCAACCTGACCGCCACGTACCTGTTCGCCCGCGCCGCCGAGAAGGCGCTGCGCGCCTCGGGTGGTGCCATCGTCACCATCGCCTCGACACGCGCGCTGATGTCGGAGCCGAACACCGAATCCTATTCCGCTTCCAAAGGCGGCTTGGTCGCGCTCACGCACGCGCTCGCGGTCAGTCTCGGGCCGGATGTGCGGGTGAATTGCGTGAGCCCCGGCTGGATCGTGGTGCGGCGTGACGAGCAGGAAAAGCTGCGTCGCAAGGATCACCTGCAGCATCCCGCCGGCCGCGTGGGCCGGCCGCAGGATGTCGCCGAGATCGTCGCCTTCCTGCTCGATGGCAAGCGGGCAGGCTTCATCACCGGCGCCAATTTCGTGGTCGACGGCGGGATGACCCGGAAGATGATCTACGAGGAATAGGCGCTCTCGCGCGATCTAGACTGTCTATTGCGAGGTGCCGAGCTGGCGCACCAGCGGGCGCCACAGTTGCTGCTCGCTGCGGATGAATTCGGTCGTTTCCATGGGCGACAACGGGCGCACGAACGTGCCGAGGTCCTGGAAGCGTTTCTGAAAATCCGCTTGTTCGAGAACCTTCGCCAGATCCCGGTTCACCTTGCGGACGATCGCGTCCGGCGTTCCGGCCGGCGCCAGCAGCACGAACCAGCCCATGGCGGCGAATCCAGAGCTTGTTTCGGCGACCGTCGGTAAGTCCGGAAAATTCGGCAGCCGCTTTTCGGATGCGATCGCCAACGGCTTGATTGCGCCCGACTGGATTGCGCCGGCCAGCGGCGGCAGGCTCTCCGCGATCATCGAAATCCGTCCGCCCATGATGTCCTGCAAGCCGCCGGCGGCGCCGGGATAGGGCACGAAGGTGAGATCGATCCCGGTCCGCCGACGAAGCAGCTCGACCGACAAATGCGGCAGCGAGCCGCGCAGGTTGGCGGCGTAGAGAATTTCTCCCGGCTTGGCCTTGGCCCGCGCGATCAGCTCCGGCAGCGTATTGATGCCGAGCGCGGGGGCGACCGCGAACACCATCGGCTGCTCGCCGATGAAGCCGATACGGACGAAATCCCGCTCCAGGTCGAACGGCAGGTTCGGCAGCATTTCCGGCATCACGACGAAAGCGGACGTCGCGGGCATGTAAAGCGTGGAGCCGTCGGGCGCCGCCGCCGCCGCGACGCGCGCGGCGGCGCTGCCGGCAGCGCCCGGGTGACTGAGAACCAGCACCTGCTGTCCCCACAACCTTCCGAGATGATCGGCCACAATCCGGGCGATGACGTCCGGGCCGCTCCCGGGGGCACCCTGCGTGACGAGCTTCACCGGATTGGTCGGATAATCCTGGGCCTGCGCGGCGCTACCAGCCAAGGCAGCCGCCGCCAGCAGCCACAACCCAGCGGTCCTTGGTCGCCACCCGTGCATTGGCATCGTTTTCTTCCCACTGATCCGCTATCCCCCGAAACGTTACCTGATTTGCACGGGGTCGACACTTTGCCGCCCTTTTGGCGGGGCAGCAGAAGATTTATATTGCCTGGAGCGGACCCGAGGGATTCCGATTCCCTGATTGCGCGAGAAACCGTGATGATCTTCCGCCAGCTCTTCGACAGCGTCTCGGGAACCTACACCTACCTGCTCGCCAGCCGCCGCGGCGGCGAGGCGCTGATCATCGATCCGGTGATCGAGAAGGTCGACCGCTACATCCAGCTCGTGAACGAGCTCGACCTCAAGCTGGTCAAGGCGGTCGACACCCACCTCCACGCCGACCACATCACCGGCCTGGGCGCGCTGCGCGACCGCACCCACTGCATCACGGTGATGGGGGAGATGAGCAAGGTCGACGTGGTCTCCATGCGGCTGGCGGAGGGCGACAAGCTTACGATCGAAGGGGTGGCGCTCGACGTGCTCTACACGCCGGGGCACACGGACGATTCCTACAGCTTCAAGATGCAGGATCGCGTGTTCACCGGCGATACGCTGCTGATCCGCGGCACCGGCCGCACCGATTTCCAGAATGGCGACGCGCGCGCGCAATACGACTCGATCTTCAACAAGCTGCTCAGGCTGCCGGACGAGACCATGATCTTCCCGGCCCACGACTACAAGGGCGAGACGGTCTCGACCATCGGCGAAGAGAAGGCGTTCAACCCGCGCCTGCAGGTGACCTCGATCGACCAGTACGTCGACCTGATGAGCAAGCTCAACCTGCCCAATCCGAAGATGATGGACGTGGCGGTGCCCGCGAACATGCGCGTCGGATTTGCGCAGGAGGCGATCGCGCAGCGCGGCTGGGCGGTGAGCGCGGCCAGCGCCATGAGCCTGGTCGGGCAGCCCGACGTGGCGCTGGTGGACCTGCGCGAGAAAACCGAGCGCGAGAAGCACGGCGTCATTGCCGGCTCGCTGCACGCCCCCTACCCCGACCTCGCAGCCAATGTGCAGCCAGGCGGCATGCTGCACGAGCTCGCCAGCGCGACCCGAAAGCGCATCGTTTTCTACTGCGCCTTCGGGGAGCGCTCGGCGATGGCGGTGCAGGCCGCGCAGGACGCCGGCCTCGCGTCGGCCTGTCACATCCAGGGCGGCATCGACGCCTGGAAAAAAGCCGGCGGGTCGCTGGCTCGCTGACGACGGGCGCTCGCGCTCAGTTCCGATAGGCTTCCGCGAATTGCGCAGTGTCGTTGAACTCGCGGAACTTGACCACCTTGCCGTTGCGGACCGTGAACACGTGGACCCAGTCGCTCGCCACCTTGCGGCCGGTCTTGCGGATCTTCCAGGCATAGTGGCCGAGCACGCAGACGCGATCGTCGGCGGCGAAGAATTCGCGCGGCGAAAAGTCGGTGGCTTCCTCGTGCTCGGCGACGCCCTGGAAGAACTTCTGCACCTCGCCCGCGCTTTTCCAGTTGCCGAACAGCGGATAGTCCTTGCGGCGACCGTTCACGCCCCAATCCACGTCGGGGGCGAGCCCGTTGATGATGGTCGTGATGTCGCAGCGGCCGAAGGCGGCATAGAGGCTCTGGACGAAGGCGATATTGGCGCTGCTCATGGGGTCCTCCCGCAGATTCGATGTCCGCAGCTACGGGCGGACCGAGTCGAAGGTTGCAGGCTACCCGCCGATTTTTTTGTCCCTGCGCCGCGGCACCCCTCGCCCGCAGGCCCGCAAAGGCGGCGCTTATCGCAAGATCTGGCTCAAGAACAACTTGGTGCGCTCATGCTGCGGGTGAGAGAAAAAGGCCTCGGGCTCGTTCACCTCGATGATCTGGCCGGCGTCGATGAACACCATCCGGTTCGCCACCTGCCGGGCAAAGCCCATCTCGTGGCTCACCACCAGCATGGTCATGCCGTCGTTGGCGAGCCCGACCATGGTGTCGAGCACCTCCTTGACCATTTCCGGATCGAGCGCGGAGGTGACCTCGTCGAACAACATGATCTTCGGCCGCATGCAGAGCGCCCGCGCGATCGCGACCCGCTGCTGCTGGCCGCCGGAGAGCTGGGCCGGATATTTGTCCGCCTGCTCGGGAATACGCACGCGTTTGAGGTAGTGCCGCGCGATCTCCTCGGCCTCCTTCTTCGGCATTTTGCGCACCCAAACCGGCGCCAGGGTGCAGTTCTCGAGCACGGTGAGGTGGGGAAACAGGTTGAACTGCTGGAACACCATCCCGACCTCGCGCCGCACCTCCTCGATCTTCTTGAGGTCGTCGGTCAATTCCATGCCGTCGACGATGACTCGGCCGCGCTGCCAGTTCTCGATCCGGTTGATGCAGCGCAAGAGGGTGGATTTGCCGCTGCCGGATGGCCCGCAGATGACGATGCGTTCCCCGCGCATCACCGTGAGGTCGACGTCGCGCAGCACGTGGAACGCGCCGAACCACTTGCTCAATTTCACGATCTCGACCGCGACCGGGTTCTGCGTCGTGCGCATATCGGGCGCACCGGCGCGCGGCCTCCCGGTTGCTCCTGGGTCGACTTCGGTCATGAACCCCCGCAGGCCCTGTCGGCTCAATTTGGTCGGCCGGTATCGAGCCGCCGCTCCGTGAACAACGCATAGCGCGACATCCCGAAGCTGACGAGAAAATAGATCATTCCGGCGAACGCAAACCCTGTGAAAAGTGTCACGGGGGTGCCCCAGTTCGGGTCGGCGAAGGCCGCGCGCATCTGCCCGAGCAGATCGAAGATCGCGACGATCAGCACCAGCGTCGTATCCTTGAACAGCGAGATGAACGAATTGACGATCCCGGGAATGACGAGCCTGAGTGCCTGCGGCAGGATCACGAATCCCATCGTGCGCCAATAGCCGAGCCCGAGCGCCATCGCGGCCTCGTACTGGCCGCGCGGGATCGCCTGCAGGCCGCCGCGCACCACCTCGGCCATATAGGCCGCGGAGAACAGCACGACCCCGATCAGCACCCGCAACAGTCCATCGATCCGCCAATCGCCTGGCAGGAACAGCGGCAGCATATAGGTCGCGAAGAACAGCACCGTGATCAGCGGCACTCCGCGCAGGAACTCGATGAAGACGATGCAGAGGGTGCGCACGATCGGCAGGTCGGAACGTCGCCCGAGCGCGAGCAGGATGCCGAGCGGCAGCGAGCCGACGATGCCGGTGAAGGAAATGACCAGCGTGACGAGGAAGCCGCCCCAAGCGTGGGTTTCGACATGCTCCAATCCGAGCGCGTCGCCGACCAGGAGGAAGAAGCCAACGACCGGAAACACGCCGAAGAACAGGATCGCGTTGAGACCCTTAGCGGGAATGCGCGGGATCAGCAGGGGAACGAGCAGAATGACGCCGAGCGCATAGGTGAGATTGACGCGCCACTGCTGGTCCTGCGGGTAGAAGCCGTACATGAACTGGCGGAATTTGGCGGCGATGAACGGCCAGCAGGCGCCGACCTCGCGCTTCACGGTTTCGGGCAGGCAGTCGACGCGGCTCGATCCCTGCCAGATCGCATCGATGAACAGAAACCTCACGGTCGGCCAGGCAACAGCCGCGATGACGACCAGGATGACGATGGTAAGAACCGTATTGAGCACGCTGCCGAACAGGCGCTGCCCGGTCAATCCAAGCGCGCCCGAACCCGCCGTCGGCGGTGGCTCGGGTTCCGTCAACGCGCGGCGGACGTAGGAACGCGGGGCGTCCATGGCCATCAGCGCTCCGTCACCCGGATGTGGGCGTTGTACCAGTTCATCAGGGCGCTAGTGATCAGCGATATGACGAGATAGACAGCCATGGTGATGGCGAGGATCTCGATCGCCTGACCGGTCTGGTTGAGCGTGGTGCCGGCGAACACCGCAAACAGATCGGGATAGCCGACGGCGACCGCCAGCGAGGAGTTTTTCGTCAGATTGAGATATTGGTTGGTCAGCGGCGGCACGATGACGCGCAGCGCCTGCGGCACGACAACGAGACGCAGCGTCAATCCGCGCCGCAATCCGAGCGCCGCCGCCGCCTCGGTCTGCCCGCGCGACACGGCGAGCACCCCGGCCCGCACGACCTCGGCGATGAAGGCCGCGGTATAGGTCGTGAGCGCGATCAGAAGCGCCACGAATTCGGGAAATAGGCGGACACCGCCGACGAAGTTGAAACCGCGCAACTGCGGATGCTCGAAGCCGATCGGCACGCCCAGCGCGAGGACGACGATCGACGGCGCCGCGACGATCATGCCGAGCGCAGTCCACAGCAGCGGAAACCGCTCGCCGGTGCGGTTCTGGCGGCGGACCGCCCATACCCGCAGCCCGATCGACGTCAGGATTGCGATCAGGAGCGCGGCGAAGACGTATTCCGCGCCCGCCCCGAAGATCGGTCGCGGCAGGAAGATCCCGCGATTGTTGATGAAGATCTCACCGAGGATCGACAGACTTTGACGCGGCCCTGGCAGGGTGCCGAGCACGGCGAGATACCAGAATAGAATCTGGAACAAGAGCGGCAGGTTGCGGATCAGCTCCACATAGCCGCCGGCGAGCCGCGCCAGCAGCCAATTCGGCGAGAGCCGCGCGATCCCGATCACAAAGCCCAGGATCGTGGCGAGCACGATGCCGACGCCGGCAACCAGCAGCGTGTTGAGCAGGCCGACGAAGAACACCCGCCCATAACTATCCGTCTCGGAATATGCGATCAGCGACTGGTTGATGCCGAACCCGGCTGTGTTGTCGAGAAAGTCGAAGCCGCTCGCAATCTTTTGCGCCTCGAGATTGGCCTTGGCGTTGAGGGCGAACTCGTAGCCGAACCAGAGCACCGCCGCGAGCAGGACGAGCTGATAGAAAAGCGCGCGGACTTTCGGGTTGTTGTAGAGGGCGACCCGGGGCGGCGTCGGTGGAGGTTGCAGATCGCTCGCCACGTGACGGATTATCCCTCCTGTCATCGCCCGATACGGCGAACGATCCGGTCGTCACAAACCACGCGCGAAGCTCGGAAGTAACGCTTATCGATGCAGCGTCGGACCTTTGCACCCGATCTGATTGGGCCGCGCGTCACATCTGGAATTCAGCGGATCGGCGGCGCGTACTGGATGCCGCCCTTGGTCCACAGCCGGTTGAGACCCCGACTGATGCCGAGCTTCGAGCCGGTCCCCACGTTACGGTCGAAACTCTCGCCGTAATTGCCCACTTGCTTGATGATGCGCACCACCCAGTCCTTGGTCAGGCCGAGTTGCTCGCCATAGGCGCCTTCGGTGCCGACGAGCCGCCTGATCTCGGGCTGATTCGATTTCAGCGCCTCATCGATATTCTTCGACGACACGCCGAGCTCCTCGGCGTTGATCATCGCGAAGTGGACCCATTTGACGATGTCGAACCATTGGTCGTCGCCGTGGCGCACCGCCGGGCCGAGCGGCTCCTTGGAGATGATTTCCGGCAGGATGACATGGTCGTTGAGGTTGGTGAGCTTGAGCCGCTCGGCGTAGAGTTGCGAGACGTCGGTGGTGAACACGTCGCAGCGTCCGCCGTCATAGGCCTTGATGGTCTCGTCCGCGGTCGCAAAGGCGATGACCTCGTATTTCATGTTGTTGGCGCGGAAATAGTCGGCGAGATTGAGCTCGGTGGTGGTTCCGGTCTGCGTGCAGACCGAGGCGCCGTTGAGCTCGAGCGCCGAATTGACCTTGAGCGCCTTTCGCACCATGAATCCCTGGCCGTCGTAGTAATTGACCGCCGCGAAATTGAGGCCCAGCGAGGTGTCGCGCGATGAGGTCCAGGTCGAATTGCGCGAGAGCACGTCGATCGCGCTCGATTGGAGCGCAGTGAAGCGGTCCTTGGACGAGAGCGGAACGAACTTGACCTTGCTCCCGTCGTTGAAGATCGCCGCCGCGATCGCACGGCAAAATTCGACGTCGATCCCGCTCCAATTGCCCTTGTCGTCGGGGAGGGAAAAGCCGGCGATCCCCTGGCTGACGCCGCAGAGCAGCGACCCCCGCTCCTTCACCGTCTTGAGCGTCTGGGCACAGGCGGGTGCAACCGCAAAGCCGAGCGCGAAAGCGACGCCAAACACAAAGATTTCGCGTTTCATGGAGCAGCCTTTGTCTCGGGTTGACCTACCTTGAGTGAATTCCAATTGCGTTTTTTGGAATGCCACGCCCCGAGGCTGGATATCCCCCCGTGCGGTCATTCGCCAGGCAAGAGCCCACACGCCGGCCCATCGTGGTCTCACCCACATCTCAGAACGATCGGGCATCGCGGTCAAGGGGTTGACGCTTGCACCGCATGACGCCATGACCCTTGGTCGCACATCGGCGGTGGCCGACGCGCACGAGAGCAACATCCCGGTCGGCGGGAACCAGACCATGACGAAAAAGACAGAAATCGACCCGTCGCGCCCGCCGCTCAAACCCTCGACCCGCCTGGTGGTGGGCGGCCGCGACCCTGCGGCCTATCATGGCTTCGTCAATCCGCCGGTTTATCACGCCTCGACGGTGCTTTATCCGAGCGCGGAGGATTTTCTCGCCCGGCGCGCCCGCTACCTCTACGGACGGCGTGGCACCCCCACCTCCGAGGCGCTCGAGGACGCGCTGCGCGAGCTCGAAGGCCCTGATTGCGCCGGCGTCGCGCTGCTGCCTTCCGGACTTGCGGCAATTTCGACCGCGCTGCTGTCGGTTCTCAACGCCGGCGATCACGTGCTCGTCACCGACAGCGTCTATTTGCCGACGCGCAGATTCTGCGACGGAGTGCTGACCCGCTACGGCATCGCCACCACCTACTACGATCCGTTGATCGGTGCCGGCATTTCCGCGCTGATGCAGCCGAATACCCGCGCGGTATTCGTCGAGACGCCGGGCTCGCTGTCGTTCGAGATCCAGGATGTGCCGGCGATCGCGGCGGCCGCCCACGCCAAGGGCGCGGTGGTGCTCATGGACAACACCTGGGCCACGCCGCTTTATTTCCGCGCCTTCGAGCAAGGCGTCGACCTGTCGATCCAGGCCGGCACCAAATATATCGGCGGCCATTCGGACGTGATGCTGGGCAGCGTGTCGGCCGGCAAGGCGACCTGGGCGCGGCTCGCCGACACCGTGCATGGGCTCGGGCTCTGCGTCGGCCCCGACGACATCTATCTCGGCCATCGCGGGCTGCGCACCATGGGCGTACGGCTCGCCCACCACCACCAGGCCGGCCTGAAGGTCGCGCACTGGTTGGCGGCACGGCCCGAGGTCGCACGCGTGCTGCATCCGGCGCTCGAAAGCCATCCCCAACACGCGCTCTGGCGGCGGGATTTTTCCGGCGCCAGCGGCCTGTTCAGCTTCGTGTTCAAGCCGGTGGCGCAGACCGCGGTAAACGCGTTCCTCAACGAGCTCACCTTGTTCGGCATCGGCGCGTCGTGGGGCGGCTACGAGAGCCTGGCGATTCCGTTCGACTGCACCACCATGCGCACTGCGACCAGATGGGCGCCGGGCGGGCCGACGGTGCGCCTTCACATCGGGCTCGAGGACGTGGATGATCTGATCGGCGATCTCGAGCGTGGCTTTGCGACGCTCGCGGTGGCCCGATAAGCATTTCAGGCGGCAACCGGTTCATCACATCGCAGGAGCGGCGCCGCTCTTCCGGTCACGCATGACAAAATACAGGTTGCGCAGATAGACGAAGACGCCGAATGCCTGGCCGACGATGAAAACAGGGTCCTTGCGATAGATCGCGTAGCCCAGCAGCATGAACCCGCCGCCGATCGAAAAAACCCAGAAGCTGGTCGGGATGACGCTACGCCCGGCGCGCTCGGAAGCGACCCATTGCACGAAGAACCGCATTGCGAACAGCGCTTGTGCGACATAGCCGATCAGAATCCCCCAATCGAGGTTGCCGATGAATACGTCGTGCAGGTAGCTGCCGACCGCGTTCGAGAGATCAATCAGCATGACGCTTCACCTCCAGGACGTCCGGCACGCGCCGGCGGCGGCGGATCAGCCACCACACGCCGAAAAGATCGAGAATTCCGATCCACAGCCGGTCCCACATGCCGTAGTTCGATATGCCGGCGCGGCGCGGCCGGTCGACCACATCCACGTAGCCGATCTCGTAGCCCTCGCGTCGAACCAGCGCCGGCAGAAACCGGTGCAGTCCGTCGAAATAAGGCAGCGCTAGAAACAGATCGCGGCGAAACGCCTTGAGCCCGCAGCCGGTGTCACGGGTGCCGTCGCGCAGCACCGCACTGCGCACGCCGTTTGCGATGCGCGACTGCAATCTCTTGAAGCCGGTAGCCTTGCGGCCGACCCGCTGGCCGGCGACGAGACCGACGCGCGGCCCACCCGCCGCCAATGCCTTGAGCAGCGCCGGAATGAAGGCGGGGTCGTTTTGCCCATCGCCGTCGAGCGTGACGACTAACGGCGCTCGCGCATGGATGACGCCGCTTCGCACCGCCGCCGACTGCCCGCACGACACCTGATGGATGACGTGGCGCAGCCACGGTCGGCTCGCCATCAGCAGTGTCAGCTCGGATTCGGTCCGGTCGGTGGAACCGTCGTTGACGTAGATGACCTCAAAGGTGAGCTGCTTGCCGAGCGCGTCGACGATCTCGGCGATGAGCGGCGCAACGTTGTCGGCCTCGTTCCGGACCGGAACGACGATGGAGACAGCCGGCTGCGCCTCACGTTCGCGCTTTTGGTCCATGTTTCGATATTGCCGTTAGGAGCCGTCCGCCTCGTTTGAACGGCGCGTGCTTCTTATGGGGCGACAAGCTGCCGGGCAACCCTTTTGATGCGGGCGAACGACGGCCCCGGCAAAACCCGAATACGCCCGTCCGCTCCCGGGGCGAAGGCCAGCCGCCGCGCCGCGAACCAGTCGCGGACCAGGAGCGCACCGACCACCCCGAAAACAGCGCCGGCGAGCACATCGCTCGGGTGGTGGGCGGTCAGCACGACGCGGCTCGCCGCGATGAGGATCGCGTAGGTCCACAGCAGCGGACGCAGCCGCGGCCACAGCGCTCCGACCGCGACCACCACCCCGAATGCGGTAGCAGCATGTCCGGACGGCAAGCTCGCATATTCCACATCCCAGCCGAACGGCAGATAGGTGAACGGGTCGTCGCTGCCGCCGACCAGCGGGCGCGCGCGCCCGATCAGCCGCTTCACGACGGCAACCACCACTCCCGGCACGGCGAGCGCCAGAAACACGAAGCCGATCCGCACCGAGAGCGCCGCCAGCACGAGCCGGGACATGCGAGACATCGCCGGCGAGGCCAGCGCCGCGAGCGCCAGCAGCGCCACGCCGGTCGGCACCAGGACCCAGCTGGATTTTCCGAATTCGGTGTACTCCTCGACCGCAGGTATCAGCCACTGCGGGACGCGCTGCGCCTGCCTGATCGCCCAGGCGTCGAATGCAACCATCGTTCCGCCGACCAGAGCCGTCAGGATGACGGCGCCGATCGCGAGACGAAGCGGAGCGCGCCAAGCCAAGGTCGCGGCCCCCGCGCCGCGAGCGGGCCGCCCAATGAGAGCAAACCACTGCAGCACGTTGGCGCGCACCCATCGCGGCCAGGGCGTGGCGGGGGCCGCCACCGGTTGCTTGAGCCCGCCGGTCACGCTCATGACGGGCTTCCCGAGCGGTACACCGCGATGGTGACCGCCGATCCAGTGCTCAGATTGACGCCGTCGACGCGCGGCCCCCGCGTGTAGCGCAAGCCGATGGCTTCGGCGCGCTGGGCAAAGCTCCTCTCCTGGCGGGCTTCGACGAAGGCGAAGCGACAGTCTCCGCCACGCAGGAATTCGGCGGCCCCGGCCGCATCGGTGAGACGGGTCGACGTGCCGGCGAGGAAGACCAGGCTCGGCTCGTGGTAGCCGGCCGAAGCCGCGACGGGTTGGGCGCAGCCGCTGTCGCGCAAGACGCGGGCGAGGCTCACGCTCGGGAACAGTTGGCCGAGCGACGGCAGGATCAAACTGAAGGTCGCAATCGCCATCAGGAGCGCAGCGACCACCGCGCGCAGCAGTGATTGCTCGGCGCCGTCGGTCTCATAGAGGCGCCAAGCAAGGAAGCCCAGGACGGCGGCAACGCCGAGGACCGGCCAGGCCAGCAGCCCGAACTGCCGGGCGATCATTACCGGAGCGACGATGGCTGCAAGCCCGATCAGCAGCACGACGACAAACCACCAGACTGTCCCCGCTTCGAGCCGCGGCGCGCGCGACAACAGGCGCGCGTCAACGACCCCTGCGATCAGGATCGCGATCGCGGGATAAAGCGGCAGCACATAGTGCGGGAGCTTGGTGACCACGAGCTCGAACACGATCCACGACGGCACCAGCCAGGCCAGCAGGAACCTGGTGCCGGGCTCGCGCCGCGCTGCCCACACCGCCGGCGTCGCAAGCGCCGCCAGCGTCGCGCCCGGCCAGAAGGTCAGCCAGAACAGCGCGAAATAATAGCCGGGGGGCGCGCCGTGGGATTCCTGCCCGATCGCGACCTTGCCGAGCAGATCTTTTCCCACCGACTCGGTGAAGAAGGCGTCGCCCGCGCGCGCAACAATCGCCAGGAACCAGGGCAGCACCAGCAGCGCGAACCAGGCGACCCCCGCGACCGGCTTGAGCACGATGAGCCAGCGCACCGAGCGATCGAGGATGGCGAGCGTGACCGCCGCCAGACCGACGATCATCACGATGAGCGGGCCCTTGAGCAGCACGCCGGCGGCAAGCGCGGTCCAGAACACCCCCGCAACCAGCCACGAGGACGCCGCATCGAGCCGCTCGCGCTGCTCGGAAAGATAAGCGCGCGCCAGCGCCCCCATGGCGGCGACCACCGTCAACAGCAGCATGGCATCGGTCTTGGCGATCAGCCGTTCGATGCCGAGCAGGATCGAGCTCGCCATCATCAAGCCGGCGAGCATGGCGGCGCGCCGGGAGACGAAGGCGAGCGCCGTCCAATAGGTCAGCAACACCGCGCCGAGGGCGCCGACCAGCGAGGGAATCCGATAGAGCCAGATGGTGGTGAGCGCGCCCGGAAATCCAAGCGCGCTCGCGGCCTTCACGACGCCGGCCTGCAGCCAGTAGATACCGACCGGCTTCTTGTAGCGCACCTCGTCCTGGAAGCGGATGTCGATATAGTCGCCGCTCTCGACCATCTGCTTGGTGGCCTGGGCGAAGCGCGCCTCATCGCGATCGAGCGGCGGGATGGCGAAGAAACCGGGCAGGAAGGCGAGCAGCGCCGCGGCCAGCAGCACCGCAACGGCGCGCCGATGCGAACCGGTCGCGAAGTCCACGATCGCCTTGAGATTGAGCGCCGCGGCGATCTGACGCCGCCGGTCGCCGGTCGTGACCGACATGTCCCCGTTCCTGCCTAAGTGTCAGACGGACAATAGAGAAAGCGTCATGCCGGGGAAAGCGCCGCGGGATTGCACTCGGCTTGAGCCTCCCCGGGGCAAATGAGGAATCATGGCGACCGCAGAGCTACTGCAGCCGCACCATGACGCTGTCGGTGGCGCCGTTCGCGTCCATCACGGTGAGGCGCACGAAGCCGGGACCTTCAGGCTCGAAGAACAGCGTGCGGCGGCCGGCCGAGGCCGACAGCGGCTGGCCGTTGACCAGGACCGTGAGCGGCCCGACGCCGCCGGTCACCTTGAGCGCGATCGGATCGGGCTTGCCGGCATCGCCGGCGAGCTCGAGCCGGGCGCCGTTGGGCGGGAACATGATGCGCAGCTGCGGCTCGCCCCCCTCGCCCGCCAGCACGCCCGGGCGGAAGCGCTGCAGCGGCGGCGGCAATTTGCCGGTGGCGGCCATGAGCGCTCCTTTGGGCGCGCCGGGCAGCATGGCCGGCAGCTTGCCGGTGCGCGCGAAGGCGTCGAACAGGATCGGCGCCGCCGCCACGCGGCCGACGAGGCCCGGCACCGGGGCACCGTCGGGGCGGCCGACCCACACGCCGATCGTGCGCTTGCCGTCGAACCCGACCGCCCAGGCGTCGCGATATCCATAGGACGTGCCGGTCTTGTAGGCGATGCGGCCGCCGGCGGCGTTGTCGGGCGGCGGCGTGCCGAGCAGGATGCTGCCGACATACCAGGCGGCGACCGGCTCGAGCAGCCGGCGCGCCACCGGCGGCTCGGCGGCGTCGGCGATGCGCTCGGTGAGCGGCACCGAGGTGCCGAGCCGCGCCAGGCCGGCATAAAGGGTGACGAGATCGGTGAGACTGACGCCGACGCCGCCGAGCCCCATTGCGAGCCCCGGCACTTCGCCCTTGGGCAGCACCAGCGTTCCGCCCGCCTGCGCCAGCCGCGCGGTGAAGCGGCTCGAGCCGACCTTGTCGAGCACGGCCACCACCGGCACGTTCAACGAAAGCTGCAAGGCGCGGCGCACGGTCACCGTTCCCTGGAAAGTCAGATCGAAATTCTCCGGCGCGTAGCCGCCGTAGCGGACGGCCCGATCGTCGATCAGCGATTCGGGATGGATGAAGCCATCCTCGAACCCGAGCCCATAGATGAACGGCTTGAGCGTCGAGCCGGGCGAGCGTAGCGCCGTAGTCATGTCCACCTGGCCGGCGCGCCGAATGTCGAAATAGTCCGCCGAGGCGACGCGCGCGTGCACCTCGCCGGTCGCATGATCGACCGCGAGGATGGCGACCGAGACATCGGGCCCGAGCGCGCTGGCGCGCTCGCGCGCCAGCTCTTCGAGATTCTTCTGCAGCGTGGCGTCGATGGTGAGCCGATGGAGGTCGCGGTCGGGCACGCCCGCCACCACCGCGTCGGCGGCGTGCGGGGCGAGCATCGGCATCGGCCTGCGTCCGTCCGGCACCGGCTCATGCTTCGCCCGCGCGACCTCGTCCAAAGGCACGGTGCCGGCGGCGGCGACGCGATCGAGCACGCGGTCGCGGGCATTGCGCGCGGCCTCGATCGAGCGATCCGGCCGGCGTTGCTCGGGCGATTGCGGCAAGGCCACCAGCAAGGCCGCCTCGCCCAACGTCAGGCGGCGCGGCTCCTTGCCGAAATAGGCGAGCGCTGCCGCGCGCACGCCTTCGAGATTGCCGCCGTAAGGCGCGAGGCTGAGATAGAGGGCAAGGATCTCGTCCTTGCTGAGGCTGCGCTCGATCTCGATCGCGCGCACCATCTGGCGCAGCTTGGCCGCAAACGTGCGCTCCGCGCGCGGCTCGAGCAGGCGCGCCACCTGCATCGTGAGCGTGGACGCGCCGGAGACGACGCGGCCGTTGCCGAGCAGCTGCGAGAAGGCGCGGCCGAGCGCGAGCGGATCGACGCCATGATGCGCATTGAACCGCCTGTCCTCGTAGGCGAGCAGCATGGCCAGGAAACGCGGATCGACGTTTTCGCGCGTCGCCGGCAGCCGCCAGCGCCCCTCCAGCGTGGTGTAGGGCCGCAACAGACTGCCGTTGCGATCGACCACCAGCGTCGAGAAGGCGAGCCCCTCCCCCAGCGGCGCCGGGCCGAGCGCGACGACCCAGCACGAGACCCCCGCCAGTGCGGCCACGGTTGCGGCGGACACGACCATGACGCTCGCGCGCAGCCATCGCCGTAACCGCGGCGGGCCGGGAGGGGTCGACAAGGCCGAACTCATTTCGCCGCCGTCACCTCGATCGCGCCCGTGGCGGTGCGGCCAAAGCGGTCGGGCCGATACATGTCCTCCACATAGGCCTGCGGATGGACGTACCGGCCCGGCGAGACGGCGCGCACCACATAGGCGACCGTGAACACCGACGGATCGCCGGCCTTGCGCTCGAAGGCGGCGCTGAAGCGGTCGTCGCGGAACTCGGCGTTGACCGGCTCCTGTGCGTCCTCGATCCAGGCGAGCGTGCCGGTGTCACCCGACGAGACCAGGCGCGGATTGTCGATCTCGAACCCGGCCGGCAGGTAGTCGGCAACGATGAGGCGCCCGAACTGCGGCTGCGGCTCGGTCATCTTCAGCACGACGGCGAAGCGCTCGTTCTGCTTGGCCTTGGTCGGGTCGGCGGGCTTGCCGGCGAGCGTGTAGTATTTGCGCTCGATCTTGAAGCCCCTGTCGGCGGCCGGCTCCGGCACCAGCGGCGCGCCGGTCACCGTGACCACCGCCTGCACCGTGCTGTCGCCGGTATTGGTGACGGTCACGCCGCGGCCGGCCAGATCGCCCTGCCGGTAATTGCGGTTGAGCGCGCCCTGGGTCGCTTCGCTGCCGGCCTGACCCGCGACCGTCAGCGATACCGTCTGGGCGTCCTTGGCGAGCGCGCGGGCCGCCAGCACCATCCACGCATTCTCCTGCGTCGAGGTGTAAGGCGTCAGGTCGCGCGCCGCCTCGACGCGCTGGACGGCAGCGGTGACGGTCGGCGCCGGGGCGCCGCCCTCCGAGGCGAGGGTGACCAGGGCCGCCGCATCGCGCAGCGCCGAGCCGTAGTCGCTGCGGCCATAGTCGAGCGCCGGTTGCGGGGCGAGCGCGGCGAGCGCCGCCGCATAGACGCGCTCGGCGCGCAGGCGGTCACCGAGCATGCCCAATGCCGCCGCGATCTGCGCCTTGGCGATCGGGGTCGCGATCGCGTCGAGCTTGCTGTCGGCGAAATAACGCAGATCGCCGACCGGGGCGGCGCCGTTGCGCGCCAGCACGTAGAGCGCATAGGCGAGGTTGCGGCCGCCGTCCTTCGATGGGTCCGGCGCGTTGGCGACGAAGTTGCGTAGCCGGTCGAGCCCGAGCTTGAACGCGGTGTCGGAGACCGCGAAACCGCGCTCGCGCGCGCGCGTGAGAAAGTCGGTGACGTACGAGTCGAGCCAGACGTCGTCGCCGCCCGCCGACCACAGTCCGAACGATCCGTTCGAGCCCTGCCGCGCGAGCAGCCGGTCGATCGACTCGCGGATGCGCTGGTCGACCGCGGTATCGAGCGCGAGATGCGCCGCCGTCGCGAGATCGTTGACATAGAGCAGCGGCAGCGCGCGGCTGGCGACCTGCTCCGAGCACCCGAACGGATAGCGGTCGAGCGCGGCGAGCAGTGCCGCGGCATCGAGCGCGGTCGAGATGCCGACCGACAGCGCGACGCTGCCGCTGCCCGGCACGAGATCGGCGAACAGGTCGCCGGACAGCGTCAAGCTCTCGCCTTTGGCGAGCGGCTTGACCGTGCGGCGAGCAAGGATCTGGGTCGCCGGCCGCACCGCAAGCGCATAGCTGCGGTCGAGCACGAGGCCGCCGGGCCCGCTCACGCGCACGATCACCGTGGCGTGGCCGGACCCGGATGCGGTCAGCGGCACCGCAACGGCGTTGCGCTGCTTGGCGTTGAGCCTGAGCGTCTGCGGCGCGGCGGTGCCGATGACGTTGACGCCCTCGCTCCTCACCTCCAGCCGGTAATCGCCGGCCTGCCCTTCGACGTTGTCGAGGTCGAGATGCATGGTGGCGCGGTCGCCGTTGAGCAAGAAGCGCGGCAGCGTCGCGGTGACCACCACCGGATCGCGGACGGTCACGTCGCCGACCGCGCGTCCGACCTTGTCCTTCGACCAGGCGACCGCCATCACGCGCGCGGTGCCGGCGAAGTCCGGAATGTCGAACACGATCTCGGCGCTGCCGTCGGGCTTGACGGTGACGATGCCGGAATAGAGCGCGAGCGGCTTCTGGGTGGGCGGCGAGCCTTGCAGCTCGGCCGGCCCGGAATCGCCGCCGGTCTTGATCTGACCGCGGGTGCCCTGCATGCCGTCGATAAGCTGGCCGTAGAGGTCGCGGATGTCGGCGGTGAGACGGCGCTGGCCGAGGTAATAGTCGTCGGGCGCCGGCGGCTTGTAGCCGGTCAGGTTGAGGATGCCGACATCGACCGCGGCGACGACGATGCGCGCCTCTTCGCCGGCGGTAAGGCCGCCGACCTTGACCGGGATGCGCAGCGTGCTGTTGGGGCGCAGGAGCGGCGGCAGGCTCATGCCGAGCGCAAGCGTGCGCGCCTTGCGGTTGATGGAGAACCACTGCACGCCGATGGCGCGGCCGGGCATGCGCTCGGCCTGCGTGTCGAGCGGACGGCGCAAAGTCGCGACCAGATAGGCTCCGCTGCCCCAATCGTTGCCGACCGGGACGCGCAGCCGCGCGGTGCCGGCCGCAACGTCTTGCGTCGCCGTGTGAATCAATCGGTCGCCGATCACGTTGAGCGTGACCTTGCCCGCCGTGCGCGCGGTCACCATCACCGTCATGCTCTCGCCCGGGACGTATTCGGGCTTGTCGAGCGCGATCTCGAGCAGGTCCGGGGTGTCGGCGCTCGCCTCGGCGTACCAGCCGGCATCGAAGGCGATCGAGGTCACCGGCCCGTTGCGTTCGGTGGTCGAGACTTCGAGCCGGTAGCGGCCCCACTGCACCGGCACCGAGATGCGCGCAGGCCGGTCGGCAGCCACGTCGATCTGGCCGTCGGCGACGCGCCGGGTCGACTTGACCGGCTCGAAGTCCCAGACGCCGTCGCGGCGATACCATTGATAACGGGTCTCGACCTTGAGCAGCTCGTAGCGCAGCCCCGGACGCGCGAGTGAGGTGCCGTCGGGAGCGGCGACGATGACGTCGAAGCTCGCGTTTTCGCCCTCGCCGAGCGAGCGGCCGGAAAACAGCGGCTTGACCCCGATCATCGGCGCAGCCGGCGTCACCGGCAGTGCGAGCTTGCGCTCGACCGCACGCCCGCCGGGCTCCGCCATCCGCACGATCACTTTCGCCTCGAGCGGCCGCGTCGTCGCCGGCGGCTTGTCGAGCGTCACGACGAACCGTGCTTTGCCGTTGGCGTCGGTCTCGGGCAGGTTTTCGAGCGGCTGACGGCGGGTCTCGACCTCCTCGTCCGACAGCCCGAACTGGTAGCCGGCAAATCCCGCCCGCTGGGCCGCCGGCGCGACGATCATCTCGCCTTCGAGCTCGAGCTTGGCGGCCGGCGCGCCGTAGAGATAGCGGCCGTCGATGGTGATCTCGGCCGGGGTGGTCTTGGAGACGCCCTTGGCCTTCGACGCGAGCTCGAATTCGAGCCGGTCGGGGACATAATCCTCGACCATGAACGTGCTCTGGCCGACCGGCGGGCGCTTCGGATCGGTGAAGGCACGCACGCGCCAGGTGCCGGTCGGAGCGGATGCGATCAGGGGAACGCTCAGCGCGCGTCCGCCGATGCCCTGGTCGGGCACCACCGTGCGGCGGTACTCGACGCCGTCGGGACGCTCGATCACGAGCGTGAGCGGCGTGTCGAGCGCGGCCATGCCCTGGCCGTCGCGCAGCAGCGCCGTCACCTGCACGGTCTCGCCCGAGCGGTAGACGCCGCGCTCGGTGTAGACGAAGGCGTCAAGGCCGGCCGGCACCACGCGTCCGGAGACGCCGCGGTCCGTGAGATCGAATGCCGGCGCCTTGAGGCTGAGGAAGGCATAGTCGCCCCGCGCGTCGGTTGCGATCAGCAGCGCGGGCGCCAGCGCGCCCTCGCCGCGGGTGAGCCCCGCCTCGAACCGCACGTAACCGGCGTCGCCGGTGCGCCGCGCCGCCAGGATTTCATTGCTGCGCGAGAGCAGCCGAACCTCGATAGCGCCCTTCGCCTGGGTGGTATCGAGCGAGTGCACGAACACGTGGACGCCGTCGTTGCCGGAGAACGCGGTCAGGCCGAGATCGGAGACGATGAACCACTGGGTCGCAAGCGCGTCGGAATCGTCACCGGCGGTGCCGGCGGCCTGCGCCACCATGACGTAGACACCGGGCGACAGCGTGCCCAGCGCCTGATCGACGGGGAAGGCGGTGATGACGTCGGCGTTGAGCGTCTGCTCGACCTTCATCTCGCCCTTCCAGACCTGGGCGCCGCGCTCCTCGGTCAGGCGGTTGAGGTCGTAGCGGTCGAGATTACGCTGGAAGTCATGGCCGACGACGGTGTTGAGCAGGTTGCGGTCGCCGATCCGGTAGATCTCGATCGCCACCGCCGAGGTGTTGACGCTGACCACGGGAATGCCGCGCTGGCCGGTGCGCGGCAGCACATAGGCCTTGCCGCTGAAGCGCACGAATGGTTTGCGGTCGCGCACGTAAACGTTGAACTCGGCGGTTTTCGCCAGCGTCTCCCGCACGATCGAGGGAATGCCGGCGCGCAGCGTGATGGTGTAGCGCTCGCCGTGCTTGAGGCCTTCGACGCAGAGCTGGCGGTCCTGCACCGAGAGCGCCGGCTTGTCCTGGCCGACGACCGCCACGAACGGCGAGAAATCGGTGCGCTTGCCCGGCAGATCTTCCGAGAACTGGAAGCAGACGCGTGGCGAGGCGGCGTCGGCGTCGACCGAGTAGTCGAGCAGGCGGAAGCCGTGATCGCCGCGCATGCGTTCGTATTGCTGGCGGACCTCGGCCACCTCGCGGAGCTCGAGCGAGACGCGCAGCGCATCGAGCGCCGGCCGCCATACTGAGCGATCGGCGTAGGTGCGCGCGATCACGACCAGGCTCTCGGCTTCCTCGCCGGCATTGGAGGTGCGCTGATAGGCGATGTAGGCGGCGGTCGCGGCGCGCTCCAGCAGCAGGTTGCGCTCGCGGTCGTTGCTGGGGCGGATCTGCAGGACGGTCTTGGCCAATCGCAGCCAGTTGGCGCTGTCGTCGGGCGCGACCGCGACGATTTGACCGAGAATCTGCATGCCGGTGCGGAAGTCGTTGCGCTGGAAAGCGGCATCGGCCTCGCGGCGCAGCGCCGCGGCCGACTTCGAGACCTGGCCGGCTTCGGCCTTGATCTGGGCTTCCAGCTTGATGGCGGCGTCGGCGAGATCGTCGCGGTGGAATGGCTTGTCGGCGGCAATGGCGGGAGCGGACAACAACAGCACGAGCGCGGCGGCAACCGCACCGCGGACGAACGCGAGCATGGGGGGACCTCCATTCCCGTCGGGCGGGGGAATCCGAGCGGGCTGTCGCGAGATGACCGGCAAAACATGTCGAGGTCGTGGCCGAGCTTGTGCCGTGCGGCCGGTCGCTGGCGATCAGGAGAGTTCTCGACAGAGCGAGGCTAACTGCCTGATCTGGAACCGATTTGCCGGGCGCTTCGGCGGGCCGCGCGCGCGCCGGGCGGCTTGCCCACGGTAGCCGCAAATGAGTTAGATTGTCTCACAAGCCGCGCCGATAACGACGCCGGCAGTGGCACATCACGGGAGGCGCCAATGACGCATGTGACTCACGACCGAAGAACGTTCCTCAAGACGACGAGCCTCGCCGGCGCCGCCGCGGTGGCGGCTGCGGCCAGCCTGCCGGTGGCAACAAATGCGGTGGCGCAAAGCGCGCCGAGGGCGAGCGAGCCGAGGGAGCTTCCAAAGGGCATGACCTTCGCGACGCTGCGGCGGTCGGACGGCGGCTTCGGGCTCGCCTTGCGGACCGATCGCGGCGTCCTCGACGTGGTTGCCGCCGAGCAAGACTTCCGCGAGGGCGCACCCACCACCATCGACGCGGTGTTCAAGGGCCAGGGTGACATTTCCGGGCTGCGCCGCCTCGTCGACAAGGCGCGCGCCAGCGCCGCCGCCGACCGCTATTTCGTCGCGCTGGACAAGGCGACCTTCGGGCCCTGCGTGACGACGCCCGAAAAAATCATCTGTATCGGCCTCAACTATCGCAAGCACATCGCCGAGATGAACGCGCAGGTGCCGACGATGCCGGTGTTGTTCAGCAAGTACAACACCGCCCTGAACCATCAAGGCGGCACCATCGGCGTCTCGGAGACGGACGGCAAGCAGTTCGACTACGAGGCCGAGCTGGTGATCGTGATCGGGCGCACGGCCCGCAACGTCAGCGAGGCCGACGCCCCGAAATACATCTTCGGCTACTGCACCGGCAACGACTTCACCGCCCGCGACCTGCAACGCCGCTCGACCCAGTGGCTGATCGGCAAGAGCCTGGACGGCTCGGCGCCGGTCGGGCCGTGGCTCCTCACCGCCGACCTCGCCGACGGCGACAATCTCAAGATCGAGTGCCGGGTCAACGGCGAGGTGCGCCAGTCCTCGAACACGTCCGACATGGTGTTCAACTGCAAGCAACTGGTGAGCTACATCTCGAAGTACTTCACGCTCAAGCCCGGCGACATCATCTTCACCGGCACGCCCGAAGGGGTGATCGCGGGCTATCCCAAGGACAAGCAGGTGTGGCTCAAGGCCGGCGACAAGGTCGTGACCACGATCGAGAAGCTCGGCGAGCTGACCTTCACGCTGACCTGAGCGCGCCCTCTTTGGGGTTAGATGGACCGAAATCCCGGTTCACGCGGTTCGTGAACCGGGCCTCCTATGTGAAGGAAACTGCGGAGAAATTTCACTCCACCGTCTGATAGCCGCGAATCACCGGCTCCGATCCGAAGCCCCAGTAATTCCGCAGCGTGTCCGGCCCCCAGACCTTCGGGCGTTGCGGCCGATCCTGGTGCCAGGGACGCGGATCGAAATAGCCCAGCGCCTCGTCCTTCATCTGATCCATCTCGGTGAAGAACTCGACCCGCACCTTGTCGGCGTTGCGGTGATAGATCGCGATGTTGTGGCCGATGATGTGGCGGCCGGGACCCCAGACCAGACGGATGTTGTTCTTGGCCAGCCACTCGCAGGCCTTTTGGATCTCCGCCCAGTCCTTGACCTCGAAGGCGATGTGATGAAGCTGCGGCACCTCGTCGAAGACGAAATTGACGCTGTGGTGATCGGGCCCGCAGCGCAGGAACGCGAACGTGTCCCCGTGCCAATCCGACACTCGAAAGCCGAGCACGTCGCAGTAGAACCTGACGACCTGCTGCACGTCCCTCACCCGGTAGGCCACATGGCCGAGCTTGAGCGGCATCACGCCGACCTGGCTGCGGTCCTCCTCGGCGAAGACGTAGTCGGAGAAGATCTCGATCAGCGTGCCCTTGGGGTCCGTGAAAGCGATGGCCTCGGCGATGCCGGGAGATATTCCGCGGCGGCGCTCGGCCTTCACTCCATGCTTGGCAAGCTCGCGGGCAAGCTCATCGAGGTCGCCCTCCGGCGCGACCTGAAAGGAGAGCTTCGAGAGCGCATTCGGAGCGCCGGGTTCGAGCGCGATCGCCTCGAGCCCCTGCCGGCTCGCGAGTATGGCGCGATTTTTCTCGCGCTCGGTGAGCGTGAGACCGACCACCTCGGTGTAATATGCGACCTGCGCGTCGAGGTCGGGGGTGGTCAGCGTGGCGTGGCCGAGGCGTCGCACCGTAATCATGTTCGGCTCCTGGTCGAACGAGCGTCAGCGTCGCGAGCCATGTAGCACCAAATGCCGCCGACGGTGAACGACGCCCAGCCATCGCGGACCAGCCGGCCGAGGACCCCTCCCCGCTTGATCGCGGCCGTCCTGGTCCTGCTGGCCGCCGGCTACGCGCTCACCATCCTGGTGTTCTATCCGGGTTACATCACCGTCGACGCCAGCTACGTCTATGCGGCCGCCAAGGACTGGCGGTTCGGCGACTGGCAGTCGCCAGCGATGAGCATCGCCTGGTGGCTGATCGATCCGCTGGCGCCCGGGGCGCTGAGCATGTTCCTGCTCATCGCCACATCCTATTGGGCGGGCTTTGGCCTGCTCGCGCTCACCGCGGCGCGCCGCTCGGCGTGGCTTGCGCTGGCGACTCCGCTCATCGCGCTCACGCCGCCCGCGTTCGTGTTCGTCGGCATGATCTGGCGCGACGTGTTGTTGGCGGTGGCCTGGCTGCTCGCCGCGGCGATGACGCTCGCGGTGGCCGATCGCCCGAAACCGCTGCGCCTGCCGGTGCAGGCGTTGGCATTACTCGTGGTCGCCTTCGGCGTGCTGCTGCGCCCCAACGCCATCTTCGCGGCCGCGCTGCTCGCCGCCTACGTGGTCTGGCCGATGCGCTTCGGTCTAAGGCGGACCGCGATCATGTTCGTGCCGGCGGTCGTCGCCTTCTACGCGCTCATTCCGCTTGTCTATTACGCGATGCTCGACGCGCAGCGCCAGCACCCGCTGCACTCGCTGCTGGTGTTCGACCTCGGCGGTATCACCCATTTCAGCGGAGAGAACCAGTTTCCGGTGCAGTGGCGCGCGGACGAGACCGTGCAGTTGACGAGCAAGTGCTATGACCCGGTCCGCTGGGACACCTACTGGCACATGGAGCCGTGTCCGTTCGTGATGAAGCGGCTGGAGAGCAAGGACGACCTGATCTTCGGGACGCCGCGGCTCGGCGAAGCATGGCGGCGGGCGGTTGCCGCCCATCCGCTCGCCTATCTGCGCCACCGCGCGACCTTCATGTGGACGTTCCTGACCGGCTCCAATCTCGTCCTGCCGTACTACGACTGGCAGGGACCGGCGGCGGTTTATGGCAACAACCCTTACTTCAAGCCGCTCCTTGCCTTGCACCACCTGCTGGCGCCGACCCTGCTGTTCCGCACCGGGTTCTGGCTCGTGCTCGCGACCGGGATCTGCGCGCTGGCCTGGCCGGCGCGCGCGACACCCGCCGGAGCCTTCGCCGTCGGCGTGAGCGCCAGCGCGATCGTCTATGTCATGACCTTCCTGGCGGTCGGGGTCGCGGCCGATTTCCGCTATGGCTACTGGGGCGTGCTCGCGACGCTTGCCGCCGCGGTCGCGACGCCGCTTGCGCATTGCGAGCGCCGGACTGCGCGCGCGCCTTAGCGTCGCCGGCCCCCCGCGCCGGCCGCTGGCCTTCCCGCAGACGCTCGAGCACGGGGCGGACCTCCGCGACGATGCTGTCGACGATCCTTTCCCCGAGCTCGGCCGAAGCGGCATGGGCTTCGCCGATCACGCCCCGCTCGGCAAGCCGCGGATCATCGCTGCGCCAGGGCCAGGTCGTTCCGCGATCGAACACCAGCGCCTCGATCTCCTTGCGGTCCGGCGGTTCCTTGGCGCGCCCGATCTGGTCGCGGCGCACGAGCTGCGGCGCCAGCGCCAGCATCACCGAGGTCTCCCCCTTCCCGCCATGGACGTCGGGATAGCCCGAACCCATCTTGGCCTTCGACAGGTCGAACGGGTGAATGACGCAGGCGTTGAGCCCGCAATCGCCGCGCAGCTCGCGGATGAGGTTCTCCAGGACGCCGCGATTGCCGCCGTGGCCGTTGACGATCGCGAGGTTACGTGCCGGCAGCGAGCGGACGATCTCGCGCGCGATGTCCTTCACCAGCGTGATGAAGCTTTCGAGCGTCAGGCACAGCGTGCCCGGCGCCCAGTCGTGCTCGCGCGACAGGCTGATGGCGAAGGTCGGGAGCTGCCACAGATCGAGATCGCTTCCCCAGCGAGCGACGATCCGGCGCGTGAGCTCCTCGGCAATCACGCCGTCGGTGTTGAGCGGCAGATGTGGTCCGTGCTGCTCGATGGCGCCGATCGGCAGGCAAATGATCGACGTCTCCTTCAGATGGCGGGAAATCTCCAGGAAGGTGAGTTCGCCCAGCGATCGACTTGGTGGCGCGCGTTCCATGGTGGATGTCGTGGCGATCAACCGGTGATCATGCGCATGAGCACCCGATCCCGGCGCACATAATGGTGATAGATGGCGGTGGCGATATGCATTGCGGCGAGCACCCCGATGACGATACCCAGCCATCGGTGCACGACGAAAAGCCGCTCGGAAAACGGTTGGTCCGCCGGCCAGATCTTGGGCAGCTCGAACAGGCCGAACACCGGGAGTGGCGCCGGATAGGCCGAGGTGGCGATCCAGCCGAGCAGGGACTGCACGATCAGCAGCGCATAGAGCGCCCAGTGGGTCACGTGCGCGGTCAATTGCAGTTTCGCCGGAATGTCGGCCGGCAGCGGCAACGGCGGATGGATCAAGCGATTGATCAGCCGCACGATGACCAGCGGAAGGATCACGGCGCCGAACGACTTGTGCAAGTCATAGAGCGATTCCTGCCGCTCTCCGCCCCACTCGTTGGCGATGACGATGCCGAGCGGAATCTGAATCAGAACCAGCGCCGCGGTGAGCCAGTGCAGCACGCGCGCCGTCGCCGTGTAGGCGGGAACGGTCGTTGACAGCACGGCTGTCTGCCTTGCGTCGATCATGTCCACCCCCTTGCACGATCGCCGCCGGTCTGTTCAGGGCGCCTGCCCGCCGCCGACCGGTTCTCGTGATGCTTCGCCCGCGTCGGCGAGCGCGCCCAGAAGGTGATCGAGCTTGTGTCCGGCGCGCGTCGCCTTGGCGGTGAGATAGCGCCGATTGTGCACGTTGACCGGCGCCTGCAAGGCCTTGCGGCCGGACACCTCGATGCCGGCGACAGCCAGGCCGTCGAGTTTGGCCGGATTGTTGGTCATCAGCAGCACGCGCTTGACGCCGAGCATCTGCAGCATGCGCGCGCCGATCCGGTAGTCCCGCTCGTCGTCATCGAAGCCGAGCGTGGTGTTGGCGTCGACCGTGTCGAGACCTTCGTCCTGCAGTGCGTAAGCGCGCATCTTGTTGGCGAGGCCGAGGCCTCGGCCTTCCTGATCGAGATACAGGATGATGCCGCCACCTTCGTCCTTCAGTCGCGTGAGCGCGAGGCGAAGCTGATCGCCGCAATCGCAGCGGCTGGATCCGAACACGTCGCCCGTCAGGCACGACGAGTGGACGCGCACCGGCACCGGCTTGGAGAAATCTGGCTTGCCGACGATCAC
>JBEVIH010000264.1:0-8560 GCA_040510815.1 Xanthobacteraceae bacterium | reverse complement strand
GGCGGAACGCCTCTCCGCCGATCTCGACCGCCAGCTCAGGGGCGGCGAGGCCATGCTGGGCTTGTTCCCCCGCGACCCCAACGCTCCGGCGTCAATCCCAGCGCCGGCAGCGGTCGTGCCGGACTGGCCGGATCCCAAGGCGGTGGTGGCCGCGGCCCAGGCCTTCGCCGACCGGGCGCGCGAGCGCGCCCGCGAACGCGTGGGCGGTCTGGCTGCATGATCCGCCTGCTGCGTGATTTCCGGCTGGTCCCCATCGTCCTGTTCGCGACGATCACGCTGTTCGTGCTCAAGACGGTGGGGCTGCTGGTCGACGGTCGCTACGCGCTGGGGGAGGGCGACAGCGCCGACATCACCGGCACGATCCCCGGCGCTCCGGCCGCGAAGGCGCCGCCGCCGAACGCCGCCAGGCCGGACAATTCCAAGCAGTCCTGGGCGCAGCAAGTGTTCAACTACCCCGACGTCACCGGTGCGGCCGGCGAGAGCAAGGCGGTGGAGGCGAAGGAAGTGCCCAAACCTGCCCGTCCGGCCGCCAAGCCGGAGGAGCCGAAGACGAATACCGGCTGGATCCCGGTGCCGGTCGATTCGGCGCGGCCGCGCTCGCCGGCCGAGCAGGCGATCCTCGAACGGCTGCAGGAACGCCGCAACGAGCTCGATGCGCGCGCCCGCGAGCTCGAAATGCGCGAGAGCCTGATCAAGGCCGCGGAGAAGCGGTTGGAAGGACGTGTGGCCGAGCTCAAGGAGCTGGAAGCGCGCATCAACAACGCGGTGCAGACCAAGGAGGAGGGCGAGGCGGCGCGCTTCAAGAACCTCGTCACCATGTACGAGAACATGAAGGCGAAGGAGGCCGCCAAGATCTTCGACCGGCTCGACACCCGGGTGCTGTTCGAGGTCGCGACCCAGATCACGCCCCGCCGCATGTCCGACATTCTGGCGCAGATGTCGCCCGAGGCCGCCGAGCGGCTCACCCTGGCTCTCGCCGCGCGTCCCGACAAGGACAAGCCCGCCGAGCTGCCGAAGATCGAAGGCAAGCCGAGCAATTGATCGCAGCTGCTGGATCGATCACCGCTCGCACAATCCGGCGGCGTCGATCGCCTCGCGCACGGCCTCTTCGCCGTCGAAGTCGCCGAGCGGGCCCTTCTCCCTCTTGCCGGTGCGATCGTAGAGCCAGTACCAGTCGTAGCTCCCCGCCACCACGAAGTATCGGTGCTGCTGCACCACGAGATTGTCGCGGTACTCCTGGCTCTTGCAGGCGTTCAGCACGATCACGTCGTTGGCCGGCATCACGAAGCTGAGCTTCTTGTCGCGGGTGTCGTAGGCGTGAAGCGCGCCGGAGGTGGCCCAGGCCGGCGTCAGCACATAGAGCATGCGCCCGTCGGAGCTGAACTGCTTGCGGCGGAATTCGCACAGGCTCTCCTTCGGATCCTTGCCCTCCTGGCCGCGGACCAAAAGCTCATCGCCGCCGCCGTCGACGCGGATGCGGCGGAGCTCGTCGGCCTGCTGGCCAGACTTGCAGTCGCCCTGCATGCCCGACGACTGGGGATTGCCGACGCGGGTGAAGGCGACCGTCTTGCCGTCCGGCGCCAGCACCGCGTCGGCGTCGCGGCCGGATCTGGTCAGCTGGCGGCGCTGCGCCCCCTCCACCACGAAGATGTTTCCGTCCTTGATCTCCACGGTGGCGGCGGCGACCCCGCTCGCTCCGGCGCCCCAGAGCAGGACGGCGACGCAGGCCGGCGCAAATGAGCGGCGCGCGGACAGACGCGAACCGCCGAGCTTCATTGACCTCTCCCAGGCGACTTTGCGGGCGCCGGCATAGCCTAACCCCAAAGGCCGCTTTTGGCTGCCCTCGCGCACTTTGCCATGAGCGAACGCTTGGCCGGGCACCAAGCCTCGGCGAGCGGCCCCTCCTCGGCCCCTAGATCAAAGCAATCCCACCCACGCGAGGGTGACCGCCAAGCAGTTATCGAAGTCACCGGCTAAGGCTTCCTTCTGATAGAGGTCAACTTCGCGCTCGGCTATGCCAGCTTTACGCAAGGCAGCCGTGGTTCTGATGACGATGCGGAGCTTGCCGGTGGGTTGGCCTCCGAGCTTGATCTTGACGTTGGGGAACCTTGGCGCAGTCACCGCCGCCCGCCGGCGTCGTCGTCGCGTTCCAGCCACCCCGCTTCCCAATGGAGGTCGAGGCGGAAGATGTTTTTGTTTGGGTTGTACGGGACGTAGGGGTTCGAGTTGAGTGGCGTGCCCCGACGTCGAGCCCCTCGGCCCTCGGTTCTTGCGATTAGTTGGAGGTCTTCATCACGTTTCATTCTTTGGTCCTTGTTCAGGCCCTGTGAACGCATATTGGATCTTAGTCGCCGCAACGCCAGTGCAGGATTTGCGATTCCACGCCAATGATTTGCGCGCGTCCGCCAGCGCGGAGTGAGAGGGACCAAATCACAGAGCCCCAAACAGCGGGGCTCTGTGTACGTTACGCAAGCATACGCTGTATTACGCACACACCGGCCAAAAGGCATGTCGACCGGGCTCGGGCGCAACGTGCGGGGGGCGTCGGGGAAGCGCCCAGCATTCACGAGGTTGATCCGATCGCTCGCCCTCGTCTGTATAAAATTGCTCACTCCGCACGATCAATTTGCGTGGCCCCGACCGGCGGTCGTAGCGCCGCTGGCGCGCCGCCTGGTGCGCGCGAGCGGTGCGGCCGGTGTAGCCTACGCCAGCCGCCAAGCGGACTTCGGTTAGACACTTTCAAAAATAGCTAAAATAAAACAATGGGCGGCTTGAATTTGGGTAGACATCCTAAGCACTTGGAAAGCATTGAGAATCTAGTAACGCGCCATTAAACGCGCGCGGCTAGTGTCTGCCGACCGGCGCAGGCAGCGGCGGAACGACGGCCTTTGGCCGGATGGTCGAGACGTGAAAGAAGTTTGCGTATCGCGTGATCTGCGCCCGTGCCGGGCGACCCGATGGCCTCCGGCCGTGCGTGCCCTGTGGCCCGCCGCGCTGCTCCTGCTGACGATTGCGCTCCCGCGCCCGGCCTGCGCCCAGGCGATCAAGGGCGAGGTCAGCGCGGTGATGGAGAACGGCTTCGCCCGGCTCGTCTTCACCCTTGCCGAGGACGTCGAGTCGCAGGTCAAGGTCGCCAACGGCATCATCATCGTCAGCTACAGGCGCCCCATCGACGTCAACGTCGACAAGCTTGCCGCCAACGCGCCGGGCTATGTCAGCGCCGCGCGCCGAGATCCCGACGGCAAGGCCATCCGCATCGCGCTCGCACGCAAGGTCACGGTGAACTCGATGGCCGCCGCCGAGCGGCTGTTCGTCGATCTCCTGCCCGAACCCTGGACCGGCCTGCCGCCGGGGCTGCCGCGCGAGGTCATCGACGACCTGGCGAAGCGCGCGCGCGAGGCCGACCGCAAGCTGCGCCAGCAGCGCGTGCTCGCCCGCCACGCCAAGATGCTGCCGATCCGGGTGCGGGTCGCCAGCCAGCCCACCTTCATGCGTTACATCTTCGATCTGCCCGAGCTGATCGGCGTCGCCGCCCACAACGACAAGGACCGGCTCACGCTCACCTTCGACGCGCTGCTCAAGTTCGATCTGGCGGACGCCAAGGCCACGCTGCCGCCGGTGATCGCCTCGATCGACAGCGAGATCGACCAGGAGGCGGTGCTGGTGCGTTTCGCCTTCGGCGGCAAGGTGGACGTGCGCACCTTCCGTGAGGATCTGAGCTACGTGGTCGACGTCACGCCGACCGAGGCAAAGAGCCAGCGCTCCGAAGCAAGCGTGCGATCGGACGAGCTCTCGGCCTTCGTCGCGGATCTGGCCAACAGGAAAGCTCCGCCGCCCGCCGCCGTGCAGGCGCCGCCGACCATGCCGGCGGGAGCGGGCTCCGCCTCCGAGCGGCAACGCCTGCCGCCGCCAACGCCGCCGGCACGGGCCGCGGCTCCGCCGGCGCCGCCACCGCCGCCCGAGGTTGCCGCTCCCGCCGCACCGCCGGCCACCCCGGCCGCCGAGCCCGAGCGTGCGTCGAAGACGGAGGCCGCCGTCCAGCCCGTGGCGGCAACGCCTCCGGCAGCCGCGCCGGCGGCGGCCGCCTCGCCGTCGCCCGCCGCCGCGGCGGACAGCGCGCCTCCCGCGCATGACGGCACCGTCGATGTCGTGGTCAAGCGCCAGGGCGACGGCCTTGCGCTTTCGTTCCCGTTCGCGGTGCCCACGCCCGCCGCCGTGTTCCGCCGCGCCGACATGCTCTGGCTGGTGTTCGACACCGAGGCGACGATCGGGCTGGCCGCCTTCGAAAGCGACCGCAGCCGCACCATCAAGAGCGCGACGCTCACCCGCCGTGCCGACGTGGCGGTGGTGCGCATCAAGCTCGAACGGCCGCGGCTGGTCAGCGCCACCACCGACGGCCCGGCCTGGACGATCATGATCGGCGGCGAGGTGGTCGAGCCGACCCGGCCGCTCGCGATCAGCCGCAACATCATCGGGCCGGCGCGCTCGAGCATCACCATCGCATTCGACGAGCCGCGCGGGCTGCACCGGATCGACGATCCCGAGGCCGGCGACAAGCTGATGGTGGTGACCGCGCTCGGCCCGTCGCGCGGCTTCGTCAAGAACCAGGACTTCGTCGAGTTTCGCGCGCTCGCCTCGACCCATGGCGTGGTGGTGCAGCCGCTCGCCGACGACGTCGGCGCCGAGCTGTCCGCCGGCAGGATCGTGCTCACGCGGCCGGCCGGGCTTACCTTGTCGGCCATCGCCGAGAGCGCGGCGCGCTCGGCGAATGCCGCCTATCAGCCGCACGTGCTCGATCCGCAGTCCTGGGGCTTCGACCGCCAGGCCGATTTCGCCGAGCGTACGTCGGCGCTCATCCGCGCCGCCGCCGAGGCGCCGGAAGCCAAGCGTCCGATCGCGCGCGCCGATCTCGCCCGCTTCTATCTCGCCCGCGAGCTGGCGGCCGAGGCCAAGGCGGTGCTCGACGTGGCGATCGCCGACCACGCGCCGACCGCCGAGGATCCGACCCCGCTGGTGCTGCGCGCGATCGCCAACATCATGCTGCGGCGCCCCGAGCAGGCGCTCAAGGATCTCGCCAATCCGGCGGTCGGCAACCAGCACGACGCGCCGCTCTGGCGGGCGCTGGCCTACGCCCGCCAGAGCAAGTGGTCCGACGCCCGCGAAGGCTTCCGCAGCGTCGGCATGGCAATGGGAACGCTGCCGATCGAGCTGCAGCGGGTGATCATCAAGGACATGCTGCGCGCCTCGCTCGAAGTGGGCGACGTCACCGGCGCCCTGAAGGAGCTGCACGAGCTCGAGAACATCGGCGTGCCGCGCGAGCTCGAGCCGACGCTTTCGGTGCTCACCGGACGGGTGGTGGAAGCGCTCGGCCGCATCGAGGACGCGCTGCGCGCCTATCAGGCCGCCGCCGATTCCTGGGACCGCCCGATCGCCGCGCAGGGGCGGCTGCGCGAGCTGCTGCTGCGGCGAACGCTGGGCAATCTCACGCGCAGCGACGCCATCGCCGAGCTGGAGACGCTCACCACCGTCTGGCGCGGCGACGAGACCGAGGTCGAGGCGATGCAGTTGCTGGCGCGCCTCTACACCGAGGACAGCCGCTATCGCGACGCCTTCCGCATCATGCGCACCGCGCTCGCGGCGCATCCCAATTCCGAGCTGACGCAGCGCATCCACGACGACGCGGCGGAGAGCTTCGACGGCCTGTTCCTCGCCGGCCGCGGCGACGCGCTGCCGGCGATCGATGCGCTCAGCCTGTTCTATGACTACCGCGAGCTCACCCCGATCGGTCGGCGCGGCGATGAGATGATCCGCCGGCTCGCCGACCGGCTGGTCGCGGTCGATCTGCTCGACCAGGCGGCCGAGCTGTTGCAGCACCAGGTCGACCACCGGCTGCAGGGCGCCGCCCGCTCGCAGGTGGCGGCGCGGCTCGCCGTCATCTACCTGATGAACCGCAAGGCCGACCGGACGCTGGCGACCTTGCGGACGACCCGCTCGGGCGACCTCTCGAACGAGCTGCGCAATCAGCGCCTGCTGCTCGAGGCGCGCGCTCTCTCGGAGCTGGGCCGCCACGACCTCGCGTTCGAGGTGGTCTCCAATATCCAGGCCCGCGAAGCGGTCCGGCTGCGCGCCGACATCCTGTGGGCGGCAAAGCGCTGGCGCGAGGCGGCCGAGCAGATCGAGCTCCTTTACGGCGAGCGCTGGCGCGAGTTCGAGCCGCTCGGCGATGCCGAGCGCCCCGACATCCTGCGCGCGGCGATCGGCTTCGCGCTGGCCGAGGACGCAATCGGGCTCGAACGCTTCCGCGAGAAATATGCCGGCAAGATGGGCGAGGGGCCCGATCGGCGCGCCTTTGAGGTGGTCACCGCCCCGGTGGCGGCGAGCGGCGCCGAGTTCCGCGACGTCGCCCGCGCCATCGCGTCGATCGACACGCTCGACGCCTTCCTGCGCGACCTGCGCGCGCGCTATCCGGACGCCGGCGCGCTGCCCGCCGGCCAGCAGCGCAAGCAAGGCCAGCGGCCGGCGCCGAAGCCCGAGCCTGCGACCACCGGCAGCGTCGCGCCGCGCTCACCGGCCGGCCGCACCGTCGCGCGGTAGACGGTCGGAGGGCCGCGCTCTGCGGGCCGGATGTTACAGGCCGGCGCAGCGCACGGCAGCCTCATTTGCCCAGGATCATGCCGGACATCGCGCGCGGGTCGCGGTTTTGCCATCGCCCGGCATCGACCGTCCGGAGGAACAGGTCGAGATGGGCATTGAAGGCGTCCGGCTCCTCCAGGTTGATGGTGTGGCCGGTATTCGGCATCACCACCAGCGCCGCGCTCATGATCGTACGCTTCATCAGCAGCGCCGGTTCGAGGCAGGGCCAGTCCTCGTCGCCGGTCATCACCAGGGTCGGCGCCGTGATCGTCTTCATCCGCTCGACCAGATCGAACAGCGAGGGGCGGCGCTTCTGCACGCCGCGCATTGTGCGCGCCGCGCCCGGCGTGGAATTGCCTGCCAGCTGATCGGCGAACTCCCGCCAGCCGCGCGGGTCCTTGTTCTGGAATTGCACGCGCGAGGGCGCGAGCGCATAGGCCTCCGCAACCTTGGCCATTCCGGCCTCCTCGATGCGCCGCGCCACCGCCTCGGTCTCCTCGGCGAATTGCTGGCGCTTGTCGGGAGACGCGCCGTAGCCGCAGCCGCCGATCACGAGCGAGCGGGCGCGCGCCGGATAGGTGAAACCGAAATGCAGCGCGGCAAATCCGCCCATCGACAGGCCGACCACGTGCGCTTTGTCGATCGACAAGGCGTCGAGCACGCAACGGATGTCGTCGCGGGCGCGATCCTGCGAATAGTTTTCCCCGCCGTCCGGAACGTCGGACGGCGGATAGCCGCGCGCGTTGTACGCGACGCAGCGGTAGCGCTTTCCGAAATGCCGCAGCTGCGCCTCCCAGGACCGGCCGTCGCCGGCGAATTCGTGAACGAACACGACCGGGGTGCCGGAGCCGACCTCTTCGTAGAAAAGCTTCACGCCATCGTCCGTCGTCAGGTGGGGCATGGGTGCTCTCCGGCAGGCTCAGGTGGTTGCGGCGTCACGGGACAGGGGACATTTCAAGACAGCATCACCGCGCGGGCTCCGCGGCAAGGACCAGGTCGGCGATGCCGGTCGGGATGCGGCCGTGCCAATCGGTGGCAGCTTGGAGCCGGCATCCGAGATCGAGCAAGGCACGATCGCTTCCGGGACGGCCGACGATCTGCAGCGCCACCGGCATGCCGCGGTCGTCGAAGCCGGCCGGCAGGGCGAGCGCCGGAAAGCCGAGCATGTTGACGAAACGGGTCAAACGGCTGAGCGCATAAAGCGTCTTCGGCGAAAACCGCTCCGAGCCTGGGTCACATTCGTCGGCCTGCGGCGTGCGGATCGCCATCACCGGCAGCACGGCGGCCTGCGCGCCGCGCAGCACTTGCTCTACAGAGTCGGCGGCGAGGGCGGGGCGCGCATCCCGGGACTGCTGCAGCGTCCGGTCGTCGATGTCGAGCCCTTTGGCGAGCCGCCGCCGGAGACCGCGGTCGAGCGCCGGGTCGTCGAGGCGAGCGCGATGCAGGCGCGCCGCCTCGCCCTGCAGGACGATCAGCGCATGGCGGTCGATCGCATCGATCGCCGCCATGGCGTCCACGCGGGCGAGCGTCACCGGGCACGCGGCCAGCGCCGCCACGCCGTCGTCCACCGCGCGGCGGACTGCTGGCTCGCTGTCGGCAAGTGCGTCGGAAATGACCGCGACGCGGGTGATCGCCTCGGCCTCGGGCAGCTCCGCCATGTGGCCCGCCACCCCCCGAAGCACCGCGACGCTGCGCGCGAGCAGCCCGATCGTGTCGAGCGTGGGCGCGAGCTCCATCGCGCCGGCGGTCGAAACGAGGCCCCACGTGGGCTTCCATGCACTCAAGCCGCAGGCGTGGGCGGGGATCCGCAACGAGCCGCCGGTATCGGATCCCAGTGCCGCGACCACCGATCCGCTCGCCACCGCCGCCGCCGAGCCGGACGAGGAGCCGCCGGCGACGAAATCCGGATTCCAGGGGTTTCGCACGC
>JBEVIH010000263.1:0-4013 GCA_040510815.1 Xanthobacteraceae bacterium | reverse complement strand
ACGATCGAGGCGATCCGCCGGATTCTCGCCGAGGAGGGCGCGACGCTGGCCGACGTGGTGCGGGTGACCACCTATCTCGAGGACGCCCGCGACTTCGGCCGCTACAACCGCGTGTTCGGCGAGCAGTTCAAGGACGCGGTGCTGGCGCGCACCACCGTCGAGGCGCGCGCGGTGATCAGCACCAAGATCGAGATGGACGCCATCGCCTACAAGCCGCGCAGCCGGTGAGCGACAGCGAGGAGGAAACCACGTGATCAGATTGCTCGGCCGGCAGACCTCCGGCAACGTCCAGAAGGTGATCTTCTGCCTGGAGGAGCTCGGCGTCCCCTACCAGCGCGAGGATTACGGCCGCCAGTTCGGCAACACGCTGACCGACGCCTACAAGAAGCTCAATCCGACCGCCAAGGTGCCCACCCTGATCGACGGCGATCTGGTGATCTGGGAATCGCACACGATCCTGCGCTACCTCGCGGCAATGCACCGGCCGGCGCTGACCGGCGCCACGCCCGGCGAGCGCAGCCTGGTCGAGCGCTGGATGGATTTCCTGCTGGGCGCGCTCAACACGCCCTATGTGGCGGTGTTCAGGGACGCCAAGAAGGCGCCCGCCGAGCGCGCCGCCGATTTTGCCGCGCAGAGCGCCGACCTCATCGCCCAGCTCAAGATCCTCGACGACCACATCGCCGGGCGCGACTGGTTCGCGCTCGACCGCCTCACCATCGCCGACATGGCGCTCGGCACCATCGTCAAGCGCTGCCTGGAATTTCCGATCGAGCGGCCGACCTGTCCCGAGCTCGAGCGCTGGCAGGCGGCGATCGACGCGCGGCCGGCCTTCGCGGTGGCGGTCGGCGCCAAGCCGAGCGCGCTGACGCCGGCGGCGTGAGGCGCGGCTGCGGAAAGATATTGTCTTGGTGTCGTTTGACTCGGCCGCATCAGCGTGCTGGCATGAATCATGCTCTTTAGTGACACAGACAAAGATGCAAATGACATGCAACGCGGTTTGAAC
Source organism: Xanthobacteraceae bacterium (assembly GCA_040510815.1). Taxonomy (GTDB): domain Bacteria; phylum Pseudomonadota; class Alphaproteobacteria; order Rhizobiales; family Xanthobacteraceae; genus VAZQ01. The sequence continues at coordinate 3,010 of JBEVIH010000263.1, read as the reverse complement.
ACGGAGCGGAACATGACGCCGATCAGGATTGCCGGGGCTGCGCTCGTTGCAGCGCTCTCAGCCGGTCTCTTGGCCACCCCCGCGCTGGCGCAGGGCACCAAGGTCGTCATCGGGATTTCCGGGTGGACGGGCTTTGCGCCGCTCACCCTGGCCAAGGAGGCCGGCATCTTCGCCAAGAACGGCCTCGACGTCACCATCAAGAAGATCCCGCAGGCGAGCCGCCACCTCGCCATCGCGTCGGGCGATATCCAGTGCGCCGCCACCACGGTCGAGACCTGGATCGTGTGGAACGCCAACGGCGTCGCCACCACGCAGCTCCTGCAGATGGACAAGTCGTACGGCGCCGACGGCATGGCGGTGCGCAACAGCATCGCCTCGATCAAGGACGTGAAGGGCAAGACGGTGGCGGCGTCGGCTCCTGGCACCGCGCCCTATTTCACGCTCGCCTGGTTCCTCAAGAAGAACGGGCTCACCGTCAAGGACGTGACCGTGGTCAACATGGAGCCGGCGGCGGCGGCGCAGGCCTTCATCGCCGGGCAGAACGACGTCGCCATGACCTACGAGCCGTATCTCTCGGCGGTGCGCGAGAAGCCGGAGGCCGGCAAGATCATCGCCACCACACTCGACTATCCGATGGTGATGGACACCTTCGGCTGCACGCCGAAATTCATCGCCGAGAACGACGCCGCGGTGAAGGCGCTGGTGAAGAGCTATTTCGACGCCGTCGACATGATCAAGGCCGACCAGAAGAAAGCCTACGAGATCATGGGCGCCGACGTGAAGCAGTCGGGGGACCAGTTCGGCAACTCGGCGAAATATCTGCGCTGGCAGGACCGCGCCGCCAACAAGACGTTCTTCACCGGCGAGTTCCCGACCTTCAACAAGGAGGCGGCCAACCTGCTGCTGGAGGTCGGCGTGATCAAGCAGATCCCGGATCTGTCGAAGCTCGCAGACACCAAGTTTATCCAATGAGTTCGTAGGCACAGACGCGCCGCATGCTCGGCGGGCTCCCCCTCCCCGTGAAGAACGGGGAGAGGGAGCCGGCCGAGTTCGCCGCGCCGATGTCGCCCAACGCACGGCGGCGGCATGAAGCCCCTGGCGCCCATCTCCAACACCGCCCGCGTCGCGCTCGGCATCCTGTTTTTCGTTCTGTTCTTCGCCGCCTGGGGCTACGCCACACTCGGCGGCTACGTGTCAAAGACCTTCCTGGCCGATCCACTCACGATGGTCGAGGAAGGCTGGCTGCTGCTCACCAAGCACGGCTTCCTCTACGACATCGCCATCACGATCTGGCGCGTGCTCGGCGGCTTCGTGCTGGCCGCGCTGGTGGCGGTGCCGGTCGGGATTCTCATGGGCGCCTACAAGCCGATCGAGGCGTTCTTCGAGCCGTTCGTCTCGTTCGCCCGCTACCTGCCGGCCTCCGCCTTCATTCCGCTGCTGATCCTGTGGGCCGGGCTCGGCGAATTGCAGAAGCTCCTGGTCATCTTCATCGGCTCGGTGTTCCAGATCGTGCTGATGGTGGCGATCACGGTGGCGGGCGTGCGCCGCGACCTGGTCGAGGCGGCGCTCACGCTGGGCGCGCGCGACCGCGGCATCCTCGGGCGCGTGCTGATCCCGGCTTCGGCGCCGGAGATCGCCGAGTGCCTGCGGCTGGTGCTGGGCTGGGCCTGGACCTACGTGATCGTCGCCGAGCTGATCGGCTCCTCCTCCGGCATCGGCCACATGATCATCGACAGCCAGGCGCTGCTCGCCACCGGCCAGATCATCTTCGGCATCATCGTGATCGGGGTGATCGGCCTGATCTCGGATTTCCTGTTCAAGTGGGGCAACCGGCGGCTGTTCCCATGGAGCCTGGCGTGAGCAAGCTCGCGATCGAGCACGTCTCGCGGACGTTTCCCGGCGTGCACCGGGGCGCGCCGATGCGCGCGCTCGAGCCGATCGATCTTGCCGTCGCCGACAACGATTTCGTCACCATCCTCGGCCCGTCGGGCTGCGGCAAGTCGACCCTGCTGCGCCTGGTGGCCGGGCTCGACCGGCCGAGCAGCGGCCGCATCGTGCTCGACGGCGCGCCGGTGCGCGAGCCCGGCCCCGACCGCGGCATGGTGTTCCAGTCCTACACGCTATTTCCCTGGCTCACGGTCGCCGACAACATCGCCTTTGGCCTGCGCGAGAAGGGCGTGGCGCGCGAGCGGCGCAGCGAGGTGGTGCGCGAATGGCTCGCGCGGATCGGGCTGACCGGCTTCGAGCACCACTACCCCAAGCAGCTCTCCGGCGGCATGCAGCAGCGCACCGCGATCGCGCGCGCGCTTGCCAACGACCCGGCGATCCTGCTGCTCGACGAGCCGTTCGGGGCGCTCGACAACCAGACCCGCGGGCTGATGCAGGAGCTGCTGCTCGGCATCTGGGAGCGCGAGCGCAAGACCGTGCTGTTCGTCACCCACGACATCGAGGAGGCGATCTTCCTGGCGTCGCGGGTGGTGGTGATGACCGCGCGGCCGGGGCGGATCAAGGCCGACGTCGCCATCGACCTGCCGCATCCGCGCCACTACACGATCAAGACCAGCCCGGAATTCTCCGCGCTCAAGGCGCGGTTGACCGAGGAGATCCGCGTCGAGGCGGTGCTAGCGGCGGAGGGGCATTGAGTGACTCTTGTCCCGGCCGAGCGCGCGCTTGCGCGCGAGAGCCGGCACCCAGGCCGTGAGGCGACTGCCGATGATGCGCTTCGCGATTCGTGCGCTGGGTCCACGCAAGTCGGGCTTGCCCGACTTGCGCACCAAAAAGCGCCGATCTCGGGTAAACCCGAGATCGGTGTCTCGTTCCGCTCGGGCTGAAGAAGCCCTCGCTGCACTCGCCCGGGACACGAGGCCAACATACGCTGCGAGGAAACACGCCATGCCCAAGACGCCGGACTACTTCACCGGAAAAACCATCATCATCACCGGCGCCGCCAGCGGCATCGGCCAGGCCACGGCGCTGATCTTCGCGCGCGAGGGCGCCAACGTGGTGTGCG
>JBEVIH010000262.1:0-37388 GCA_040510815.1 Xanthobacteraceae bacterium | reverse complement strand
GCGGTGCCCTCGCGCGCCTACTACAACGACCGCCTCGGACCGTTTCTCGAGGAGATCTGCAAGCTCACCGGGCTCGACGCCGCGCTGCCGATGAACACCGGCGCGGAAGCGGTGGAGACGGCGATCAAGGCCGTCCGCCGCTGGGGCTATCGGGTCAAGGGCGTTGCCGACGGCCGCGCCGAGATCATCGTCGCCAACGGCAACTTCCACGGCCGCACCACCACCGTCATCTCGTTCTCGACCGAGCCCGACTATCGCGAGGGCTTCGGGCCGTTCACGCCCGGCTTCCGCGCGGTGCCGTTCGGCGATCTCGCCGCCGTCGAGCGGGCGATCACGCCCGACACGGTGGCGGTGCTGGTCGAGCCGATCCAGGGCGAGGCCGGCATCATCGTGCCGCCGGCGGGCTTCTTGACCGGGCTGCGCCGCATCTGCGACGCGCACAATGTCTTGCTGATCCTCGACGAGGTTCAGTCGGGACTCGGCCGCACCGGCGCGTGGTTCGCGTTCCAGCACGAGCGCATCCGGCCGGACGGGCTCATTCTGGGCAAGGCGCTGGGCGGTGGCGTGTTGCCGGTGTCGGCGTTCGTCGCCTGCCGCGAGCTCATGGATGTGTTCACGCCGGGATCGCACGGCTCGACCTTCGGCGGCAATCCGCTCGCCGCCGCGGTGGGGCTCGAAGCGCTGCACGTGATCCGCGACGAAGGGCTGGTGGAGAAGAGCCGCGTGCTCGGCGCCCGCATGCTCGAGCGTTTGCGCGCGATCAGGAGCCCGGCGCTCAAGGACGTGCGCGGCCGCGGACTGTGGGTCGGCGCCGAGATCGATCCGACGGTCGCCAGCGCGCGCACCGCCTGCGAGCGGTTGCTCGACAAGGGCGTGCTGTCGAAGGAAACCCACCGCACGGTGGTTAGGCTGGCGCCGCCGCTCGTGATTGCGCGCGACGACCTCGACTGGGCGCTCGATCGCTTCGAGGAGGTCGTGCACGAGCTCGACGGCTCGCGGCCGCGACAGGCCGCGGCTTGAGGGGGCTTTTCTGGGAAGGTGAAAAGGAATGAATCCGATCAGACCCCGCGCCCGCTTCCTGATGTGCCGGCCGGTCCACTTCGCGGTCAACTATGCGATCAATCCCTGGATGGACCCGCAGAGCTGGGCGACTGACGCGCGTGTGCATGCCGCCACGTCGCGGCAGGAATGGACGGCGCTTTCGCGCCGGCTGACCGATCTCGGCGCGGCGATCGAGCTGGTTCCGCCGGCGCCCGATGTGCCCGATCTCGTCTTCACCGCCAATGCGGCGGTGGTGCTGGACCGGCAGGTGTTGCTGGCGCGGTTCCGTCACCCCGAGCGTCAGCGCGAAGAGCCGCATTTCGAGGCTGCGTTCCGCTCGCTGCAGGCGCGGGGTCTGGTCGATGCGGTGCGCAAGCTCCCGCAGGACCTGGTGCTCGAAGGCGCCGGCGATTGCGTCTGGGACCGCGCCCGTAACCTGTTCTGGATGGGATATGGCCCACGTTCCGATGCCGCCGCGCGGGCCGCGGTCGAGGACATGTTTGGGCAGGAGGTGATTGCGCTGGAGCTTGCGGACCGGCGCTTCTACCATATGGACACGGCGCTGTGCCCGTTGCCGCGCGGCGAAGTCCTTTACGTTCCCGAAGCCTTCACCGCGGCGGGACGGGGCATGATCCGCCATCGCGTCACCGCCGCCCAGCGCATCGCCGTCGGCACCGAGGACGCGAGCCGGCTGGCGGCCAATGCCGTCTGCCTCGGCAATACGCTGGTGATGTCCGGCTGTGGCGCACGCCTGCGCGGCCGGTTGGAGGAGCGCGGATACCAGGTGGTGACGACGCCGCTCGGCTCGTTCCTGCGCAGCGGCGGGGCCGCGTTCTGCCTGACGCTGCGGCTCGATCTGCGCTCGCTGTCCGGCCAGGCCATCGGTCACGCCGCCGCGGCGTGATCGGGCGCCTGCTTCGGCGCCGGCTGCGTCACATGCGCCTAAAATCTATCCTGACAAGTGCGACGACTTTGATCTAAGCTTCCGTCCAGTCGCGGATATAAGCCGGGCGGCGGTCAACTCACCGTTGGCGGCTGTAAGACAACCGGCGACGTCCGTGCGGAAACCCAACGGAGGATGAGGTCATGCCCAAGAGCAGACTGACGCGTCGTCGTTTTCTGGCGACCACCGCCGCTGCAAGCGCTGCGATCGCGATGCCCCATGTCAGCCATTCGCAGGCGGCCGGCAAGCTGACGGTCGGCTTCTGGGATCACTGGGTGCCGGGCGGCAACAACGCGTCGCAGAAGCTGTGTGAGGAATGGGGTGCGAAGAACAAGGTCGAGGTGCAGATCGACTACATCACCTCGCAAGGCCACAAGAACCTCTTGACCATCGCCGCCGAGCAGCAGGCGCGCTCCGGGCACGACATCCTGGCGTTCCCGAGCTGGCAGCCGCACGGTAGCTCCCAGCACCTGGAGCCGGTCGACGACGTCATGACCGAGCTGATCAAGCAGAACGGCAACGTCAACAAGACCGTCGAATATCTCGGCCGCGCCAACAACCGGTGGATCGCCGTGCCGACCTGCGTCGGCAGCCAGATCAAGGGGCCGAACACGCGCATCGACCTGCTGAAGAAACACGCCGGAATCGATGTCGTGGCGATGTATCCGGTGGGCGCCCCCCCGAAGGCCGAGGCCTGGACCTTGGACGCCTTTCTGAAGGCGGCCGAGGCCTGCCATAAGGGTGGCAACCCGTTTGGCATCGGCCTCGGCACGACCGAAGACAATGTCGACACCGCGGGCGCGATCTTCCAGTCGTTCGGCGCAAATCTGGTGGACGCGAAAGGCAACATCACGGTCAAGTCGGACCCGGTTCGCCAGGCGCTCGAATACTACAAGAAGCTGGCGCAGTGGCTGCCCCCTGATGCACCGGCCTGGGACAACGCCGCCAACAACAAGTACCTGGTCTCCGGCAAGGGCTCGCTGATCATGAATCCGCCCAGCGCCTGGGCGGTCGCCAAACGCGACGCGCCGCAAGTGGCGGAACAGTTGTGGACGCACGGCATGCCCTCGGGCCGGGCCGGGCGCTACGCGCCTTTCATTCCATACTTCTGGGCGATCTGGAGCTTCGGCAAGAACAAGACCGCCGCCAAGGACCTCATTCTCTTCCTCTCGCAACGGCAGGCGGTCGAGAAGATGGTGAACGCCAGCGCCGGCTACGACCTGCCCGCGTTCGAGAAGCTCACCGATTTCAAGGTCTGGGCCGAGGAGGGGCCGCCAAAGGGCACGCTCTTTCACTATCCCAATCCCTACAATCACCAGATCCTCTCCGTGGCCGCGCAACCGGCGCCGCCGAAGATCGCCCACCAGATTTACACCCAGGCGATCCATACCAAGATGGTGGTGCGCCTCGTCAGGGGCGAAGCCATGGAGAAGACGCTGGCCTGGGCGGAGGGCGAGCTCGAAGGCTTCATGCGCACGTAACGCCCGTACCTCCCTCCCCCGGCAACGGGCGAGGGCTATGGCGAGGGGGCGGCCACGACCACCGCCGGGACCGGTTGCCGCCCCTCACCCCGATCGCCCGTAAGCCCGCGGACTTGCACCCGAGGCAGGCGGGAGAGCAGGAGCCCCGACGCGCAGGGCGAGGCCGTCATGGTCGATGCAGTCATACCGCAAATCGAGGCCGCGCCGGTGCGCCGGCGCTCCGGCCTGCGCAAGGCCATGCAGCGCAAGTCGACGATCGCAGTCTTCATGGCACTGCCGCTCATTTTGCTGATCGCGTTGCTGGTGATCTATCCCGCGCTCTACTCGCTGCATCTGTCGACGCTGAACAAGTCGATGGAGCGGTTCGTCGGGCTCGGCAACTTCTTCTTCCTGTTCAAGCGCGAGACGTTCTGGATGGTGGTGCAGCAGTCCTGCATCTTCGCCATCACTGCGGTCGTCTTCAAAGCGCTGATCGGCTTCTTCGTTGCCCATTTCGTGCACAACATCCCGAGCAAAGGGCAGCGCAAGTGGCGCGGCATGCTGCTGGTGCCGTGGGTGATTCCGCCGGCGATGAGCTGCCTCGCCTGGCTGTGGCTGTTCGACCCCTCCTACAGCGCCTTCAACTGGCTCCTCGCGCTGGTCGGCATCGAGCCGATCGCGTGGACCGGAGACGTCTATTGGGCGCGCTTCTCGGTGATCCTGATCAACGTCTGGATCGGCGCCCCGTTCTTCATGATCATGTACTTGGCGGCGCTCAAGTCGGTGCCCGAGCAGCTCTACGAGGCGGCCGCCATCGACGGCGCCAACTGGTGGCAGCGCATGTGGTACGTGACGCTGCCGATGATGCGCAACATCATCGCCATCACCGCGCTGTTCTCGCTGATCGTGACCTTCGCCAATTTCGACATCGTGCGCATCGTCACCGCCGGCGGGCCGATCGACCACACCCACGTGTTCGCCACCTGGTCGTTCTGGCTCGGCATCCAGGGCGGCGACATCCCGCTCGGCGCCGCGGTCTCGCTGTTCATGATCCCGATCCTCGCGGTCGCGGCGATCTTCATCCTGCGCGACATCCACCGGCGCGGGAGCGAAGTGTGATGGCGAACGCCGCTGCAATCGCCGAGAGCGCCCCGCTCGCCAAGACGAAATACGGCAGCATGAGTCGCGACCGGAAATGGGCCCTGCGCTGGTCCTATTTCTTTCTGGTCGTGTTCGCGGTCTTCTTCCTCACCCCGCCGGTCTACATGCTGATCACGTCGCTCAAGACCAGCGCGGAGATCTCGGCGGCGACCAATCCGTGGTGGGTCTACCACCCGACCCTCGACAACTACATCGAGCTCATCACCTCTCGGCAGTACCAGACCTTCTTCCGCAACTCGGCGCTGGTCTCGGTCACCGTCGTGGTCATCACCATGCTGATCGCCGTGCCCGCCGCCTTCGCGCTCGCGCGCATGCGGTTCTGGGGCTCGGCGGCGTTCGCCACCGGCGTATTCCTGACCTATCTGGTGCCGGAGACCCTGCTGTTCCTGCCGCTGTTCAAGATGTTCGCGGTGTTCAACGAGCTGACCGACATCCAGCTGCTCAATCGCTGGTGGGTGCTGCTCATCCTCTATCCGACCCTGACCGTGCCGTTCTGCACCTGGATCATGATCGGCTATTTCGCCTCGATCCCGAAGGAGCTCGACGAGGCCGCGCTGATGGACGGCGCCAACTACCGGCAGATCCTCACCCGCGTGTTCATCCCGGTGGCGCTGCCCGGCATCATCGCGGCGACCATCTTCGCCTTCACGGTCTCGTGGGCGCAGTTTCTTTATCCGCTCGCCTTCACCACCTCGATCGACCAGCTGGTGCTGCCGGTCGGCATCGTCACCTCGCTGGTCAAGGCCGACGTCTACAACTGGGGCCAGATCATGACCGGCGCGCTGCTCGGCGCTGCCCCGCCGCTGATCATCTATGCGTTCCTGATGGACTACTACATCGCCGGCCTGACCGCCGGCGCCACGAAGGGATAGCCATGGCCCAGGTCTCGTTGCGCAAGGTGGTCAAGCGCTTCGACGATACCGAGGCGGTGCGCGGCATCGATCTCGACATCGCCGACAAGGAGTTCGTGGTGCTGGTCGGGCCCTCCGGCTGCGGCAAGTCGACGACCTTGCGGATGATCGCCGGGCTCGAGGAGATCAGCGACGGCGAGATCGCGGTCGACGGCGAGGTGGTCAACGACGTGCCGCCGAAGGACCGCGACATGGCGATGGTGTTCCAGAACTACGCGCTCTACCCGCACATGACGGTGTACGAGAACATGTCGTTCGGGCTGCGCCTCAAGCACTATCCGAAGGCCGAGATCGCCAGGCGGGTGCAGGAGGCGGCGCGCATCCTCGACATCACCGAATTGCTCGATCGCAAGCCGCGCCAGCTCTCCGGCGGCCAGCGCCAGCGCGTCGCCATGGGCCGCGCCATCGTGCGCAATCCGAAGGTGTTCCTGTTCGACGAGCCGCTCTCCAATCTCGATGCCAAGCTGCGCGTGCAGATGCGCACCGAGATCAAGCGCGTGCACCAGAAGGTGCGCACGACCACGGTCTACGTCACCCACGACCAGGTCGAGGCGATGACGCTCGCCGACCGGGTGGTGGTGATGAACCGCGGCAAGATCGAGCAGATCGGCGCCCCCAACGATCTCTATCACGCGCCCAGGACGCGCTTCGTCGCCGGCTTCATCGGCTCGCCGGCGATGAATTTCATCCCCTGCCGGCTGGAAGAGGCGGACGGCGGGCTGCGGGTGCGCCTGAGCGATGACATCGTGCTGCCGGTGCCGGAGGGGCACGCCGCGCGCTACAAGCCGCATGTCGGGCGCGAGGACATCACTTTCGGGCTGCGCCCGGAGCACCTGACCGAGGCCAAGCCGAACGGCGACAAGCATCTGGGTTATATCGATGCCGTGCTCGAGGTGACTGAGCCGCTCGGCATGGAGACCCTGGTGTTCTTCCGCATCAAAGGCATCGACGTGTGCGCGCGGGTGAGCCCCAACGCCGGGGCGCGCGAAGGGGTGCGCATGCGGCTCGCGGCCAGTCTCGACAACATGCATTTGATCGATGACGCGACCGGCGCGGTGCTCTAACCGCGCGAGTTCGCGCTGTCCGGGCACCTGCTACCTGGCGTTCTCACCCACCAGCTCGGCGACGCGTTCGCCGAACGCCTTGGTGCCGAGCGGGCCGCCGAGGTCGCGCGTGCGCCATTCCGGCGCCGCGATCGCGCGGTCGAGCGCGGCCTCGATGGCGCTCGCCGCCCGCGTCAAGCGCTCGTCCTTGCGCCGCTCGCCGAGCCAGCCGAGCAGCATCGCCGCCGAGCCGGTCAGCGAGGCGGGATTGGCGCGGTCCTGTCCCGCGATATCGGGCGCCGACCCGTGCTGCGCCTGCGCGACCGCGTGCTCGGTGCCCGCGTTGAGCGAGGCGGCAAGCCCGAGGCTGCCGCTGATCTCGGCGGCGAGGTCAGAGAGAATATCGCCGAACATGTTGGTGGTGACGACCACGTCGAAGGCGCTGGCGTCGCGCACCAGCAGCGCCGCCATCGCGTCCATGATCCGCTCCTCGTATTGCACCGCCGGATGGCGCCTCGCCACCGCGCGCACGCATTCGAGAAACAGCCCGTCCGACACCCGCAGCACGTTGGCTTTGTGGACTGCCGTGACTTTCTTGCGCCGGCCCATGGCCAGCGCGAAGGCCGCCTCCGCGATCCGGGTCGAGCCGGCCCGGCTGATCTTGCGCACCGCCAGCGCCAGGTCGGGCGTCGGCATGAACTCGCCCGATCCGGCGAACATCGAGCGGTCGGCGTAGAAGCCTTCGGTGTTCTCGCGCGCGATGACGAGGTCGACCGGAGCGCCGCAGCGCGGCGGAAATCCGCCGCGGCTGCGCGCCGGCCGGATATTGGCGAAGAGATCGAGCCGCTTGCGCAACTCGCCCGACGGGTTGAGGCCGCCTTGCGCGACCGGCGGATAGTCGTTGTGCGAGACCGGCCCGAGGATCACGCCGTCGGCGGCCTTGGCGGCCTCGACCGCCGCGTCGGGCAGGGTGGTGCCGTGCGCGCGCAGGGCGGCGAGACCGATGGTGACGGGAGTGAAGGAAAGTCGTAAGCCGAAAGCATGGTCGACTGCCCGCAGCACGGCGAGCGTCGCGGCCGTGATTTCCGGCCCGATGCCGTCACCCTCCATGACCACGATGCGGACATTCACTGCGGAACCTCCCTCGGCGCGGCGGTAGAACCTAACAAGTCCGCAACTGGTTGACGACCGATCGCTGGGATGAGCATCATGACCGGCCTGTAGAACTCCCTCCCATCACCCGATTGGCTTTTCCATGCAAGAACGGACCTCAGCGGTAGTATCCGTCCACGACACGCCCGCCCAGCCGAGCGATCTTCTCAATCTGCATGAGATCGTCGCCAAGGCGCGCCAGAACCTGAACCAGAACGATTGGGACTACATCGTCGGCGGAGCCGAAAGCGAGGCCACGCTGCGGCGCAACCGCATGGCGTTCGACACGGTCGCGTTCCGGCCGCGGGTGCTGCGCGACGTCAGCAAGGTGGACACCTCGGTCAGTGAGTTCGGGCGCAAGCTGCGCCTGCCGGTCGTGCTGGCGCCGGTCGGCTCGCTGGAGAGCTTTCACCCGCTGGGCGCCACCTCGGTCGTGCGCGCCGTCGGGGAGTTTGGCGCCGGCCACATGCTCAGCTCGGTCTGCGATCCCGGGCTCGAGGAGCTGGCGGCGGCGGCGCCCGACGCGTTGCGGCTGTTCCAGCTCTATGTGCGAGGCGACGAGGCCTGGGTCGACGATCATGTCGAGCGCGCCATTGCGCACGGCTATTCGGCGTTCTGCCTGACCGTTGATACAGCCCATTACAGCCGGCGCGAGCGCGACATCGCCAAGCGGTTCGTGACCGCCGGACGGCGGCGCGTCCAGGGCCGCGCCTTCCAGGCGGCGCTCGACTGGCGGACCGTCAAGCGCATCAAGCAGCGGTTCAAGATTCCGCTCGCCATCAAGGGCATCGCCACCGCCGAGGACGCCAAGATCGCACTCGACCACGGCGTCGAGTGGATCTACGTGTCGAACCACGGCGGCCGCCAGCTCGATCACGGCCGCGGTTCCATGGACGTGCTGCCGGAGGTGGTGGACGCGGTCGCCGGCCGCGCCAAGATCCTGATCGACGGGTCGATCTGCCGCGGCTCCGATATCGTCAAGGCGATCGCGGCCGGGGCGAATCTGGTCGGCATCGGACGCATGCAGTGCTTTGCGCTGGCGGCCGGCGGCCAGGCCGGCGTGGTGCGGCTGCTCGAATTGCTCGAGGACGAGGTGCAGCGCTGCCTCGGCCTGCTCGGCGCCGCGAGCTTCGCCGATCTCGACCGCTCCTACCTGCACGCCGCCATTCCGACCAATTTGCCGCATGTCCTGAGCGCTTTCCCGCTGCTCAAGATCGAGGAGTATCGCTACTGACGAAGGATGGTGCGGGAAGTCGCCCAATCTGGTTCGCGTATCGGCGTACCTGCTCGTCTTGCCGCGGACGAAGCGGATGAGCTAGGTAGAGGTGATTCAGGGGGCGCCTGGGTCGGGCAAGGTGACGTGATACGCGACGATCTAAAGGGCCAGAAGCGCGAGCGCGTGAGGGATGTTTAAGCGGTTCTCGTTTTCCGAGGTCGCGCTCGCGATCAGCGGATATCTGTTGTTCAGCCATTACCGGCTGATCGGCTGGACCAACCGCATCCGGCGCATCCCGGACGGGTCGTTCTTCGAACCCTTCGAGAAACAGCCGGTGATCATCGCGCTGTGGCACGGCGAGCATTTCCTGATGCCGTTCTTCGGCTGGCGCAAGGACAGGCTGAACATCCTGGTCACCATTCATCGCGACGGCGAGATCCTGGTGCGCGCCGGGCAGCGCTTCGGCCTCAAGTTCATCCGCGGCTCCGGCGACCATGGTCCGGAATTCGTGCGCAAGAAGGCGCTGCGCGCCTTCACGGCGATGTTGCGGCTGCTCAAGCACGGCGAAAGCGTGGTGATGACCGCCGACGTGCCGAAGATCGCCCGCGTTGCCGGGCTCGGAATCGTGACCTTGGCGAAGCACTCCGGCCGTCCGATCGTCCCGGTGGCGATGGCGACCAGCCGGCGGCGACGCTTGTCGAACTGGGATCGCACGCCGATCAGCCTGCCGTTCGGCCGCATGGTCATGGCGCGCGGCGAGCCGATCCACGTGCCGCGCGACGCCGACGACGCTACGCTCGAAGCGTTGCGCCGCACGGTGGAGGAGCGCCTCAACGCCGTCACGGTGCAGGCCTATTCGGCGGCCGATGGCCTGGAGGCTGCGGCGCTGCCGTTTCCCAATTCGGCGCTCAAGGAAACGGTCTTGCGCGAATAGCTCGATCGAGCGCGCCTCGCCCGCGCCATAGGCGACCGCGGCCGCAAGATCATCTTCCCGATCCGGTCGTTGCGCTCTGCAGCCGCACCGCCTCCTGCCGGCAGGCGGCGAACTGCCCACTCGCCTCGGCGAAACCCGAAGCGCGCAGCAGCGCTAGTGATTTGCTAACGGCGCAAGGACAATTGGCCGCTTGTGGCCCGCATGGGTCGAAACGAAATGCGGGACGGCCGCGCCGCCGGGGCGATACAATAACGTCGGCTCAGGCGGGCAGGCCAAGGGAGGGCTCGGTGCAAATCAGCGATATCCTGCGCAACAACGTCAAGGAGAAGCTCAAGCGGGACGAGGTGGTCGCCTCGATGACGGTGCGGCTCGTGCGCAATATCGAGATCGCCCGCATCGCCCGCACCGCCGGCTTCGACACCCTCTACGTCGATGTCGAGCATTCGAGCTTCTCGCTCGAGACCACCGCGCAGATCTGCGTGGCCGCGCTCGAAGTCGGGATCGCGCCGTTCGTGCGCGTCCCGGCCAATACCTCGGACTACATCTCGCGCGTGCTCGATGGCGGCGCGCTCGGCGTGATCGCGCCGCACATTCGCTCGGCGGAGGAGGCGAGGGGGGTGGTGAAGGCGGCCAAATTCGCCCCGCTCGGCGAACGGTCGAACGCGGGCGGCCTGCCGCATCTGCACTTCCGCTCGTTTCCGGCGGCCGAGGCCAACGCGGCGCTCAACGACGCCACCATGGTCATCGTCCAGTTCGAGAGCGCGGCGGCGCTCGAGCGGACCGATGAGATCGTCGCGGTCGATGGCGTCGACATGGTGCTGATCGGGCTCAACGATCTGCTGTCGGATTGGGGGCTGACTGGGCAATACGACCATCCGCGCGTGCGCGAGGTTTATGCCGGCGTCATCGCCGCCTGCCGCAAGCGCGGCAAGCATTGCGGCGTCGGCGGGCTGGCGACGCGCCCGGACTTGGCGGCGGAATTCGTCCGCATGGGCGCCCGCTATGTCTCGACCGGCACCGACCTCGCGTTTCTGCTCGCCGCCTGCACCGCGCGGGCGAAAGCGGTGCAGGAGATCAAGCTCTGATGTCGGCGCCGCAACCGGTCAAGACCGAGCGCGTCTATGCCGCCGTAGACGCGGCCGACGCCTTCGCCCGACGCCTGCTGATCGCGCACGGGCTCACCAGCGAGGATGCGGCGATCGTCGCCGGCTGCCTGGTGAGCGCGGATTTGCGCGGGGTCGATACCCACGGGCTGTGCCGGTTGCCGATCTATCTCGACCGGCTGCGGCGTGGCCTGATCAATCCGCGCCCGGCGCTCGAGCCGCGGCGGGTGACGCCGGTCGCCGCTTCGCTCGACGGCAAGGACGGTTTCGGCTTCGTGATCGGCACCCGCGCGATGCGCGAGGCGATCGACATGGCGCGCGACTTCGGCATCGGCATCGTCTCGGTGCGCCGCAGCACGCATTTCGGCATGGCGGCCTCCTATGTGCTCCAGGCGCTCGACGCCGGGTTCATCGCGTTCGTGTTCAGCAACGCGTCACCGGCGATGCCGCCGTGGGGCGGGCGGGCCGCGCTGTTGGGCACCAATCCGTTCGCGGCCGGCGCGCCGGCCGGTGAGCATCCGCCGTTCCTGCTCGACATGTCGCCGGCGGTGGCAGCGCGCGGAAAAATCCGCCGCGCCGAGCGGCGAGGGGAGAAGATCCCGCTCGGCTATGCGCTCGACGGCGAGGGCAGGCCGACCACTGACCCCAAGGCGGCGCTCGGCGGAGTGGTGCTGCCGATCGGCACCTACAAAGGGTCGGGCCTCGCCATGCTGATGGAGATCTTCGGCGGCGTGATCTCCGGCGCCGCCTATGGCGGCGACGTCGGCGACCAATACAAGGTCTTCGACCGGCCGCAGGATGTGGGCCACTTCTTCCTGGCGATGAAACCGGACCTGTTCGTGGGCGCGGACGACTATCGCACCCGCATGGACACGCTGATCGAGCGGGTGCGCGCGTGTCCGACCGCGGCCGACTCCAACGAGGTTCTCATCCCCGGCGATCCGGAGCGCCGCACCGAGGAAACCCGCCGCCGGACCGGCATCCCCTACAGCGCCGTCGAGGTCGCCGCGCTGCAGCAGGAAGCCGCCAAGGCTGGCGTCGCGCCGCTCGCCGTGTCCGAGATCCCACTCGGTTCCTGAACCAGCCGCAACCGGCAGGCATGGACATTGTGGCGCAGGCGGCCGAGCCACATCGCGATCCGGGCCGTGATATGCCGGTGGTGCAAGCACGGTCGGACCGAGTATGTTGACCAGCGGGAGGCGACGCTGACGGCCTGGTCCGGCGACGACCTGGAACCAATGACGTCCTGCAAGTTTGACGGTCCGATGCGGCCGGGAGGAAGAGGAATAAGCATGCCGAAATTGCGCTCGACCCTGCTCAAAGCCGCCGGCCTGCTGCTGGCGCTCACCACGGCGGCCGCCGCCCAGGATTACCCCAACAAGCCGGTGCGGCTGATCATCCCGTTCCCGCCGGGCGGCAGCAACGACGTGGTCGGGCGCATGATCGGCACGCAGCTGAGCGAACGCCTGGGCAAGCAGGTGGTGGTGGACAACCGCGCCGGCGCCGGCGGCGTGGTCGGCACCGAGCTCGCCGCGAGCGCGCCGAAGGACGGCTACACCATCCTGATCATATCGATGGCGCATGCGGTCAATCCCTGGCTCTACAAGCTGCCCTACGATCCGCTGAAGGCTTTCACCCCGATCTCGGTTCTCGCCAGCGGTCCCAACGTGGTCGCGGTCCATCCCAGCCTGCCGGTGAATTCGATCAAGGATCTGGTCGCGCTCGCCAAGCAGAAGCCCGGCGAACTGCAATATGCCTCGGCCGGCGTCGGCAGCTTCCAGCACCTGGGCGGCGAGCTGTTCAAGCTCGAGGCCGGCGTCAACATGCTGCACGTGCCGTTCAAGGGCGGCGGGCCCGCGATGATCGACGTGGTCGGCGGCCACACCAAGCTCTTGTTCAGCTCGCTGGTGCAGACCACGCCGCACATCCGCTCGGGCAAGCTCAAGGCGCTCGGCACCGGCGGCAGCAAGCGCAACGCGGTCCTGCCCGAGGTCCCGACGGTCGCGGAAGCCGGTGTGCCCACCTACGAGGCGGTCAATTGGTGGGGCCTGGTGGCGCCGGCCGGCACGCCCGCGCCGATCATCGAGCACCTGCACAAGGCCGTGCAGGAAGTGCAGAACTCGGCGGAGGTCCAGAAGCAGTTCGCGTCCGAGGGCGCCGAGATCGTGCGCACCAGCCCGGCTGAATTCGGGGCCTTCATGGAGAAGGAAATGACCAAATGGGGACGGGTCGTGAAGGAGGGCGGCATCAAGGCTGAGTGATGAGACGCTGCGCCTGCGAAGTGGGACCGATCCGGGAGGTGACCCATGGCACGAATGCACGCACTGCTGCTCAAGACCGCTGGTCTCTTGCTGGGCCTCACGACCGCGGTCGCGGCGCAAGACTATCCGACCAGGCCGGTGCGAGTCATCGTTCCGTTCCCGCCGGGCGGCGTCAACGACACCGTCGGCCGCATGATCTCCACGCAGCTCAGCGAACGGCTGGGCAAGCAGTTCGTCGTGGAGAACCGCAGCGGAGCTGCCAGCATCGTCGGCAGCGAACTCGCGGCAAACGCGCCGAAGGACGGCTACACGCTGCTCATCGTCTCGCTCGTGAACGCGGTCAATCCCTGGCTCTACAAGCTGCCCTACGATCCGGTCACATCCTTCACTCCGATTGCCTTCCTCGCCACCGCCCCGAACGTGCTGGTGGTCAACCCGGAGCTGCCGGCCAAGTCGGTCAAAGAGCTGGTTGCGCTCGCCAAGGAGAAGCCCGGCGGCGTGCCATATGCCTCGGCGGGCGTCGGCAGCTTCATGCATCTGGGGGGCGAGCTGTTCAGGCTCATGGCCGGCGTCGATTTCCTGCACGTGCCGTTCAAGGGCGGCGGCCCGGCGATCATCGACCTCATCGGCGGCCACACCAAGGTAGGGTTCGCCACGACTATCACGACGTCGCCGCATATCCGCACCGGCAAGCTCAGGGCGCTTGGGGTCGGCGCGACCACGCGCAGCCCCTTGCTCCCGGACGTTCCAACGATCGCGGAAGCCGGCGTGGCCGGCTATGAATGCGCCAATTGGATCGGCATCGTCGCGCCCGCCGGGACGCCCACGGCCGTTGTCGCCAAGCTGCACCGGGAGATCTTGGCGATCCAAGAGACGCCCGAGGCCCAGAAGCAGCTCGCCGCCCAGGGTGCGGAGGCGATGCGGATGAGCCCATCGGAGTTCGGCGACTTCATGATGAAAGAAATGGCCAAATGGGAGCGGGTCGTGAAGGAGGGCGGCATCAAGACGGAGTGATGCGTCGGCGGAAGGATCCGCGACGGAAATTCGGGACGAGGCGACACATGGCGCGATTGCTCTCACTGCTGCTCAAGACCGCGGGTCTCATGCTGGCGCTCGCCACCGCGGCCGCGGCGCAAGACTATCCGACCAAGCCGGTGCGGCTGATCATCCCGTTCCCGCCCGGCGCCATCAACGACACCGTCGGCCGCATGATCGCCACCCAGCTCGGCACCCGGCTGGGCAAGCAGGTGGTGGTGGACAATCGCGCCGGCGCCGCCGGCGTCATCGGCACCGAGCTGGCGGCGAATGCGCCGAAGGACGGCTACACGCTGCTGGTCGTTTCGCTGGTCAACGCGGTCAATCCCTGGCTCTACAAGCTGCCCTACGATCCGATCAAGAGCTTCGAGCCGGTCGCGATTCTCGCCTCCGCCCCGAACGTGCTGGCGGTCAACGCGGAGCTGCCGGTCAAGTCGGTCAAGGAGTTCATCGCGCTCGCCAAGGAGAAGCCCGGGCAATTGCAATATGCCTCCGGCGGCATCGGCAGCTTCCAGCATCTGGGCGCGGAGCTGTTCCGGCTCGCGGCCGGCGTCAACATGCTGCACGTGCCGTTCAAGGGCGGCGGGCCGGCAATGATCGACGTGCTCGGCGGCCACACCAAGGTGATCTTCGCCACCACGATCACGGCGCTGCCGCATGTCCGCTCCGGCAAGCTGCGCGTGCTCGGCGTCGGCGGCCGGGAGCGCAGCCCCGCGCTGGCGGACGTTCCGACGATCGCCGAAGCCGGAGTGCCGGGCTACGAGGCCGCCAACTGGATCGGCATCGTGGCGCCGGCGGGCACGCCGGCCGCCATCGTCGCCAAGCTGCACAAGGAGATTTCGGCGGTGGTCGATTCGCCCGAGATCCAGAAACAGTTTTCCTCCGAGGGCGTCGAGGCCATGCGGATGAGCTCGGCCGCGTTCGGCGACTTCACCGTGAAGGAAATGGCCAAATGGGAGCGGGTCGTGAAGGAGGGCGGCATCAAGGCGGAGTAGCGAACCTTCTCCGCTGTCGTCGCCCGCGGAAGCGGGCGATCCAGTAATCACTGCCGTTGCCATGTCGCACGGTCGCGCTCTACTTGGTTATCGGTGTTTACTGGGTGCCCGCTTTCGCGGGCATGACGACCTGTGAGCGGCGGACCATTCGGCGGGGGAGTCGTCGATGAAACTCGAATTTCTCGAGAACAAGGATTTCTGGAGCGGCGCGATGCTGATCGCGAGCGGCGCGGCGACGATGGTCATCGCCCGCAACTATTCCTTCGGCACCACCTTGCGCATGGGGCCCGGTTATTTCCCGACCGTGCTCGGCGGAATTTTGGTCCTGTTCGGTCTCTACCTCGTCGTCGTCGGCTTGCGCAGCAGCGAGAAGATCAGCGGCGCATGGTCGCTGCGGGCGATGATCGCGCTTCCGCTCGCCTTCGTTCTGTTCGGCGTGCTGATGACCTATGCGGGATTCGTGCCGGCGCTGCTGGTGCTGATTTTCGGCTCCGCGCTCGCCAGCCCCCAGTTCAAGCTGGTCGAGGTCGTGCTGTTGTCCGTGCTGCTGACCGCGCTGTCGGTCGCCCTGTTCGTCTGGGGTCTCGGCCTGCCTTATCCGCTGATCGCCGATTTCTGACCGCGTCATGGACCTGTTCGGCAACCTCATCTTCGGTTTCGGCGTCGCGTTCTCGCTGCAGAATCTGCTTTACTGCTTCATCGGCGTGTTGGTGGGCACCTTGATCGGCGTGCTGCCGGGCATCGGCCCGCTCGGCACCATCGCGATGCTGATGCCGATCACCTACAGCGTCTCGCCGGTGGGCGCGCTGATCATGCTTGCCGGCATCTATTACGGCGCCCAGTACGGCGGCTCGACCACCGCCATCCTGGTCAACCTGCCGGGCGAGACCTCGGCGGTGGTCACCTGCATCGACGGCTACCAGATGGCGCGGCAGGGCCGCGCCGGGCCGGCGCTCGCCATCGCGGCGGTCGGCTCGTTCTTCGCCGGCACCGTCGGCACCCTGCTGATCGCGCTGTTCGGGCCGCCGCTCGCCGAATTGGCGCTCAAGTTCGGCGCGCCGGAATATTTTTCGCTGATGCTGATGGGCCTGGTCGCGGCCGCCGTGCTGGCGCAGGGCGACATGGTCAAATCGCTGGCCATGGTGGTGATCGGGCTCCTGCTCGGCATCGTCGGCACCGATGTGAATACGGGCACCCAGCGCTTCAGCCTCGGCATCACCGAGCTGACCGACGGCATCGGCTTCATCGTGGTCGCGGTCGGCGTGTTCGCGGTCGGCGAGATCATCAGCAATCTCGGGGAAACCTCCGAGCGCGTGGTGTTCAACTCGAAGCTCACCCACCTGTTCCCGTCCAAGGACGACCTCAAGCGCTCGATCGGACCGATCCTGCGCGGCACCGGGCTCGGCTGCTTCTTTGGCGTGCTGCCCGGCACCGGGCCGGCGATCGCCTCGTTCTCGTCCTACATGGTCGAAAAGAAGATAGCCGCCGATCCGTCGCGCTTCGGCAAGGGCGCCATCGAAGGCGTCGCCGGGCCGGAATCCGCCAACAACGCCGACGCCCAATGCAAGTTCATTCCCATGCTGACGCTCGGCCTGCCGGCCAGCGGCGTGATGGCGCTGATGCTCGGCGCGCTGCAGATCCAGGGCATCCAGCCCGGCCCCGAGGTGATGACGATGCGGCCGGACCTGTTCTGGGGCCTGGTCGCCAGCATGTGGATCGGCAACCTGATGCTGGTCGTGCTCAACCTGCCGCTGATCGGCCTCTGGGTGAAGCTGCTCAGCGTGCCCTATCGACTGCTGTTTCCCGCGATCATGGCGTTCTCGGCGATCGGCATCTACAGCGTCAACAACTCGTCGTTCGAGATCTATCTCACGGCGCTGTTCGGCATCCTCGGCTTCATCTGGATGAAGCTCGGATTTCCGCTGGCGCCGATGCTGCTCGGATTTGTGCTCGGACCGATGGTCGAGGAGCACTTGCGCCGCGCCATGCTGATGTCGGGCGGCGACCCGACCGTGTTCATCCGCCGCCCGATCAGCCTCGCCTTCATCATCGCGACGGTGGCGATCCTGATCGTGATGGTGGCGCCGGCGGTGCGCAAGCGACGCGCCGAGATCACCGACACCGCGACCTAGCGTAGACGCGGCCAAGCGCGGATCGAGCAAGCTTGCCTGCGCGTGCCGCCATCCATCTGCGCTCCATCACTCCGGCTTCACGCCCGATTGCTTGATGATGTTGAGATACTTTTCGCTTTCCGACTTCACGAAGGCGGCGAATTGATCGACCGCCAGCGGGATCACGTCGGCGCCCTCGTTGCGCAGGCGTTCCCTGATCTCCGGTTGGGTGACGATCCTGTTGAGCTCGGCGTTGAGCCGCGCCACCACCTCCTTGGGCGTCGCGCGCGGCGCGAACACGCCCTGCCACAGGCTGATGTCGAAATCGGCGATGCCGGAGGCCTCGGCGACGGTCGGCACGTCCGGCGCGGCAGGCGAGCGCTTGGCCGGCGAGACCGCGATCAGCTTGAGCTTGCCGGCCTTCACTTGCGCCCAGGCCGCGGGAAAACCGGAGAAGAACAGGTCGACGTGATTGCCCAGGAGATCGTTCAAGGCCGGCCCGGCGCCCTTGTAGGGAACATGGGTCAGGTTGCTGCCGGTCTTAAGCTTGAGCAGTTCGCCGGCGAAATGCCCCGGCGTCCCGGTGCCGGCGGACGCGAACGAGAGCCCGCGCGCTTTCGACGCTTTGAGCATGTCGGCCACCGTCGCATAGGGCGCCGCGGCCGGGATCACCAGCGCCAGCGGCACCACGGTGGCGAGCGCGACCGGCTGCAGATCGTTGATCGGATCGTAGCCGAGCCCTCTGATCCAGTGCTGGTTGATCGCCACTTCTGCCGGCTGGCCGACCAGCAGCGTGTGACCGTCGGGCGTCGCGGAGACGACGCTCTGGGCACCGATCGAGCCGCTGGCGCCCGCCCGATTCTCGACCACCACGGTCTGGCCGAGCGCGGCGGCGAGCTTGTCGGAGATCAGCCGCGCCACGATGTCACCGGTGCCGCCCGGCGCATAGGAGACGACGAGATGGACCGGGCGGCTCGGAAAAGTCTGCGCCCAGGCGGGCAGGGCGGCGGCAACGAGCGCGGCCGACAGAAACCCGATGACGACGGAACGGAGTTGAGGACGCATCTATTCCCTCTCGCTGTTCACCACACCGCGCGCGGCGCCTCGTTTCATCATAACCGCTCGCGATCAGCCCGGGCAGGCCCAAACGCCGCATGGGCCTCACGGCCGGATTTCGGCTTGATCAACGGCTCGATAGTTGCGATTGGCAGATCGGCAATCGGATCCGTGCCGATGATTCTGGCGCTGCGGACGCTCCACTTCGAAGACCTCTCGCTCGGAATGACCGAGCGGCTGTCGAAAACCATCGCGTCGTCTGATGTGGTGGGCTTTGCGCAGGTGACCGGCGACCGCAATCCCATCCACCTCTCCGAGCATTTCGCCGCCAAGACCCAGTTCAAGAAGCGGATCGCGCACGGTCTCTACACCGCCAGCCTGATCTCCGCGGTGCTCGGCACGCGCCTGCCCGGCCCAGGCGCGGTCTACATCTCGCAGACCCTCAACTTCCGCGCCCCGGTCAAGATCGGCGACACGGTCGAGGTGATCGTCGAGGTGGCCGAGCTCATTCCGGAGCGGCTGCGGGCGCGGCTGGTTTGCACCTGCATGGTGGGCGAGGAGGTCGTGCTCGACGGCGAAGCGTGGGTGAAGGTGCCGTCCGCATCCGCTTCCGGACGACCGCCGCCGAGACTCTAGATCGAGCGGAAAGCGCGCGAGCGATACAACTTGCAATGCAACCGCGGTTCGCACCGACTCGGCGACTATTGTCAAAGAATTGCCCGAGAACTAGCATCTTTGCCTTGCCCGGCATCGACAGCTGATTGCGTATAGCCGATTGTGATTACCCAATTTTCCGGACGCCCGAACATGCACGAGGAGGGAGTCCCGATGTTCGACCGTAGCGGTGGCAAAGCGAGCCTCGTCGGCTTGCTCGGCTGCGTGTTGTTGTCGGGTGCCCTGTCCGCGACTGCCCACGGCCAGACCGCGGGCTTCGTCGCTCCGCCGCGCAACATTTCCGACATCACTGCGATCCTCGACCAGCAAAGGGCGGACCCGTCGCGCGCCGCCAGGGCGCGGGCCGAGGCGGACGCCAACCCGCCGGCGGGCGCCGCCGCCGGCGCGCTCGGCCAATTCTATTTCAACCGTTGCCAGGCCCGCGCCGCCGTGGGCCGCAACCGCGACTCCATCGACGATTGCGAAAAAGCCATCTCGTACGGCGGCGATTACGTGAATCAGGTCAGCCGCTACCAGCAGTTCCTGTCGAACCAGTATCGCTCGCTCGGGGAATTCAAGAAGTCCATCGAGCTCGAGCAGCAGATGGCCCGGAAATTCGAGGAGATCGAACGCAACAAGGGGCGGTTTTTCGGCATCAACCTGCGGATCGCCATCGCCTATCTCAACATGGGTGATCTCAAGCAGGCCGAGCTCCACGTCAAGAAGAACCAGGCGCTGCTGCAGGAATCCAAAGGCTGGCGCAACGTTGCCATCTACGTGACCGGCTGGGAATCCACCGTCGAGCAGGGAAATGCGCGGTTATTGGAGGCGCGTGGACGCTATCGCGACGCCGAGCTCGGCTATGAGCGGAGCGCGGTGCTGTTGCGCGACGCACTGGTCAAGTCGGCATCGTGGCCCAATCCGCAGCCGAAGGGCAGCATGGAGTCGACGATCGATTTTCTGACCGCGTTCGCCGGGATGGTGAAGATGAGGCAGGGACGGCTGTCGGAGGCGGAGGCCGACGTCCGGCGCGCGTTGCTCGGCCGGCTCAAGGCGGTCGGGAAATACCACGGCGAGACGGCCCAGATCACCACCATGCTCGCGGGCGTGCTGTCCGAGCAGGCGCGCTTCGCCGATGCGGAGCAGATCGCGCGGACGTCGGTCGACATCTATCGCTCGCTCGGCTTTCCGGCCGACGCGCCGCTGCATGCTTCCGCGCTCAACCAGCTCGCCTCCACCCTGTTCTCGCAGCGCCGATGGGACGACGCGGAGGAGATCTATGCGACGCTCGACGAGGCGACCAGGAATTGGGAGCAGACGCGGCGCGACCGCATCCGTCTGGGCTGGGCGCGGATTTTTACGAACTACTTCACCCGCAAAGTGTCCGCCGGCATCGAGCTGGCGCAGCTGAACGTCGCACGTGCGAAGGAACGGGTGGGCGAGAAGCATTTCGACTACGCCATGGCGCAGGCAACGCTGGGAACCGGATTTGCGTTCGCGCGTCGCGACGCGGAGGCGCTGCAGATCTTCGGATCGGCGATGCCGGTTCTGTTCGCGTCGACCCGCGATGGCGAAGATGACTCCACCAGCGCCGTGGCCTTCAGTCAGCGGCTGTCGCATGTGATCGAGGCGTATTTGGCGCTGCTGGCACGCACGCCCGACGCCAGCGGCAGCAGGGCGGCGGAGAGCTTTCAGCTCGGCGAGATGATCCGCGGTCGCTCGGTGGAGAAGGCGCTGTCAGCCTCGAGCGCGCGGGCGGTCGCACGCGACGCCGCGCTGGCCGAGCTGGTGCGCAAGGAACAAGACCTGGAGAAGCAGATCGCCGCCGAGCTCGGCAACCTCAACAATATCCTGGCACAGCCGCCCGGCGAACGCGACGACAACGCGGTGCGCGAGCTGCAGGCGAGCGTCGACAAGTCACGCGCCGCGCGTGCCGCGGCGCGGCGCGACATCGAGAAGCGCTTCCCGAGCTACGCCAATCTGGTGGCGCCGAAGCCGCCGACCATCGAGGAGATCCGGGCCGTGCTCAGGCCGGACGAAGCCTTCCTGTCGTTCTATTTCGGCCGCCGCGGCAGCTTCGTGTGGGCGGTGCCCAAGCAGGGGCCGGTCGCTTTCGCCGCCGTCGAGGGCGCCGCCAACTTGTTCGATCGGAAAGTGCAGAAACTACGCGAAGCTCTCGATCCAAAGGCCGCCACTGTCGATGAAATTCCGCAGTTCGATCTGGCGCTCGCGCACGAGCTCTACGCCCAGCTGCTGCAGCCGGTGGAAGCAGGCTGGAAGCCGGCGAAGCACCTGATCGTGGTGACGCCGGGCGCGCTCGGCCTGTTGCCGCTGAGCCTGCTGCCGACGGCGCCGGCCGATCTGAAGGCCGACGCCGAGCCGGTATTCTCCGGCTACCGTGGCGTGCCGTGGCTCGCGCGCAGCCACGCGGTGACCGTGGTCCCGTCGGCGGCGGCGCTGCGCACGCTGCGCCAGCTGCCAGCGGCCTCGGCCAAACGCGACATGCTGATCGGCTTCGGCGATCCCTTCTTCAATGCCGAGCAGGCTGTCGAAACGGCACCCGCCGCCGACAATGCACAGGTGGCGGAGGTCACCACCCGCGGCCTGCCGCTGCGGCGACGCGCCAGCCCGCGCACCAGCGGCGTCGACAACGCAGAGCTCGGGCTGCTGCCGCGCCTGCCGGACACCGCCGACGAGCTCAAATCGATCGCGCTCGCGCTGCAGGCCGATCCCTCGAAGGTTATTCACCTCGGCAAGACCGCGAACGAGCAGACCGTGCGAAGCGCGGCGCTGTCGAAATACCGCATCATCGTGTTCGCCACGCACGGCCTCGTTCCCGGCGATCTCAGCGGGCTCACCCAGCCGGCGCTGGCGCTCACCGCGCCGTCGGTGGCCGGCACGCAGGGCGACGGCCTGCTCACGATGGAAGAGATTCTCGCGCTCAAGCTCGATGCCGACTGGGTGGTGCTGTCGGCCTGCAACACCGGCGCGGGCGCCGGCGCTGGTGCCGAGGCGGCGTCCGGCCTGGGGCGGGCGTTCTTCTATGCCGGCACGCGGGCGATCCTGGTCACCAACTGGTCGGTGCATTCGGCGTCCGCGCGCGAGCTCGTCGCCGATCTCTTCCGCCGGCAGGCCGTCGACCCCGGCATCACCCGCGGGGAAGCCCTGCGCCAGGCGATGATGGCGATGCTCGACGGGCCCGGCTTCACCGGCCCTGCCGGCAAGACCGTGTTCAGCTATGCTCATCCATTGTTCTGGGCGCCCTATTCGATCATGGGCGACGGCGGCGGGGCGCGGAACTAGAGCTCTAGCCTCATGGTGCGGTGCGGCGCATCATGAACCGGCCAACTCGGAGGGACGACAAATCAACACCGGAAGAAGCTTGCAGATCGAGGAGATGAACCGATGACGAAGGTAATCGTGACGGTTGCGACCCTCATCGCGCTCGGTGCGGCCGGCCCGGCCTTCGCGCAGTCGAGCCCCGCCCGGCTGGTCCTCATCACCGAATCGGAGGCGCAGCTGCCCGCACCGCTGGCGTTCAACCTGGCCATGCGCGCGGGCGTGACGCGCGGCCCGAAGATCGTCCTGCTGTCGCCGGCCGGCGACGCCGATGTCAAGTCGCCGGTCCACCTCAAGCTCAAGTTCGAAAGTTTCGGCGGCGCCAAGATCGATCTGTCGTCGATCAAGGTCACCTACCTGAAAAAGCCCGCCGTCGATCTGACCGAGCGCCTGGCGCCCGTCACGCAGGTCGGCGGGATCGACGTGGCGGCGGAGATTCCGGCCGGAGTGCACCACATCCGCGTCGACCTCAAGGACAGCGAAGGCCGCGCCGGCACGGGGAACTTCGCGCTCAAGGTCGCGCAATAGGCGCCGCCATCGGGCTTAGGAGGGGGGATGGAGTGCCCATTCTGCGCGGAAGAGATCAAGGACGAGGCGCTGGTCTGCAAGTATTGCGGGCGTGACCTCACCATCCCCAAGCCCTTGATCGAGGAAAACCGCGAATTGACCGCGACCCTCGGCGAGCTGCGGCTCGAGCTGGATCAGCTCAAGGCCGAGCTGGCGCGGCGCAAGGCGCCGGGCGCGTTCTGGGCCACCCACCTCGCGGTCTACATCGTGCCGCCGATCCTGCTGCTGCTGGTCGCGCACCTGCTGCTGATCGTCAAGTTCGACGTCAACCCGGTCATCATGCGCATCGCCGCGATGCTTATTCCGCTGCCGTTCGGCTTTGCGCTCGCCTGGGTCGCGCATCTGGGCTGGCGGATGGCGGCGGTCGTCGGCGTGGTGATCGGTGTCGTCGCGGTCGCCGGGATGACGGCGATCATCGGCTACACCGACAACGTGCCGATCATGCCGCATAACTTCCGGGAGTGGCGCGAGACCACCGAATACGCGGTGAGCATCGCGCTCGCGACCCTCACCGGTAACATTCTCGCGACCATGGCGCTCAATATCCTGCCCAAGCAGGTTGCCGGCCGCGGGCAGCCGAGCGCGATGGCGATACGGATCGCGATGCTGATCAGCCCGCATGTGGGCAAGCAGGCGCAGCGCCGGCGCGCCGAGAAGATCGGCGGTCTGATGAAGACCGTGGGCTCGGCCGGAGCCGCGGTCGGCTCGGCGGCGGGCACGATCTACACCGGTGTCCGTGCTCTGATCGGGGTGTGACGAGGCCCCCCTGGTTGCTGGCGCCTCCTTGCTTAACAGCCCGTTAACGGTTGTGCAGCAGAGTTGGTGCCGGGATAGGGGGACGCCGATGCGGACGCTTGCCATGACTGCCTTGGCGCTGGTCACGATCGGCGGCACTGCCGTCGCCGCCGACCTGTCGCGGCCGGTCTACAAGCCCGTACCGCCTCTGCCGCCGGTGATGCAGAACTGGAGCGGGTTCTATGTCGGCCTCAACGCGGGCGGCGGCATCGGTACCGGCAGCAGCGATTTCAGCATCGCCGGCGTGCCCGCATTCGCGTCGGTCGACAACCAGCTCCAGGGTGCGATCGGCGGCGGCCAGGCCGGCTTCAACTGGCAGGCCGGCGCGGCGGTGCTCGGCGTCGAGGCCGACTTCCAGGCGAGCGGTCTCAAGGGGACACTCACCACCCCGTGTCTGCCCGGGCTATGCGGCGGGCCGTTGAACGCCACCTACAGCCAGAAGGTCCCCTGGTTCGGGACCGCACGCGCCCGCATCGGCTACGCGGCGAACGGCTGGCTCATCTACGCCACCGGCGGCTACGCCTATGCGCGGCTGGAGACCGACGCTTCTGCTGTCGCGGGCCCGGCGACCGCGACGTTCACGTTGCGCGAGACCCGAAACGGTTGGACCGCCGGCACCGGCATCGAGGTCGAGTTCGCCCCGCGCTGGAGCGCCAAGCTCGAATATCTGTATTTCGATTTCGGCAACACCAGTTCGAGCCTGGTCCTGACCGGGCTGCCGACCATCACCGACGACGCCCATCTCACCATGAACGTGGTCCGCGGCGGGGTGAATTTCCGGTTCTAGCCTCGGCCGTTTTGGACGCAATCCGTTTGTCGGACCGCGCCGGCTCCGTCGTCATTCAGGCATGAGACTGCAACAGCTCCGTGGCCCCAAGACGAGGCCGCCGGGCTTCCAGCGCAAATGAGATGCCGCGCTGCCGCCGGCCATTTGGTGCGGCGGCGCGGCCGGGCTCATCCGGTCAATTGCAAACCTGCATGCGCGGGCGCACCCAGCGGTGCCCGTTCCAGAACGGCTCGCCGCGCGTCCAGTAGCAGGCCGGCGGCGGTGCGACGTAAACCGGGGCCGGAGCGACGTAAACCGGCGCGGGCGCGACGTAGACCGGCGCCGGCGCCATGGTCGAACCGACGATGGCGCCGGCGGCGAAGCCGCCGAGCAGGCCGGCCGCAAAGCCGTCACCGGCCTGGGCATGGTTCGGCGATGCAATGGCAAGAACGGCGATCGCCGCACAGCCGGCGAGCGCGATGGAACGAATCTTCATGAGGTCACCCCTCTGCAACGGCCGACGGGCCGCATCCCGCGCCAGCGTGGTGCAAATGGGTTGACCAAAGGTTACTAGTGCCGCGAACCCGAAGTTCGCACACATCTTGTGGCAAATGCGGCTGCGAACTTCGGGTTCAAAAGCGGCACTAGAATCATAGAGTTGCTAGTGTCCCTTTAATTCCGAAGTTCGCATCAGAGGCCGCCGCAACGGTTTGCGAAGGCTCACAGCCAGCCGTAGTGTCGGAGGCGCAGGTACAGCGTCGTGCAGATGGTGGCGATCGCGCCGATGACGAGGAAATAGCCGTAGGTCCAGTTGAGCTCCGGCATGTGCTTGAAATTCATGCCGTAGATGCCGGCAATCGCCGTCGGCACCGCCAGGATGGCCGCCCACGCCGCCAGGCGGCGGGTGACGCTCGACTGCTCGGCCTGTCCGCTCATCAGGCTCGCCTCGAAGGCGAAGGCGAGAACCTCGCGCAGCATGTCGATTTCCTCCTGCACCCGGCGGACGTGATCGGTGACGTCGCGGAACAGTGGCTGCATGGCGGGCTCGATCGACATCACCTCGGCGTGCTCGAGACGGCGGCAGACGTTGACCAGCGGCGCGGCGGCGTTGCGCAGCTTCAGCAGGTCCCGGCGCAGCATGTATAGACGTTGGACGTCGGCTTTCTCGAGGCTCTTCTCGAAGACACGGTCTTCGAGGGCCTCGACCTCGTCGTGGATCGTTTCCACCACCGGCATGTAGTTGTCGACGATGAAGTCGAGGATCGCGTAGAGGATGTAGTGCTCACCGCGCGACAGCACGGTCGGGCACGACTCGCACCGCTCGCGCACCGCCGTGTAGGAAGTCGAGGCGCCGTGGCGCACGGTCACCACGTAGCCGCGGCCGATGAAAATATGGGTTTCGCCGAAGCCGATGCGCTCGTTGACGATCTGGGCGGTGCGGGCGACGATGAACAGCGCCTCGCCGTATTGCTCGAGCTTGGGGTGCTGGTGGGGCTTGCCGGCGTCCTCGATGGCGAGCGGATGCAGATCGAACTGCGCCTGCACCCGCGCCAGCAGCTCGAGGCTCGGCTCGTACAAGCCGATCCAGACGACGTGGCCAGGCCGCCGCGACCATTCGCGGGCGTCCTCGATCGCGATGTCGGCGACGCGCCTGCCGCTGGCATAGACGCCCGCGGCAATCACGCCCGGCTCGCTGCGCGAGCTGCTGAATGTGGTTGAAGCCGTCTTGTCGTCCATGGCCGGCTCCCGGGCGCCGGTTTTGTTCTAGGACAATTCGATTTCGATGGCCATCGGGTTGTTGTTGGCCTATCCACGCTCGCTGTCATAAATCCATCGTGAAAGGTGGCGGTACCCCATGCGGCATCGCATCAGCGCACATTGGCGCTTCGCCGCGTTGATTGCCGGCTGTGCCGTGTTAGGCGCCGCGTCCGACGTTTTCGCCCAGGCGCCGTCGGATGCCGCCGCCGCGCTGGCACGGGCGCGCAGCTGGGCCTATCAGCTGCAGAACATCAACGCCGGGACGCTCGCGCGCACCGGCTACGACCTGCTGGTGCTCGACGGTCTCGCGCTGGGCGGTGCCGAGGTGGCGCGGCTCAAGCGCAAGCCCGATGGCTCGCGCCGGCTCGTGCTCGGCTACATGAATATCGGCGAGGCCGAGAACTATCGCTACTACTGGAAGGCGTCGTGGGCGAAGTCGCCGCCGGAATGGCTCGGCAGCGAAAACTGCCGATGGCGAGGCGACCATCGGGTGCGTTTCTGGATGCCGGGCTGGCGCGAGCTGATATTCGGCGCGCCGCGCTCCTATCTCGGCCGCATCGTCGCGCTCGGCTTCGACGGCGTCTTTCTCGACCGTGTCGACATTCACCGCCGCTGGCTCGCCGAGAACCCGCAGGCGACCGCCGACATGGTGACCTTCGTTGCCGGCCTCTCCGGCTGGGCGAAAGCGCAAGCGCCGGGATTCCTGGTGGTGCCGCAGAACGGCGAGGAGTTGCTGGCGTCCGCCGCCTACCGGGCGGCGATCGACGCCCAGGCCAAGGAGGATCTGCTGTTCGGCAACCGCGGCAACGACGTCGCCAATGCGCCCGAGCGCCACGAGCGCGCGCTCGAGCGCATCATGCTCGCCAAGGCCAACGGCCGGCCGGTCTTCGTGATCGAGTACATCAAGAAACCGGAGAATCTGGCGTTCGCCGAGGCGCGGCTCAAGGAGCTCGGGTTCATCGCCTATTTCGGGCCGCGCTCGCTGTCGCGCATCGGCCTCGGCGGCCCCGAGCACCCCGAGGACCGCAACACCGAGCCGATTTTCGGTGAGCGGGGCGAAATCGCCGAGAAGCCGCCGGGCGGATGCAGGTGAGGGCGGGGGCGCGGGTTCCGATCGCGTTCGCAGAACCGACACGATCCACCGCTAAGGCATCCCCTCATCATCCCGCAACGGAGTTCCGTATGGCCAAGCTCACGCTTTATCACGCCGCGCCGTCGCGCTCGTCGATCACCCGCTGGATGCTGGAGGAGGTCGGCGAGCCCTACGACATTCACCTGCTGAGCCTGAGCAAGGGCGACAATCGCGCGCCCGACTACCTGGCGGTCAATCCGATGGGCAAGGTGCCGGCGCTCAAGCACGGCGACACGATCATCACCGAAGCCGCCGCGATCTGCGCCTATCTGGCCGACGAATTTCCGCGCGCCAAGCTCAACGTGCCGGTCGGCAATCCGCGCCGCGGCGTCTATCTCAAATGGCTGTTCTTCGGCCCGAGCTGCATCGAGCCGGCGGTCATGGACCGCGCCTTCCCGCGCAAGGAGGAGGCGCGCCGCGCCGCGCTCGGCTATGGCGACTTCGAGACCGTGATGAACGTGCTGGCGAAAGCCGTGTCCGGCGGCCCCCATCTGATGGGCGAGCAATTCACCGCCGCCGACGTGGTGATCGGCTCCGGGCTGCGCTGGGGCATGATGTTCAAGCTGCTGCCGGAGCGTCCCGAGTTCACCGCCTATGTCTCCCGCCTCGCGCAGCGGCCGGCGCTGCAACGAGCGGAGGCGAAGGACAAGGAGCTGGCGGCGGCCTGACGGATCTCTGCAATAGGCGTCGCAATTTTTTTGGATGCGGGTTAGCTTCGCGCGCCAGCCCGCCGCCTTCAATCATTCACGGGGAACGTTCGATGAAAGCCGCCGCATACTTGCTGGGTGCCCTCCTTATCGTCGTCGCCATTGTCTATTTCACCGTGCCCGCCGAGTCCCTGCCGTCGTTCTTTCTCGGACACGAGCCCGGCATGACCCGGGTGCGCCTCAAGCATGGGATTGCCTCCGGCGTCGTCGGCGTGGCGCTGCTGGTTGTAGGCTGGGTCCTCGGACGGCGCTGACCTGATCGGTGGATGCAGCGGCCCGAAACGACGGACCCGGTGCGACCACTATCCCACTTTCTCTGTGCTTAGGGGGTGGGACAGCGGGACAGCGCCCATAAGCCGTTGATTGCATTTGATTTGTGCTGTCCCAAGGGGATCGGCTTTGGTGTCCCGCTCAACTCCGCTTCCGCTTTGGTCTGACTGCCGGTTCTAGCGATCCGCCAGCGCCGGCAGCAGGCTTTGGCGGGCGATCTCGTAGGGATGCTGGTAGCCGCGGTTGGTGAGGATCACGATGCCTAGCCGCCGCTTCGGGACCATGCCGATATAGGTCGACGAGTTCTCGAGCCCGCCGGGTTTATCGACGATCATCGGCCCGCCGTAGTTGTTGACCTCCCAGGCCAGCGCTTGGGTGTTGCGCGGGCTGATCTTGAACACGCCCTGCTGGGTCAACTGCATCGCTTCGCGCAAGGTGCGGTCGATCGGCAATTCGCCGAGATTGGCGGCGATCAGCGCGGCCATGTCGCGCGCCGAGGAGAACATCTGCTCGGTGCCCGGGATGTCGTAATAGCCTTCCTGGTCGCCCGGCGCGCCCATCGGCTCGCCCTCCTTGGTATAGCCCTGCACGGCGCGGCGCATGAGCGGCTGCGGGAGCTCGCCGCGGCCGTCGGCGCCGCGCGTCCCGAACACCGTGGAGGTCATGCCGAGCGGCTTGAGCAGATGCCGCTCGATCAGCTCGCCGATCGGGGTGCCGTACCGGCGCTCCAGCGCCAGCTGCAGCAGCATGAAGGCGGTATGGGTGTAGATATGCTGCTTGCCGGGCTGCTGGCCCTTGTCCGGCGCCCAGGCGTTCACCATGGCGAAGAACTCCGCCAGCGAGTAGCGGCGCTCCGGCCAGGGAGGATAGTCCGACGGCAGCAACAATCCGGCGGTGTGGGTCGCGAGCTGGCCGAGCGTGACCGCCCGGATGTAACCCCCTTGCTGTAGCTCGACGATGTATTTGGCGACCGGGTCGTCGAGCCTGAGCTCGCCGCGCTCGACCGCCCGCGCCAGCAGCGTGACCTCGAACAGCTTGCGCAGCGACGCCAGGTTGAACAGCGAGTCCGACGTGATCGGCCGTTTGGCGGCAAGGTCGGCGAAGCCGTGGTTGAAGAACAGCGTACGGCCGCCGATCCGCACCGCGGCCGCGACGCCGCCGGCACCGTCGGCGGGCACGATCGGCTTGAGCTCGCGCGCGACCAGCCGTTCGACCTCGCCGTCGGTCGCGGCCTGCGCGACGGCGGCCGGAGCCGCGATCAGCGCCGAGATCAGCGCAACGGTCGCAAACCGCATGGGTGTCCCGATCGGCTCATGATGAGGGGGCCACGCTTGCTGGCCCCGCCTGATCAACCGAGAACCCGCAGCGATAGTTCCGCGTCACGCCATTGGCTGCGCCGCTTCACGGCGCCAGCGCATCGGCGGCCTGCGGCGCGGCCAGCATCTTTTGCGCGTCGTGGCCGACGCCGGGCAATTGCACCAGCCGCCAGTTGAAGGTCCAGCCGCGGGCCTGCGCCAGCTTCTGGCCGGCCCCGAACACGTTCAGTCCGCGCGCGTGGCGCGATGCGCCTTGCGCGCGGGCCTCGGGCGTATTGTTGCGGTCATCGTCCTGGTCGTCGTCCTCGCCGAGATAGATGGTCAGCGGCTGCTCCAGGTAGCGCCGCAGCTGCGCCTCGCCATCCGCGCCCGAGTAGACCTTGCCCAGCCCGTAGGGCGCGGCGACAGAGAGGCTCGGAAAGACGTAGGTGCCCGCGTTGGCGAGCACGATGCGCTTGGCCTCGGTCGGGACGAAGGCCGCCACGCGGCTGAGGAACTGGCCGCCGGCCGAGTGCGCGATCAGCGAATAGGCGAGGGGGCGCCCTTCCTGCTTGCGGGCCCAATCGGCGAGACCGGGCACCAGCCGGCCGGTCCAGTCGCGCGGATTCCGCACCGTTCCATTTTGGCGGACGATGCCGCCGCGCTGGTAGCGCCAGGAGGGAAAGCTGTGCTTGTCGAACAGCGGCGCGACCACCAGCAGGCAATGCCGGTCGGCGAGCGGGCGCGCATAGTCGCGGTAGTCGGCGGCATCGCGTTGGGCGCCATGAAAGACCAGCAGCAGGGACGGATCGGAGCATCCCGCCGGCCGATAGGTGAAGACGTCGACGGGCATGCCGTTCGCGTCGGCGGTCTGCCGGCCGGTCGCGATCGGCTCCGCCGGGATCGGCGTGGCGCCGAGCAGGCAGCCGATGAGCACGGCCGCGGCGGAGATCGGTCTGATGGCTCGCATCGGAGGTTGCCTGCCCGGTAACGGTGCGTTGCCCTGCCTGATGGCGGCGGTCCCACCGATGTTGGCCCGGCGATCGCTGCAGAAGCGTTAACGCCGTCCCGCCTGCGGTCGCCGCCGCCGTCGCTGCGCCGGAAGAGTTCAGCGCAAGACTTCAAAGGCTCGATCGCGATCGCGGCCGTAACGATAGACCGCAAAGTCGTTGTCGAAGCTTGCGACGCGAGAAATGCCGAGCCGCTCCATAACCGCGAAGCTGGTGCGGTCAACGATCGAGAAGCCCTGATCAGGAAACGCTTCACCGATGGCCCATGCGGCTTCAAAGTCGGCGGCCGTTGCGAACTCAACGCGCACGCCACCGCCTCGAATACGATCCCAGAAACGCTCCGCGGCTTGGCGGTGATACCGACTATTTAACAAGAGCCACGTTTCTACGACGACATGATCGGTCGTCACGTGGTCTGTCGTTTCGCGCAGAATGGATTTGGCACGCGCATTACCCTCGTCCCGGACGACCACGGCCGCGAACCACAGGGATGAGTCCACGAAGATACTCAACGCCGACCCGACTTGGTCTGTGTGCGCCGAGGCGGCTTGGGGCCAGTCTTGCGCAGGTAGTTCTGCCAGACGGCCTCCCCGATCATCTTGTCTTTGTCGCGGGCAATGTTGGTCGGAGGCCCCTCGTCGACCAGATCAAACACGATGGAAATATCGGCCCGGGGCTTTGGCTCGCCGAGGTCGTTGGCGACCAGCCGTCGCACGTATTCGGCGAACGAAATGCCGAGCTCGGCGGCCTTGGCCTGGGCCCGCCGCTGCATGTCCGGATCCATTGTGATCTGGGTTCGCGCATTCATGATGGCGCCACCATGCCATCACCTCGCGGCGGCCGCAAGCGCTACCTGCAGCTGTTCACGACGCCTGGCGCAGCTTCTGCCGCGCGTCCGCACCGCGCAGCCCGTCGAGCATCGCCAGCGCCCGCGCCATCGAGAATTCGCGGGTCTGCGCGTGGAAAGCCTTGGTGTTCCACTTCATCATGTAGCCGTGCAGCACGCCGGGGAAGATGTGCACCTCCACGTTCGGCATGCGCGCCGGCACGGCGCGATAGGCGTCGAGCACCTCGGCGGGCGCGGCGTGGTCCTGGTCGCCCCAGATGATGCAGACCGGTTGCGTGACGCCGTCGAGCTCGCCGATGAAGTCGAGCAGCCGCGTGCCGTGGCAGGAGATGCCGGCGGCATAGCCCAGCCGTTTCGGCCCAACGATCGCGTAGGGCCCGCCGTAGCAGAAGCCCATGGCGGCGGCGCGGCCGTTGAACTGCGGCAGCGTGCGGATGTGCGCCAGCGTGTCCACCATGTCGGCCTCGCCGGCCTTGACCTTCTCGAGCCGCGGCTGCGAGCGCTCGGCCGCGCGCTTGTCCTCGTGCGGGAGCGGACCTGGAACCGAGCGCCAGAACAGATCGGGCGCGGCGGCAATGTAGCCGTGCGAGGCGAACTCGTCGGCGAGATCGCGGATGTCCTTGTCGACGCCGTGGACCGCGGAGGCGAGCACGATGGCGGGCACCTTGCCGGCGCCCGCGGGCGTCGCCAGGTAGCAGTCGAACTCGCCGCCGGCGCTCGAACGAATCTTGATGGTGCTGCCCGCCATGGTGCGTCTCCGCTGGCTGTCCTGGGGCCAGCCTAGATGAGCGGGCGTGGGTCGGGCAACAGCGCGAATGGGCGGTTGCCGCCGGGAGCGCCGTGCGCAATGATCGGCCAGGCTCGATCGGGAGAAGGTGCTCGCCATGACGACTGCAACCTTGGATGCCAAGCTTGACACAAAGCCGCATGACTTCGACGTCGAGGACGTCGAGTACCTTCGCCACGGCGACAAGCCGCTGCTCGCGCGCGTGTTCAAGCCGAAGGGCGCGGGCCCGTTCCCGGCGCTGGTCGAGTGCCACGGCGGCGCCTGGTGCCAGAGCGACCGCCTGACCGAGCGGCTGCGCCACGAGGCCATGGCGAAGCAGGGCATCGTGTCGATCGCGCTCGATTTCCGCTCCGGCAACACGGATCCGTATCCGGCCTCGGTGCAGGACATCAACTATGCGGTGCGCTGGGCCAAGCACAATGCCCGCACGCTCAAGACCAGGCCCGACCTCGTCGGCCTCTCCGGCCAGTCGAGCGGCGGCCATCTGGCCATGCTGGTCGCCATGCGGCCGCTCGATCCGCGCTATGCCGCGATCGCGCTGCTGGCCGGCGCGGCCGCGCAGGACGCCAGCGTGCGCTGCGTGATCATGTCGTGGCCGGTGATCAACCCGTTCAGCCGCTACCGGCTGGCCGTGCGCGCGCGCGACGGCGCCAATCCACCGGAATGGCCGAAATCCATCATCGCCCGCCACGATTCCTACTGGCGCTCCGAGGCCAACATGGCGGAGGGCAATCCGCTCCTCGCGCTCGAGCGCGGCGAGAAGGTGCTCACCCCGCCGGCGATCTGGTTCCAGGCGCGCGGCGACGGCATGCACGACTACAAGGACGTGGAGTCGAATTTCCCCGGCAACGAGCCGCAGCGTTTCGTCGCCAACTACCGCAAGGCCGGCGGGGAGATTTCGCTGGAATATCTCGAGATGGAGCGCCACGCCGGCCACTCGCCGGATCTATCGCAGGTGGGCGACATGTTCGAGCGCATGGCGGCGTTCGTGGGGAGGCACGTCAAGGTCAGTTAGACGCGGCCCGTAGGGTGGGCAAAGCGAAGCGTGCCCACCGTTACAGCCGCGTGGGCACGGCGCTACGCGCCTTTGCCCACCCTACGTTTGCTGTGCAAACGACAAGGAGGCACACCCATGCCCGTCGTCGACCCACGCATTGCAGGCAAGCCGGTTCCCCGCATCTCCAAGGAGGCCATGGAGCGCGACAACGTCGCCCGCGCCAGGACCGTCAAAGGCTCGGACCTGGCCTTCCTCGACCAGCGCATTCCCGCCTATGAGCGCGAGATCATCGACATGGTCGGCATGGGCGTCACCGAGAACGCGGCGCTCAAGCCCAACGTGAAGGCTCCCGCGCACGGCTTCTCGATCACATATGTGCGCGCGCCCAAAGGCAAGGGCGCGGCGCTGCACCGGCACGCCACCGAGGAGGTGTTCATCCCGGTGAAGGGGCGCTGGCAGGTGTTCTGGCTGGACGGCGATGCGGAGCGCACGGTCGATCTCGACGAGGGCGACGTCTGCAACGTGCCGATCGGCATCTACCGCGGCTTCCGCAATCTCTCCGGCGGTGCGGACGCGCTGCTGATGGCGATCATCGGCGGCCCGGATGCCGGAAAGGTCGATTGGCATCCCTCGGTGGTGGTGGAAGCGCGCAAGACCGGCCTGGCGGTCGACGACGACGGCAATCTGATCATCGAGAAGCCGGCGGCGTGAGGGCAGGGCGGCGCGCTGACGTCGCCCGCATCAGCGCAGCGAGATGCGCATCGTGCCGTGACTATTCGGCGCAGATTGCGCTTTGCTCGTTCGGGTTATGCTTGCCGACGTCGCGATGGAGAGCAGCATGCAACGACACTGGATGAGGATGGTGGGTGTGGCGCTGATCGCCCTCGCGGCACCGAGCGCGGCGCGGGCGCAGGCGGACTACCCGAACCGGCCGGTACGGATGATTTCCGATTCCTCTCCCGGCAGCGCGGTCGACACCGGCCTGCGCATCATCGCCGACGCCATGAGCAAGCACTGGAACCAGCAAGTGGTGCTGGTGAACCAGCCCGGCGCCGCCGGTGCGGTCTCGGCGCAGGTCGCCACGCAGGCGGCGGCGGATGGCTATACGCTGTACGCGCCCGCGCTGTCGGTGTTCCTGGCGGTCCCCGGCAAGGCGCCCAACCTGCCGCTGATGGTGCCGCGCGATTTCGCGGCGGTCGGCTACACCGTCGATCAGCCGCTGGCGGTGACAGTGTCGCCGAACCTCGGCATCAAGACCCTGCGGGAGCTGATCGAGATCGCCAAGCAGAAGCCGGGCGAGCTGTCCTACGCGGTGACCGGCGTCGGCCGCCTCACTCATCTCACCGGCGAGCTGCTGCAGCTGCGGACCGGCATCAGGCTGCAGATGGTCCCCTATACCGGCAACTCCGCGCAGGCGGTCGCCGATGTCTATGCCGGCCGCATCCCGATCATGATCGAGGGCTACACCGGCCTCGCGCCGGCGATCCAGTCGGGCCAACTCGTGGCGCTCGCGATCGGCGCGGCCAAGCGCCTGCCGAGCGTCCCCGATCTGCCGACCATCTCCGAAGCGGTGCCCGGTCTGATCGCCTCCGGCTGGCAGGCCGTGCTGGCTCCCAACGGCACGCCGGAGCCGATCATCGCCAAGGCGAGCGAAGCATTGCGCGTCGCGCTCGACACGGCCAGCGTCAAGGATCTGCTCGCCGCGCGCGGCTCGTTCGCGCGGCCGATGTCGCCGGCGGAGGTAACCGGGTTCATCCGCGAGCAGCAGGAGCTGTGGAAGCCGGCGATCGAACGGCTCGCCGAGCAGATGAAGTAGGCGGGCGCGGCCGGCAACGGCCAGCTCCGGCTGACCGCGCCGATGCACCGGTATTGAAGCGAATCCGGAAATCATCCGAAACCGCCGCATAACCGCGAATCCGACGCGCCGTTGACGCGCGCGCCGCCGGGGAGCTTGTGTCGCTACCGAGCACGAGCACCCAGGAGCGGCCCATGACTCCAGCACCAGCCGGCAAGCATACCAAATCGCCGCTTCCCGCAGTGGCCGTCGTCGCCAGCGACAAGCTCGCGCGCGCCCAGGTGCGCGCGGCGGACAACCCCAAAGTCCTGTGGGACGCCGCGTTCGCGGTCTATGGCGACCACGGGGCGAGCCAGTCCTCGACCATCGTCTACGAGATCGAGCCCGGCGGTGAGCTCGGCTGGCACACCGACGCCACCGAGGAGACGCAGTACATCATCGCCGGCAAGGGCGAGCTGCAGACCGAGGAACGTAATTATCCGGTCGGGCCCGGCAGCGTCTTTGTGCTGCCGACCAACGTGCGGCACAACCTCGCCAATGTCGGCACCGACAAGCTCAAGGCGGTGGCGTTCTTCGCGGCGGCGATGTTCACGCAGAATTTCGACAACCTGATGCTGCCGCCGAAGACCCACATCCTGGGCACGCCCAACCGCGAGGGGTAATGGCCTCAAGATGTAGCCCGCATTGAGCGCAGCGACATGCGGGGATCGTGCCTCGGATCAAAGCCGACCCCGCCTACGCCTGGTCTGCCTTCTCCGGAATCACGCGGCTCAGCGCCGCGCCGATGAGGCCGGCGAGCGCAATCATCGCCAGCACGGCGACGAATCCCCCGAGCGTGAAGGCGGTGGCGCCGCCGGCAACGCCGGCGCTGCCGCCGAGAAAGGTGCAGGCGTTGACGATGCCCGAACCCTGCCCCGCGTGCGCGGGCGGCAGCGCCGACAGCGCCAGCCGCGGCGCCAGGGCATAAGGCACGGCCAGACCGGCGCCCATCGCCAGAAATCCGATCGCCAGGAGGACCATCCCGCCGCCGCCTACGGCCGCGCCGATGACGGCGCTGGCGATGGCGATGAGCGCCATGCCGGCCGTCATGGCGTTGCGCGGCCCGATCCGTGCCGCCAGGGCGGACGCCGACAGGGCGAGCGCAAGCAGCGCTGCGCTCAGCGGCAGCAGCGCGGCGCCGGCCTCCAGCGACGTGAGACCGAGCCCGTCCCGGCTCTGTGCAAAGAGGTTGAAGTAGAGCAGCAGGCTCATGATGCTGAACATCGCCAGCGAGCCGATCGCCACCCCCACAACGAACCTGCGGCGCGCGAACAAGCCCAGGTCGACCAGCGGCGCCTGGGCGCGCGACTCCACGCGCAGCAGCAGGACGAAGGCAACCGCTGCCAGCGCGAACGGGCCGATGGCGGGAAGCGGTGCCACCCGCGCATGCGGCAATGCATGCAGGGCGAAGACCAGCGACACCATGAACGTGGCCAGCAGGACAAAGCCGATCCAGTCCGCCCGCCGCGTTGGCGTATCGTGACCGCGGGCGGTTGGCGAGCCTGCGGAGGCCAGACCGGCAATCGCGGTCAACACGAGCGGGACGTCGAGCCAGAAGATCACGCGCCAGCTCGTGAAGTGAGTGAGCGTGCCGCCGAACAGCGGCCCGACGCTGAAGCCGAGCATCAGGAACCCGGCCCAGGCGGCGATCGCCGCCGCCCGGCGCTCCGGTGGCGAGCTGGTGTCGACCGCGGCCAGCGTGCAGGGCACGGCGAATGCCGCCGCGAGGCCCTGCAAGGCCCGTCCCGACAGCAGCACGCCTTGCGTGCCGGCCATGGCAATGATGCAGGAGGCGGCGCCGAACAGCGCCAGGCCGGCCATTGATGCCAACCGCGCGCCGAACCGATCCGCTGCCTGGCCGCCGAGCACGACGAAGGCCGCGGAGACGACCAGATAGGCGTTGACCGCCCATTCCACGCCGCCTGAACTCAGCGAAAGTTCGCTCCGCATGTTGGGTAAGGCGGCCATGATGGCCGTGCTGTTGGCGCCGACCGCCAGCATCGCCAGGCATGACGACCACAGGACCGGCGTGAATCCTGTTGGTTGCTTCAACCTTGCGGCATCCTCAGTCCCAGCGGGAATCATGCGTCGGCCTGAAAAGCTGAGCCCGGATGTCGCGTCGCTCCATCCGGGCTACCGGCTGCTGTTGCGCTTCGACTGGTTACGGGGTCTTGCGCGACTTGAGGCGTTGCTCGCGCAGCACCTCGC
>JBEVIH010000261.1:0-17405 GCA_040510815.1 Xanthobacteraceae bacterium | reverse complement strand
GCGCCGGCGGCCAAGCGATGGCCGCACCGCCGAGAAGGGTCATGAACTCCCGTCGTCTCACTCGATCACCTCGTGCGCGCGCGCGCGCAAGGTCGGCGGCACGTCGAGGCCGAGCGCCCGGGCGGTCTTGAGGTTGATCACCGTCTCGAACTTGACCGGCGGCTCGACCGGCAGCTCGGCCGGCGGCTCGCCCTTGAGGATGCGGCCGACATAGCCGGCCGCGCGCCGGTACTGGTCGTGCACGTCCGGCCCATGCGAGATCAGGCCGCCGGCCTTGGCGAAGGCGCGGTAGAAATAGATCGCCGGCAGGCGGTGGCGGGCGGCGAGCGGGATGATGCGCTCGCCGAGGATCATCGCGGCGGCGCTTGCGGTGACGATCAGCCCGCCGTTGGGTTGACCCGCCAACGCGCCGATGCCGCGCTCGACCTCGGTCACGTTGCGCATGCCGACCGGGCGCAGCTCGACGCCGCCCATCGATTGCGCCATCGCCTGCGCGGCGTCCATTTGTCCGACGCCGGTGGGCAGCGCCGCATCGCGGATGACCGCCACCCTGGCGACGCGCGGGGCGATGGTCTTGAGCAGCTCGAGCCAGGTGCCGGCGATCGAATACTCGAAGCTGGTGAAGCCGGTGATGTTGCGGCCCGGCCGCGCCAGGCTGTCGACGAAGCCGCCAGCGACCGGATCGGGGACCTGCACGAACACGATCGGGATGGTGCGGGTCGCCTGCTGCAGCGGCGCCAGGGCGGCGGCGGAATGGGCGAGGATGGCGTCCGGCGCGAGCGCCACCAGCTCGGCGGCCTGCTTGCGCACGACCGCGGGATCGCCGGCGCTGAAGCGGTAGTCGATCTTCACGCTGTCGGCGCTCCATCCCGCTTGCGCCAGCGCCTCCCGGAACACCTTCATGCGGGCGCCGGCTTCAGGATCGTGCTCCAGCAGCGCCATCAGCACGCCGATGCGGCGTGTGCGCTCGCCCTGCTGCGCGCGGGCGGCAAGCGGCCAGGACACCGAGGACGCGGCGGCAGCGCCGCCGATGAGCGATAGGAGGTCGCGTCGCTTCATTCGATCACCTCGTCGCTGCGTTGAGGTGGGAACGGCGCTCGCCCGCTGGCGCGCAGGGATCGAGTCCGCATTTCGCCCTTTTGCCCACCCAGGAGCGAAATAGTAGCAGAGCCGCGCGCCAAAGTGTGTGAGCAAAGTCACCCGGACACGCCCGGGCGCCGCGCGGTCCGGCGCGGTGCAAAAAAAAAGCCCCGCCGAGGCGGGGCCGCGAGAGACAAAACAGCAAGCCCGTTGTTATTGCGGCCGCGGAGCGTCGGGCGCCGCCTGCGGCGTGGTTGCGTTCGGATTGGCGGGCAGCGGCGCCGACGGCGGCGTGGGCGCGCGCTCGCTGCGGCCGGTGGTTTCGGGCGCCGGGCTGGTCGCCGTGCGGGACGGCTCGCCGCCGGTCATGCCGAAGGCAATGACGAAAACCACCAGCAGCGCGGCAATGATGGTGCCGACGATGAGGCTGGACGTGCCGTCCGCGGCGCGTTCGTAGGGGCCTCTCGACGGGGACATCGGGTCCTCGTATCGGGGGTCTGACATTTGGCTTCCTCCGGATGCGTTGGTTCGTGAGATGCGTTGCTTAATGAGAAGAGAACGCCCTGCAATGGGCAGCGGTTCCGGCGCAATCCAGGCGTGGAACAACGTCCACTGGTGTCCCGATTCGATATTCGATGGCGCGGGGTCCATTGCCTGACGCTGTTCCGCTTCGGCAAACGGCAAGGCAGCGGAAACAGCAAAAACGCCACCGCCCTACGCCATATCGATAACGCGGATGGGGCGGATGAGGTTTCACCGGCGCCGGCGCCGGTCGTGCTGCGTCAGACGCACACGCGAGACGCGATAGCCCGAAGCTATCAGGATTCCGCCGCAGGCCGCAGGCGTACGCCGACACCGGCGCTATGATCTTCCTGCGCCGGCGCCGAAGGCGTAGAATTGCCGTGAAGTCGGCGACAATCGAACCCCTCACATCAGCCGGAGATCAAATCATGCGGACATCCATGGTCGTGGCCGTCGCGGGCGCGGCGGCGTTGGCACTGTCATCGTCGCAGCCGGCGTCGGCGCAAGGCGACGTCGACCAGCAGCTCGGCAGCGTGCATTTCAAGACCTCCTGCAACGAGGTGGCGCAGCGCCGCTTCGATCGGGCGATGCGCTATCAGCACTCGTACTGGTACCTGCCCGCGCGCGAGGTGTTCGAGGAGGCGCTCAAGGCCGATCCGAGCTGCGCCATGGCGCATTGGGGCATCGCGCTCGCGCTGCTCGACAATCCGCACAACGCGATCCCGCGGCCCAACCTGGCGCCCGGCCTCGCCGCCATCCAGATGGCCAAGGAGGTCGGCGCCAAGACCGAGCGCGAGCGCGACTACATCGACGCGCTCATGCTGATGTACG
Organism: Xanthobacteraceae bacterium; assembly: GCA_040510815.1. Classification (GTDB taxonomy): domain Bacteria; phylum Pseudomonadota; class Alphaproteobacteria; order Rhizobiales; family Xanthobacteraceae; genus VAZQ01. The sequence goes on along the minus strand of JBEVIH010000261.1, from coordinate 14,972 downwards.
CCGATCACGACAAGCTCAGCCATGTCCAGCGCATCCGCGCGTTCCGCGATGCGCAGGAGAAGATCGCGGCCAAATATCCGGACGACGACGAGGCGCAGATCGCCTACGCCATCACGCTCAACACGTCGGCCGACATGAACGACAAGACCTACGCCCAGCAGAGCAAGGGCGCCGCGATCCTGGAGCCGATCTCGCAGCGCCAGCCGCGGCATCCGGGCGTCACCCACTACCTGATCCACCTCTACGACTATCCGCAGACCGCCGCGAAGGGCCTCGACGCCGCCAACCGCTACGCCAAGGTCGCGCCGGCCGCCCCGCACGCCCAGCACATGCCGTCGCACATCTATACCCGCGTCGGCTATTGGAAGGAGTCGATCGATTCCAACATCGCCTCGGTGAAGGCCGCGAAGGCGGAGAAGTCGGTCGGCAACTACCTGCACGCCCAGGATTACATGGTCTACGCCCACCTCCAGCTCGGCCAGGACAAGCAGGCGCGCGCCGTCATGGACGAGATGATGCGGGAGACCGACTTCAAGGCGACCGTGCTGGGCGCCGACTACGCGCTGGCGGCCGCGCCGGCGCGCTATGCGGTCGAGCTCGGCGACTGGAACGGCGCCTCGCAACTGGCGGTGCGACCGACCAGCTTCGGCTTCGTGATGGCGATCTCGCACTTTGCCCGCGCGCTCGGCGCGGCGCGCTCCGGCAATCCGGAAGCCGCCAAGGCCGACGTCGCCAAGCTCGCCGAGCTGCGCGACAAGCTGCGCGACGCCAAGGACGCCTATTGGTCGGAGATCGTCGATATCCAGCGCCAGGTCGCGGCCGCCTGGGTGCTTTACGCGGAGGGCAAGCACGACGACGCGCTCAAGGCCATGCGCGCCGCGGCGGATGCCGAGGACAAGACCGAGAAGCATGCGGTCACGCCCGGCCCGCTGGCGCCGGCGCGCGAGCTCTACGGCGAGATGCTGCTCGATCGCGGCATGGCCAAGGAGGCGCTCGCCGCCTTCGAGGCGACCAAGGCCAAGGAGCCGAACCGCTTCCGCGGCTTCCTCGGCGCCGCCATGGCGGCCGAGAAGCTCGGCGACAAGGCCAAGGCGAGGGAGAACTACCAGCAACTCGTGGCGCTGGCCGCCAACGCCGATGCGGAGCGGGCGGAGGTCGCGGCGGCGAAGAAGTATCTCGCCACCAACTAGCCCGCAGCCAACCGGTGCCGCGATGAGAACGGTCACCGCCATCGCCGCCGTCGCCGCCGCCGCCTTCGTTACGGGCGGACTGGCGGCGGCGCTGGCGTGGTTCGGCCTGCCGCCGCGCGCGGTCGCCGTCGCGCCGCGGCCGGCATGGACCGAGGTGGCGTGGCCGTTCCCCACCGACGAGTGGGGCAAGGGCAAGGCGTTCCATTGCCGCGGCGCCGACTGCGGGACCGACGTCAACCTCTACATCCGCGCCAAGATCGGCTTCTGCAACTGCACGACCGGCGTGGCCGACGACCAGGAGCTCGAACGGCTGAGCGACTTCCACCTGATGGGCGACAAGATCGCCGTGCTGGCCGACGGCCGGCCGATCGCGGTCGCCTGGATGAAGGGCCGCAGCCGCGCCTATGCGGTCGCCAAGCCGGCGCGCGCGGGCGACAAGTCGGCGCTCTCGGTCGCATTCAACGACCGCTGTGACGCCATCGTCGCGACCGTCGTGCTCGGCCACGACCGGCCGGCGGCCATCGAGCCCGGCGTGATCGAGTTCCTCAACGGCGACACGGTGCTGCGCTGGGCCGAGGTGACGCTCGGGCTTTAGGCCGGGTGCCTCGGACGCACTGGAGCGAGATGACTTTTCTTCGAATCCCGCTCCAGCTTGTTATTGGAGCATGATCTTTTCCGAAACCGGTATCCACCCCGGATCAAGTCCGGGGCAGGCTTTTTCGGGATCATGCTCTATACGCCGTCCTTGAGATTGATCGCGGACAGGAATTCCTGGCGGGTCTCCGCCCGCGTCCGGAACGTTCCCAGCATGCAGCTGGTCACCATCGTGACGTCGGTCTTGTGCACGCCGCGCGTGGTCATGCATTCATGCGCCGCCTCGACCACCACGCCGACCCCGAACGGGTTGAGCACGCTCTTGAGGCATTTGGCGATCTCGGCGGTCATCTTCTCCTGCACCTGCAGGCGCTTGGCATAGACGTCGATCAGCCGGATGAGCTTGGAGATGCCGACGATGCGGTGGCGCGGCAGATAGCCGATGTGAACGCGGCCGATGATCGGAGCGATATGGTGCTCGCAGTGCGATTCGAAGCGGATGTCGCGCAGCAGCACGATCTCGTCGTAGCCGCCGACCTCCTCGAAGGTGCGCTTGAGATATTCGCGGGGATCCTCGAAATAGCCGGCGAACCATTCCTCGTAGGCGCGCACCACCCGCGCCGGCGTTCCCACCAGTCCCTCGCGATCGGGATCGTCGCCGGCCCAGCGGATGAGCGTGCGCACGGCGGCCTCGGCGCTGGCGCGCGTCGGCCGAGACGCGGCTTCGACCGGGGCCGACTTTTTCTCGGAGCGCTGGTTGAGTCTTGCTCGCTTGGCCATTTGATCCTCGGCGGGGCGGTGAGAAGGGGAGCCATCCTAGCATCAGATCGACGGATGGGGTGAACGCGCCGCCGGTCCCCCGTGTCCGCCATGGTCCCCGCGCAACGCGACGCGGCGTCGTGCCGGTGGTCAGGCGCGGATCGCGAGCATGGCGAGATCGGTGCGACACCAGCCGCGCCGGGGACCAGGGGAGGGAGGGTGCAAGACCCAGGGGAGGGAGGGTGCAAGACCAGGGGAGGGTGCAAGAAGCGGGCTGACGCGGCTCAGGTCCGTCCGGCGGCGATCTTGCGGTATCGGCCGGCGCCGCTGCCTCGCTCGAGCTGGCCGAGCAGCTCGGCGAGCCGCTCAGGCAACGGTTGCGCCAAGTCGTACTCGGCGCCGAGCGCGCGCGCGATGGCGGCTTGCATGTCGCTCAAGGCGCCCTCGCGCCGCCATCCAACCTTGGCGCGCGGCGCCGCGCGGCTTGCCGACGGCGCGACTGACGATCGCAGACGCGCCGCGGCCGGACGATCAGCCTCGTCCGCCCGGATCACCCAGCGCCTGATCGAATAATCCACTTGGTCAGCGAGATGGAAGCACCGCTCGGCGGCGGCGATGAGGGGCGCGGCGGGCATGTCGGCGCGATGCACCGGTTTGGCCGCGGCGTGCTTGGCGTCTCCGTCCCGAACCGGCATGGGGTTAATCCCCATTCTGTCCCACCCCTGTGACGGAAATTCCGAGAACCCGGAAAGCGTTCCGGGAACCGGCGAAAGATTCGCACGGAACCCATAGTCAGGCCCGCTTTGCGGTCGAGTTCGGGGAGGCGATCAGCTTACAGGGACGGATTCGCTCCCGAGCGAGCTCGGGAGTCCATCCAATTTCACCGGAAAATGGATGTGCTTTCCCTTTTTGTTGTTCCGCATTTCCCTGAAAAGCGGTTCGTGCGTACCTGAAAATGTTCCGGATCGAGCGAGCCGGGCCGCCAAGTTACGCGGCGATCTCCTTCGCGGTAATCACGTACTTGAAGCTGTCGGGCTCCAGCGAGTCGAGCCGTTCGCCGCCCACTTCCGCCTGCGGGTACATGAGGAAACCCACCTTCGGGCCGGACGAGCCGGGCAGCGCGATGTCGTGCGCGACGTTATAGGCGAGCCAATTCATCTCCCAGGCGCCGAACAGCGTCTTGCGGGCCGCGACCACCTTGGGATCGGTGAGCGCGAGCTGGCCCGGCGGCTCCTCCAGCATGACCTTGCGGACGTCGGCGGGATCGACCGGAACCCAGCCGAAGCCGGTGAGGAACACCTCGGCGCGGCAGTGCTGCGCCTTGCTCACGACCTCGCTGCCGGCGCCGAGGCTCTTGTAGCCGAACCGAGAGGGCGCGATGCGGATGCCGTAGACGTCGCGCGCCGGCAGGCCGGCGGCACGGGCGAGCCCGACATAGAGGGCGTTGAGATCGGCGCACTTGCCGCTGAGGTCGCCGGTCTTGAGCATCGAGACGACGTCGCCGATGCCGCAGCCGCGGGTCTTGGGATTGCGGAAGGTGTTGTCGACGATCCACTCGTAGATGCTGCGCGCCTTTCCGACGTCGCTGAATGCCCAGCGCACGATGCCGTCGGCGGTCGTCTTGACGATGCCGTCGGTCGGTATCAGCTCGGTCGAGGCGGTGTAGAGCTTGCGCTCGGCCTCCGAGAGCGGCTGGACGGTGCCGGACTTCGAGAGATCGACGGCGCGATCGCGCGTGGTGATCCGGCTGACGACCTCGGCCGTGGGCGCCTGCTCGCCGTCGGCCCATTGCAGGTGCAGCATCTGCGCGCCGTAGACCGGATCGCGCTCGAGCACCGCCGATCGCGCATTGCTCTTCCATTCGTTGCCGAGCGGCTGCGTCCAGTCCGGCTCGGAGACCGTCGGCAACGGCAACCACGCTTGCGCCTTGCCGGACGGCTTGACGATCTCGACCCGGGTGACGATCTCGAACTTGCGCCAGGCGTCCGGCTTGGGCGCGAATGGCGTGTCGGCAGAAGCGCCGCGCGGCAATGCGGCAACTGCCGTCAATGCTGCGCCGCTGGCCAAGAAGTCTCGTCTACGCATGTCGAGTTCTCCCGTGTTTTGAAATTCCAACCGCCGGTCAACCCGGCGCCTCCGTGAGCAACTCCGCGAGCCGGCTCATCACGTCGGGCCGCGCCCAGTCGATATCGCCTTCGGCGAAGAAGCGCGGCTTGAGGCCGCGGTCAAGCACCACGGTCGATGGCAACGTATCGATGTTCCACGCCCTGGCGACCGAGCGGTCGCGATCGAGCAGGATCGCAAAGGGCGGCGGGTCGGCGGCGAAGAATCGGCGCACCGCGCCGTCGGCCTCGGCCACGCTGATGGGAACGATCGCGAACGGTTGCCCGTCGAGCCGGGACTGCAGCTCTCTGAGGCTTGCGATTTCCGCCCGGCAGGGCTCGCACCAGGTGGCGAAGAAGTGGACCAGGACGACGCGACCGCGAAGCGCGGCCAGCTCGTGGGTGGCGCCGGCGAGCGTCGGCAGCGCGAACGAGGACCGGAGCGTCGCCTCGATGGCGACCAGCGACGCGCTTCCCGGCGCGGCGGCGCGCTCCTCGGCCGCGGCCGGCGCGGCGAGCGTGCCCAGCCCGGCGAGCAGGGGCGCGACCATCAGCCATTTTCGCAGGGCTAGGGCACCGACAGCATGCATTTCCAGTACCATCGCAGGCGCAGACATCGACGGCTGTTGGCAGAATACTACGGCGGCCGCACTCGAAAGTGTCAATATATTGTGACTCTCGCGGCAGCCATGCCCCGAGCCCGACGGCGCACGGCAACCGCTGGTCTAGAACCGCTCGACCCACGGCCGCAGCTCAATCTCCCAGGCCCAGGCGCTGCGGTGCTGATGGATGAGATCGAGGTAGGCCGCCGCGATGGCGTCGGGGTCGAGCATGCTGTCGGGCTTGTCGGCGGGCTCGGCGCGGCGCGCGCTGCGGATGCCGCCGTCGACCACCACGTGGGCGACGTGGATGCCCTGCGGGTGAAGCTCGCGCGCCATGCTTTGCGCGAGCCCGCGCAGCGCGAACTTGCCCATCGCGAACGGCGCCGACTGGGCGTACCCCTTCACGCTGGCGGAGGCGCCGGTGAACAGCATGACGCCGCGCCCTTTCGCCAGCATGCGGCGCGCCGCCTGCTGCGCCACCAGAAAACCGCCATAGGCGGAGACCGCGATCGACTTCTCGACCTCGGCCGGGTCGAGCTCGACGAGCGGGCCGCGGGTGCGATAGCTGGCGTTGTAGATCACGATTTCGGGGGCGCCGAACGCGCCGTCGAGCTCGGCGAACAGCTTCTCGACCTCTCCGCGCTGGCTGGCGTCGCAGGCGAAGGCGCGCGCGCCGGTTTCCTTGGCGAGCGCATCGAGATCGCCGGTCGAGCGCGCCGCCAGCGCGACCTTGACGCCGTCCTTGGCGAGCGCGCGGGCGAGCGAGGCGGAGAGCCCGGCGCCGGCGCCGACGATGAGAGCGGTGGTGAATTTCGTTTCGGTCATGGTGGGCCCTGTTTCACGTGCGGACGAGACCCGAGCAGGCTACCACGTCGGGCGACGGGGGATCGACCGGTGGCGCGCGTCATCGGCCGCAAGCCCCTTTCCGGGCCACGGATGGCCGGGCTACGATTGCGTCAACGCACGGAGACTCGTGCGATCGAGGGAGGGTCACCATGAAGAAGATCTGGCTGCTCGCGGGCGTGCTGGCGCTCGCGCCGGCGCCGGCATCGGCGCAGACCGCGGACGAGCTCCTCAACGACGGCAAGAACCCCGACAACGTGCTCGTCCACAGCATGGGCAACGCGCGCTGGAGCCACAGCCCGCTCAAGCACATCAACAAGGCCAACATCGGCCGCCTGGTGCCGCTCTGGAGCACCAGCCTGATGAACGACTCGGGCGAGCTCTCGGCGCCCGCGATCTACAACGGCGTGATGTACGTCATCAACGGCAAGTGGACCTTCGCCATCGACGTCGCCACCGGCCGGCAGATCTGGCGCACGCCGGTGGAGATCGAGCCGGGCGTGACGCGGGTCGCGACCTTCGGCGCGTTCACCCGCGGCGCCCCGACGCTCTACAACGGCAAGCTCTTCCGCGTGACCGTCGACAATCACCTGGTCGCGCTCGACATGAAGACCGGCAAGGAAATCTGGAAGCAGAAATTCGCCGATTGGCGCGAGGGCTACTACTCGACCGGCGCGCCGATCATCGCCAACGACGTGCTGATCTCCGGCATGGCCGGCGGCGAATCGACCACGCGCGGCTTCCTCGACGGCTGGGATCCGGAAACCGGCAAGAAGCTGTGGCGCCGATACACCATCCCGGAGCCGGGCCAGCCGGGGTCCGAGACCTGGCCGGCGAACAGCGACGCCTGGACGCGCGGCGGCGGGCCCACCTGGCGCTCGGGCTCGTATGATCCGCAGCTCGACCTGGTCTATTGGGGCACCGGCAATGCCGAGCCGTACGATCCCAGGCCGCGCGGCGCGATGGACAGTCTCTATACGTCGAGCGTGATCGCGATCAGGCCGAAGACCGGGGAGATCGTCTGCTATTTCCAATATACGCCGAACGACGTCTACGACGTCGACGGCGCCGACGAGCACGTGCTGGTCGACCTGCCGATCGGCGGGCAGACCCGCAAGGTGATGATCCAGGCCAACAAGAACGGCTTCTTGTTCGTGCTCGACCGCACCAATTGCAAGCTGATCGCCGCCAATCCCTACGTCAAGGTGAACTGGGCGACGCACTACGATCTCGCCACCGGCCGGCCGGTGCTCACCGACGTCTACCAGCGCTTCGTTGCCGGCGAGGAGGTCGAGATCTGGCCGCAGCGCGGCACCAACGCGGTGCCGATCGCGTACAATCCCGCGACCGGGCTGATCTACATGACCACCTGGAACCTGCCGCGCATCCAGAAGCTGGCGCCGCCGGCGCCGCAGGTGCTCGGCGCGCCGTCGACCGGCGTGATCGGGCGGACCGCGCCGATCAAGCCCGGCGACGTGGTCGGCTACTTCCTGGCGATCAATCCGGTCACCGCCGAGAAGAAATGGGAGGTGCCGCTGACCGACCTGCCGAGCGCGGCCGGCACCTTGGTGACCGACGGCGGGCTCGTCTTCACCGGCAAGATGACCGGCGAGTTCCTCGCGCTCGACGTTGATACCGGCAAGACGCTGTGGCAGTTCAAGACCGGCTCGAGCGTCAATTCCACGGCGATCACCTACACCTACAAGGGCCAGCAATACGTGAGCATCGCCTCGGGGCTGGGCGGCAGCGTCGCCCGGCGGATGGCGGTCGACAAGGTGCCGACCGGCGGCGCGGTGTGGACGTTCGCGCTGATGCCTGAATAGGGGGGCGGTCGAGAGCGAGTCCGACAACAATAAGAGAGCAAGTCCAACAATAATGGAGCGTCTGCTCCGCCGTGTACGTGCCGCGGGCTCCCACCCTCCCCTGGTGGGGGAGGGTCGCGAGCCACCCGAATCGCGTAGCGCGGAGGCGGCGAGCGGGGTGGGGTGAATCTCGGAAATGCAAGCTCCAGCGTCGCTGTCACCCCACCCCGCCCGCCTTCGCTGCGCTCCGCTTGCTTCGGCGGGCGACCCTCCCCCTCCAGGGGAGGGTGGCGCCAAGTGTGCGGCGCGCGGTCGATCACTCGAACTTCGGTTATCGCGAAAGCGCGCGGCGATGAAGCTTGGCAGCGTCGGCGGCCTTGCGCTCCTGCTCGCCTGCGCCAATGCGCAGGCGCAGCAATTCCCGGCCGAGCAGATCAAGAGCGGCGCCGCGCTCTACGTCACCTATTGCGTGACGTGCCACGGCTGGCAGATGGAGCACCCGGGCGGCAGCTTCGACCTGCGCGTCTTTCCGCCGGGGCAGTTCGCGCGCTTCGCCAACGCGGTGCTCAAGGGCAAGAACGCCATGCCGCCGTGGGGCGACGTGCTCGGCTCCGCCGAGGTCGAGGCGCTGTGGGCCTACGTGCTTGCCGGCGAGCGCAGACAATAGCGCGCAGGCGTCGGTCGCCGGCGGTTTCTTTCCGAGCCGCGGGCGAGCCTAGGCGGCGGATTGCGGCTCGATGATCTTGTTCACGCTGTCGACGAGGTCGTAGACCGCCACCTGCACGATGGGATGCTTCTTCTTGATTGCCGTCGCCGCCTCCTCGGCGGCTTCGAACGTGGGGTACGACGCCTTCGTTTGCCGATCCACCTGCAGGCGAAATCGGCCGGGCTCGACCCGCTTGCGCTGCGTCGGCAGCTCCTGCGCAGCCTCTTCCGGCTCGGGCTTCATGGTGATGGTCTTGTCAGCTTGTCGCGTCGCCATTCGATGCGTCTCCTCGGATTTGGATGCAGCGCCGATCATCAAGGCACGCCCGGCACGGCAGCTGGTGCGCCGGAGCGGCAGTCTTCATCGCTTGCCTGACAGGACGGCGATGCCTCAACCCTTGCGGGCTCGCAGCGAGAGCTCGCTTGCAACCATGATGAAAGAGATAAGTGCGAATAACATAACGATTTTTTCCATCGACATCCCTAGCTCAGTGGGCGTGCAGCGGGAAGTCACGCTTTGGTGTCACTTCGGGAAGGGGCAACCCTTTTCCCGATATTCGCTCATGTTCTGTGCGGATTGCGGGAATCGTACAGTCCGAGGCTTTTCTGTGCGTCTTCCGGCATGTCGGGGACGCGAATCGGGCGCCCCATGAACGTCGTCCACGGCTTCTCGGCCGGCGGCTGAAGAAAGGCGAAATTCCAGAATTGCCGCTCTTTCATGACGATTTCCGTCACGCCGTGGTCGAGCACCCAGCTGTTGAGCGAGGTGAGTCGAGCCTGGTCGCGTTCCGCGAACATCGACTCCGGAAGGGCCTTCTTCATCTGCTCGTTTCCTTGCCGCTTTGCTGCATCGCTCGTCCGCGGGCCCCATCCCCGGTCGCAAGCGCGGAGCGCGCCAGTCTGAAGCTGATCTGCAAGCTCTACTCGCCTGCGCTTAACAAGCCCTAACCGAGGCGGGCAAGATCGTCATGATTGTCGAAGGCGTGTCGATCCGCGGCGTTCTCGGTGCTCCAGCTAATGAGCGCGCGTGCCCGATCGGCACACGCCGATTGCGGACAGAAAATCCCAGCAGGCGGCGCTGTGCTTGGCACCCGCAACGCCGGGAATCGTCCGCATCAGGGGCAGCACCGTATGCACCGGGGGCAGGTTGACCGCGAATTCGCGGGCGCCCAGCTCGTCGTAACGCTCCAAGTCCTCGGCCGTCGGCGCGGTCAGGACCTGGATTCTGCAATATTCCTCCCGCTCCGCCGTTTCGAGCCCGTCGAACCCGTGCACCAGCCGCCCGTCGGTCGACAGGACATACCGGTGCGGGATCACGTTGGCGAGCTCGCCATCGTCTTCGAGAACGCAGACGAGGAAGTAATGCTCACCGGCTTGCGCGCCGGCGAGCCGGCTGCGGCCGCCATCGCTCAATCTCCGGAACCGAACCCAGTCGAGCCAGGACAATTGTGCCCATGCGGACCGGCATTCGTCCCAGTGCAGGATGACCGTATTGTCGGGACTGCCTGCCATGATCACCTTCCCGCCTTCGGGTCGTGACGGCACTTCCGATCGACGCCGTGAACGGCCGCGGGCGGGCGCGGCGGCTCACATCGCTCGGGGAGGTCAGCCGACTTTGAGGTTGTCTGCAGATTCCTTGCCGCGATTGCTGACGACTTCATATTGAACCGTCTGCCCTTCATTGAGGGTGCTCAGTCCGGCCCGCTCGACGGCGGAAATGTGGACGAACACGTCCTTGCCGCCCCCCTGCGGTTGAATGAATCCGTAGCCCTTGCCCGGATTGAACCATTTCACGGTACCTGTCGCCATTTTCGCCTCCTTGCCTAAGTCTGCGCGGCTGCGCCGGCCGGGTGTTTAGCAGGGCGCCGCGCCATCATCCATTGCAAAAAAACCGCATCCATTGCAAAAAAACCGCCGGCGGGGGGATCAGGCGCGGGCCTCGATCTTCTTGCTGACGCGCCAGAGCTGGAATCCCGCGGCCCCGATCGCGCTTTCGATCGCATCGCGGGAAAAATTGTGGGGAGGAGCCTTGTCCGGCCCGATCGCCCCCGTCGCGGTCCAGGGACCATGGTTCTCCGGCAGCTTGCTCCCCATCAGATCGCCCGCAAAGGCGCGCAGATCGCTCCTGGTCTCGGATTTGAAAATGTAAATGCGCATGGCGTCATCCTTTCTGCGACTCGTGTCCCGCATCGAACGCCAGTTCCGGCCTCGGTGAGGCCGGAAAGGGGCGGGCGGCGCTCGTCCGCCGCGCCGGTTACAAAGCGGCGAGAAGCTGGGCACAAGCTCGCGCGATGGCAAGGTCGGGCGAGTCCATGCCGGGGAACGTCGCCCAGCCGCCCTTCTGGATGTAGGAGTCCTGCATCCATGAATTGACTTTCTTGAACTCGGCCATGTTGACCGCGCCATCGGTGCCCTTCTGGAACTTGTCGGCGCACATGGGGGCAAGCACCGCCACCAGGGCGGCACTCACGTTTCTCGCCGACGTCTCCTTCGACGTGCTCTCCCGCGTCCATCCACCCCAGTTGAATCCGATCAGCACGGTCGCAAGAGCGCCGATACAGGCGCCCTGAAAGAGGCGAGTGAGCGACTCTCCTTGCAGCATCTTCGGCAATTGCATCGCGGTTCCTTTCGCCCGTTATCGTTCGGAGCGAGGGCAACGGAGCCCGGATGGGTTCCGGTCGACGAGTCGAATGAAAGGCCCGGCCGCTTTGAGTTGGCGTCTCGGTCGCACGCATGGTGCGCTCTTTTGGCGTCAATGTCGATGATTATGGGTCGATCTGCCGCCAAAACCGCTTGATTCAGGGCCGGTTGGCCGTGCCATGCCGACCCGACACGCGTTGCCGAGGGAGTGCAGACGCCCGATTTTCGGTCGAATTCTGGACACGCAGGTCGATTCGGCAGGTCCAAATCATGACGATTTGCGTTGCCGCTTACGTTGCCGCCCATGACCCCCGCAACACGGGAGCAGCCGATCAGGGCCGGCGCGGCACCCGGAGCGCATTCGGCCTCGCCGGCGGGGTCGGGGGCTGCTCATCAAGCCATTCTTGATGCCGTGCGCGATCGAGCCAGGACCGTTGCATGCGCATCAGCAGCACGCGATCCGCCGACGATACGGCGTTGGCGGCAAAAGTGCCACAAGTGGCTGCGGCGCGGCGATATCTCGACGCGTTGAGCAATTGGGGTGCGGTGGACACGGCGCTCTCCTCGCTGCAGGCGGGAGCGCAACTGTCTCTCGGCCATCGGCGCCTGGCTTCGTCTCGTCGAGTCGTCGCGTGCCGATGATTTGGCCAACATACACCCGCAATGCTTTCGCGGCCACACAATTCCTTCGGCATTTTGGGCTTTGCGGGAAGCTTCCTCGATCGCAAGCTCGACCACGGCCAAGGTGATCCCATGCTTCTTCATGCCAAGCAGGCGAGAACCGCCAGATAGTGGCAGCTCGCCGCCAGCAGCACAAAGCCATGCCAGATCGCGTTGTGAAACCGCAGGCGCCGCCAGGCATGAAAGACCGTGCCGATCGAGTAGAGCATCCCGCCAATCAAGAGAAGCCAGAGGCTCAAGCTCGGAACGGTCGATGCGATGGCCTCATAGGCCACCACACCGCTCCAACCGAGCAGCATGTAAAGCGCGACAGCCAGTCGGTCGAACCGCCCGGGAAGCGCCAGCTTCAAGATCATCCCGATCGCCGCGCTCGACCAGATGCCGATGCCGAGACCCAGCGCGACCATGCCGCTCTTCATCTGCGCCAGGAATGGCGCATAGGTTCCGGCGATCAACAAATAGATCGCCGAGTGATCGAAGCGGCGCAAAAGCCACTTGGTCGGCGAAACCGGCCACATGTTGTAGGCGGCCGAGAGCACCAGCATCGTGACCAGGCCGAAGATGTAGACGACGATCGCCGCGACGCCGACCGACTGCGCCTGGGCCGTGATCGTCACGATTGCAATCGCGCCGATCAGCCCCAGCAAGACGCCCGTCACATGGACGACGCCGTCAGCGATGATCTCGCTGCGGCCGTAGTCCCAACGGATTTGCCCCGAACATGCCCGCTGTCCTTCCATCATCTCGCATGCTCCCTCGCATTTTCAGGAAAAAGCCTGCCCCGGACTCGATCGTAAGCGCGTTCACGCGCGTCTTCCGACGCGCCATGGGTGGATACCGGTTTTCCGTCCGAAAATGCGATCAATGCAAAGCCGGAGCATGTTCAGTTCCCTTGAAACCACCATGCGCTAACGGAAAAACTTGATGGTGATTTCCGGCGGAATTTTCTTGATCGCTTTCTGAATTTCCTCGGCGGCCTTGGCCAGCCTGTCGGTGTCGATGTTGATGCCGACGCGACATCCCGGACACGTCATGCGCTCGCTCGCCTTGAGTTGCCCGATTGTTTGCTTGAGGTCGTGACCGCACTTCGGACATTGAAAGCTGATCTCATGGAAGTCGATGCGGGCCATCTACGAAGGCTCCCCCAGCGCCAACTCGACAGGATCGCACGCTTCTGAGTTGCAAGCATAACCCGGCGAGGCTCCCGGCGCCGGGTCACAGGGTTACGGCGCCTCGTCCAATTCGCACAATTCGCTCTCTCGCGCGCTGCGCTCTTGCATCTCGCCCCGTCCGAGGATCCGGTAGGTGAATTCGCCGTCCTGCTCCGGCATTCGCCGGGCGACCTTGTAGATGCCGCCGGCCGCTCCGGAGAAACGCAGCGTCGGGGTGTACTGCACGATCTGCCCGACCTGGAATTTGTGCGCGCTCATGATGTGCTCCTGGGTCCAATCCGCGCGCCGTCCCGCGTTTGCCGCTCGTCGTGTCCGCCGACAAGCGCGCGGCGGTCGATGACGATGCCGTCAACGACGGTGCGCTATCCGCCGAGCCAGGCCAGGTATCTGGTGCGCTGTAGCATGACCGCCGTCACGCTGAGACAGACGGCTGCAGCCAGTGCCACGCTGAACAGGGTGATCCACATTTCGCTCCTCCGCATTGCAGGCGGGAGCGCAAACGTCTCTCGGCCATCGGCGCCTGAAGGCCCGTCTGTCGACTTTTCGCGTGCCGATGATGCGCCGAGTATACAGGCTCGGCGGCGTGGCACCTAGACAATTTCCAGCTCAAAACGACCTGGGTTGTCCAAATGGACGGCGCACATCGTCGCGGCGCTTGGGCATCGGGATCAGGCCCTCGCGCTGGGCCTTTTTCCGGGCGAGCTTCCGCGCTCGTCGAATGGCTTCGGCTTTTTCGCGATTCTTGCGCTCGGAGGGCTTCTCATAGGCCTTACGGCGCTTCATCTCTCGAATAATGCCCTCGCGCTGCATCTTCCGCTTGAGGGCCTTGAGAGCCTGATCGACATTGTTGTCGCGAACGAAGACCTGCAATTGTGTTCCAATCGTGTTGCCGCCGCTGTTGCGTGCGGTCAGTTGCTGACCAATTCAGCTTGCCGATTCGCCAAAACCAATCGAAACCTGGAGCCCGGTCGGGTTAACCTTCACCGGTACATTTGGCGTTCATCGACTCCCGACGCGACGACTCGGCGGCTTTCACGCCCAGACGTCGCAATGGCGCAATTCCTTGCTGGAGTGCCTGCTCCAATCGCACGAACGGAGGGGGTTCACAAGCGGAAACGGCGATGCCACGGTGATTTCGCGCATTGTCTCCCGTCAATCAGGTTCAGCAATGCGACGACCGAATCCCGAGCCTTCCTTGCCCGAGAAACCAAGTATTCCCGTCGCATTTTGGTCGGAAACCGCCGAGCTTCTCTCCCGCCGGTCACGTTTTAAGTAGGCGCAGCGCCCTGTTTAGGCTACGGCTACGTGATCCGAAGCGAACCAGGCGCCGGCTGCGGAGGCCTATGGCAACCAAGACCAACACGACGAAGGATGAGGTGTCGGAGGACGAGGCGACCTCGCCGGACCGTCCGCTGCTCGACCTCTCCGGCACGGCCGTCGAGAAGCTCATCCGCAGCGCCAGGAAGCGCGGCTACGTCACCCATGACCAGATCAGCTCGCTGTCGAAAGAGCTCAATTCCGAGCAGGTCGAGGACGTGCTCGCCATGTTCAGCGAGGTGGGGGTGAATGTCGTCGAGACCGACGAAGCGAGCGAGGAGGCGCAGGGAAGCGAGCCGGAGGAAGAGCCCGAGAGCGAGAGCGGCGAGCTGGTCGAGGTCCAGCAGAAGGTCCCGGCGAAATCCGAGGCCAAGGCGCCGGGCGAGCGCACCGACGATCCGGTGCGCATGTATCTGCGCGACATGGGCTCGATGGAGCTGCTCTCGCGCGAGGGCGAGATCGCCATCGCCAAGCGCATCGAGGCCGGCCGCGAGGCGATGATCGCCGGGCTGTGCGAGAGCCCGCTCACCTTCCAGGCCATCATCATCTGGCGCGACGAGCTCAA
>JBEVIH010000260.1:0-8356 GCA_040510815.1 Xanthobacteraceae bacterium | reverse complement strand
CTTTTGGGTGTGTTCCCGCGCCGGGGGGGTTATCTGGTTCCCCCCCGCCTGGGGGGGGGGTGGGCCCCCCGCTTCCGAATGTTACGCGATGTTCGGGGGGCCGGGGTGGGGTGAGAGCGATACATGTTCGACTTTCACCCCACCCCGCCTCGCTTCGCTCGGCGACCCTCCCCCTCCAGGGGAGGGTGGCACCGAGTTCGCCGCGCCGGCTCGTTCCACCTCCATGAGGTTCGATCATGCTGCACGCGTTCAAGCTGTTCACCGGCCCCGACAACGCCTCGCACGTGCTGGAGGGGACGGTGGCCGAGAACGACCGCACCGACGTGGTGGCGATCCATTTCAAGGAAACGCCGCCGCATTCGTCGTTCGACTGGCACGAGGCGCCCGAGCCGCAATACGTGATCACGCTGTCCGGAACGCTCGAGTTCACCACCCGCGACGGCGAGACCTTCGTGCTGCGGGCGGGCGACGTGCTGGTCGCCATGGACAGCATCGGCAGCGGGCACAAGTGGCGGCTGATCGACGATCAGCCGTGGCGGCGCGCCTACGTGGTGCTCAAGCCCGGCGCCCGCGACTCGTTCGTGCCGAAGCCGTAGGGTGGGCAAAGGCGCACGCGAACAAACTCCGTCTTTCGACAAGCGCAACAGCGTGCGCCGTGCCCACGCGTAGATCGGTGGCGTCATAAGAAAGACGCGTGGGCACGGCGCGGCGCAGTCAAGCTTGCGCAGACTGCGTAAACTTGTCTGCGCGCGCGCCTTTGCCCGCCCTACGACGCTATTCGCTACTCGCTACTTCTCGCCGACTACCGCGCCAGCGCCCGGGCGAAGTGCTCGGCCACGTCGGCCGGCGTGCCGGCGATCAGCGCGACGATCCTGTCCACCGCCTCGCCGGCGAGCGGCGCGACCTCGAGATTGGAGCGCTCCGCGTCGGCCAGGAATTCCTGGTCGGTGGCGAGCGCCGCGAAGGCGGCGCGCAGCGCGGCGAGCTGCGGCGCCGGGACGCCGGGCGGCGCCACCACCGGCCGCGCGATCGTCTTCTGCGTGAAGTAGAGCTGCATCACCTTGCGGTCGCCCTCGCTGCGCACGAAGTCGAGCGCCGACGGCAGCTGCGGCAACTCGGGGTCCTTCTGCAGCGCGCCCTGCATGAGCAAGGTCACCTTCTTGTCGCGCAGCCAGTCCGGCTTCTGCTTCTTGAGGCTGCTCCACGACCAGTCGCCGATGCCGAACACCTCGCCGCGCTCCATCGCCAGCGCGATGGTGGCGGTGCCGCTGTAGCCGGTGATGATCTTGAACCGGGTGCCGATCAGCGAATTGTAGAGCCGCGGCGTCGTCTCCGGATCGGCGCCGGTCTGGCCGCCGATGATCAGCTCCTTGTCGAACAGGTCCTGGGTGGTGCGGTGCGGCGCCGTGTGCCAGGCCAGCGACAGCCCGGTCTCGCTGTTGAGGCTGCCGAGCCAGTTGAGCTTCTCGAGCTCGAAGCGCACGCCGCTCGGATTGGTGAGCCTGGCGAGCAGCATGCCGCGCTGGATCAGCGCGATCACGGTGCCGTCCTTGGGGGCGGTGTTGTAGATGTGATTGGCGGCGGCGAGGCTGCCCGCCGCCGGCATGTTTTGCACGATCACGGAAGGATGGCCGGGAATGAGCCGGCCCAGATGGCGGGCAGTGAGCCGGGTCAGCAGATCGTAGCCGCCGCCGACGCCCGAGCCGCAAATGAAGGTGATTTGCTTGCCGGCGTAGAACGATGGTTCGGCGGAGGCAGGAGACACGCAGAGCGCGACGATGACAAGGCCGGCGGCGACCGTGCCAGCGCATTGCCAAATATGGCGGCGGCCGTTCACCCCAGCTACTCCTTCATCGTGCGGCGCTCGATCTCCAGCAGGCGGTCGAGGCCGGTGGTCGCCATCGCCGCCTTCATCTCCTGCTCGACATTGCCCTTGCCGATGAAGGGGTCGATCTTGCCCTGCGCCAGGCATTGGTAGGACTGGCGCACCGCCTTGACCATGGCGGCGAAGGCGGTGCCGGAGGAGGCGGCGATCCGGAAGCCCAGGGCGGCAAGGTCGCGCTCGGACAGCGCGAACTCGGCGAAGCCGTCGGGCGGCGCGAAGATCATCAGGGGAGGGGGCAGGCGCTCGCCGATGATGCGCATCTCCTCGGCGCTGCGGGCGAACACGAACAGCATGTCGGCGCCCGCCTGCTTGAAGGCTTCGCCGCGGCGCAGCGCCTCATCGAGGCCGTAGAGGCGGCGCGCATTGGTGCGGGCGACGATCAGCAGATCGGGATCGGTGCGGGCGGCGAGCGCCTCCTTGATCTTCTCGACCATGAACTCGGTCGGCACCAGGTGCTCGATGCCGACATGGTGCTCGACCCGCCGCGGCAGCAGCTGGTCCTCGATCTCGATCGCCTGGAAGCCGGCGGCCTCGGTGAGCCGGATGGTGCGGTGGACGTGCATCGGATCGCCCCAGCCGCCGCCGCCGTCGAGGATGATCGGCAGGGCGCAGACCGCGCGCATGTCGACCGCCACCTGCGCCATCTCGGGGAGCGTGATGTTGGCCTCGGTCACGCATTTGTACCAGCCGAGCGAGCCGCCGCTCATGTAGATCGCCTTGAAGCCGGCCTCCTGCGCCATGCGCGCCATGATCGGGTTGAGCGCCACCGGCGCGACGATGAGGTCGTTGCCGCGGATGAGCTGACTGAGTTTTGACACCCTAGACTCCACTTCTCTTGTCCTGGTCTGATATCGTATTGAGCCCCTGGATCGCCGGTTGGATCAAGCGGAATGACCAAGATCAAGGTTTTTTGTGCGCGCTCGATGACCGTGGCGGTGAGCAGGCTCGCTGGCGATTTCATGCGCGAGAGCGGCCATGAGGTCGACATCACCTTCGGCCCGGTCGGCACGCTCTCCGCCAAGCTCGCGGCCGGCGAGACCGCCGACGTGCTGATTCTCGGCGCCCCGGCCATGGCGATGATGGAGCAGAACGGCTCGTTCGTGGCCGGCACCCGCACCGACGTGGCGCGCGTCTTCATCGGCGTCGCGGTGCGCGAGGGTGCCGCGGCGCCCGACATCTCGACCGCCGAGGCGTTCCGCAAGACCCTGCTCGGCGCCCGCACGATCGCCTTCACCGACGCCTCGGTCGGTGGGACCGCCGCGGTCTACCTGCCGGTGCTGTTCGAGCGCATGGGCATCGCCGACGAGATCAGGCGCAAGGCCATGCCGCAGCAGAGCGGCGGCGCGGTCGCCGAAAAGGTCGCCAGCGGCGAGGCCGACATCGGCATCACGCTGATCCCCGAATTCCTGCCGATCAAGGGCGCCAGCGTGATCGGCAAGCTGCCGGCGGCGCTCGCCGACGACACCACCTACACCGCCGCCGTGTCGGCGGGCTCGAGCGTGCCGGAGGCGGGGTCGGCCTTCATCGCCGCGCTGGTGCGCCCCGCCGCGCGCGATATCTGGCAGGCAGCGGGCTTCGAGCGGGCGGGCTAAGATACCGCCCGGTTTGACCAACGAGAGGGCAATCAGGACGATGCCGACAAGACCCAATCCCATTGCGGGCCCGATCATCCTCCGGCGCACCGCCGCCGCCGTGCTGGCAGCCTTTGCCCTGGCGCTCATGCTGCCGGCTGCCGCGTCCGCCGCCTATCCCGAGCGGACCATCTCGCTGATCGTTCCGTTCCCGGCCGGCGGGCCGACCGACATCATCGCCCGTATCGTCTCGAACGCATTGCAGCGCTCGCTCGGGCAATCGGTGATCGTCGAGAACCGCGGCGGCGGGGGCGGCAATGTCGGCATCGGCATCGTGGCGCGCGCACCGCCGGACGGCTACACGCTGCTGCTGACCTCGACCGCGATCGCGGTCAATCCGGCGCTGTACAGCAGCCTGCCATATGACCCGATCAAGGATTTCCTGCCGATCTGCGAGCTCGTCAACGCGCCCAACGTCATTTTCGTGCGGCCGGAATCCGGCATCAAGTCGCTCGCCGACCTGATCGCCCGCGCCAAGGCGGCGCCCGGCGTGCTCAACTATGCGAGCCCGGGCGTCGGCACCAAGTCGCACCTCGCCGCCGAGCAGCTCAAGCTGCGCGCCGGCATCGACATCGTGCACATCCCCTACCGCGGCGGCGGACCGGCCACCATGGGCGTGCTCGACGGCACCGTGCATGTCGGATCGGTGGCGCTGGCGCCGGTCGAGCCGCTGATCAAGGACGGCAAGTTCATCGCGCTGGCGGTGACCGGCGCGCAGCGCTGGTTCTCGCTGCCGGACGTGCCGACCATGATCGAAGCGGGCTTTCCGGGCTTCGTCTCGGACACCTTCAACGCGCTGTTTGCGCCCGCCGGAACGCCGCGCGAGATCGTGGCGCTGCTGTCGCGGGAGACCCAGGCGGCGCTCAAGACGCCCGAGGCGCGCGCCCAGGCGCACCGGGCCGGCTACGAGATCGTCGCCGGGACGCCGGCCGAGCTGGCGAACCGGCTCGCCACCGAGATCGCCGCCACCAAGGAGCTGGTCAACAGGCTGGGGATCAAGCCGGAGTAGCGGTTGCCGCCGCTTGCGTGCCGGCTACGCAACGCCGGCGCGCGGCGCTGTTTGAGGATTGAGGACTTCACCGGAACGCGTTTGCGCCGATCCCGCATAAGGCGCGAAAACGTCATTATACAACTATTGAGTGCAAGACCTATTTGTCCTATAACTGTGCCGGGATGCCGGAGCGCGCCGCTCGCCGCGCAGGTCAGCGGCGGCCGCCGGTGATTTGAAGGCAACATGACGGAGGACCGTGCGATGTCGAAGAAGCCCAGCAGGAAAGTACCGCGGCGCCGGACCTGCGGCGCGATGGTGGTCCACAACCGCCTGGTCGAGAGCGATCCGGGATATCGGACGCGGCTCGCGGCGCTCGAAACCGCGACCAGCGCGCGCCTTTCGGCCGCATTCGCCGCGCCGAAGAAGGTGACGATCCCGGTGGTCGTGCACGTCGTGTACCACACCGCGGCCGAGAATATCTCGATGGCGCAGATCAGGAGCCAGATCGCCGCGCTCAACAAGGACTACGCCGCGACCAACCCCGACAAGTCGAAAACCCCGGCGGTGTGGGCCGGACTGGTGAGCGATACCCTCATTCAGTTCAAGCTGGCGACGAAAGACCCCAACGGCAAGAAGACCAGCGGCGTCACCCGCACCAAGACCGACGAGACCGGTTTTTCCGCCGACGACGGAGTCAAGTCCAAGACGACCGGCGGCGCCAACGCCTGGCCGAGCTCGAAATATCTCAACATCTGGGTTTGCACGCTCGCGGGCGGGCTGTTGGGATATGCGCAGTTTCCGGGCGGACCGGCCAAGACCGATGGCGTGGTCATCCTCAACACCGCCTTCGGGACGACGGGCACCGCAACCGCTCCGTTCAACCTCGGACGCACGGCGACGCACGAAGTCGGGCATTGGCTCAATTTGCGCCACATTTGGGGAGATACCGAAGACTGCACCGGTTCGGACCTCGTGGACGACACGCCGAACGCGGCGGGACCGAACTTCGGCAAGCCGACGTTTCCGCACGTGACCTGCACGAATGGGCCGAACGGCGACATGTTCGTGAACTACATGGATTACGTCGACGACGCGGCGATGGTGATGTTCACCTCCGGCCAGGTCGTGCGGATGCGCACGGTGCTGGATGGGCCGCGCAAGTCGCTGGTAGCGAGCGGGAGCAAGCTCACGAAGAAATAGAACGAGATGGCGAACGAGATCGACCGCAAAGCGCTGGCGCAAAAGTGGGTGCACTCGCACGAGGAGGACACCGACGACGAGATGGTTTTTCGCCCCGCCTCGTACGCGTTCCCCCGCTCACGCGGCCGCAAATCGTTCGAGCTTGACGCCGGAGGCCGACTGGTGACCTCCGGCATCGGTCCTGACGACCGCCCGGTTCGCGGCCAGGGCCAATGGCAGCTCAAGGGCTCCGACAAGCTCGCGCTCGAGCCGGCCGGCCCCGGCGCGCGCAAGACCGTGATGCAGATCCTGCACGTCGCGCCGGACAAGCTCGTGGTCAAGAAGCGCTGACGCTGGAGCATGTTCTGTTTCAATGGAAACAGAACATGCTCCAGCTTTTGCATTGGTCGCATTTTCGGACGGAAAACCGGTGTCCACCCCGGATCAAGTCCGGGGCAGGCATTTTCCTGAAAATGCTCCGGCCGCACTCCTTGCTGCGGCGGCGGCGCGCTTTCGCCGCGCCGGCCGGGGTTGGTTGACGGTGAGCATCGGTTCCCGGTTCTGATATAAATCGCTCGAACGGAGGGAACCGACATGTCTCGTTTCGCATTGGCGGCGGTCGCGCTCATCTCAACCGCCGCGCTCGCGCTGCCCGGCGGTGCCGCCCAGGCGCAGACCTATCCGAGCAAGCCGATCCGCCTGGTCCTGCCCTACGTGCCGGGCGGGATCATCGACACCGCCGGCCGCCACTTCGCGTTGCGGCTGAGCGAAAGTCTCGGGCAATCGGTGGTGGCCGAGAACCGGCCCGGCGCCGGCGGCATGGTCGGCATCGACGTGGTCGCGCGCTCGGCGCCTGACGGCTACACCATCGTGCTGACCGATCCCGGCATCGTCTCCAATCCGACCCTGCAGAAGGACCCGCCCTACGATCTCAAGGCGGTGCAGGCGGTCTCGATCGTGGGCTCCTCGCCGGCGGTGATCGTCGCCTCGCAGCACCTGCCGGTGAAGACCTTCGCCGAGCTCATCGCCTACGCCAAGGCCAATCCCGGCAAGCTCAACTTCGCCTCCGCCGGCATCGGCACCGCGCCGCACCTTGCCGGCGAGATGATCAAGCTGCGCACCGGCATCGACATGACGCACGTGCCCTATCGCGGCATCGGGGCGGCCTATCCCGACGTGATGAGCGGCAAGGTGCAGCTCGCGTTCTCCAGCATCGCCGGGGCGGTCCCGTTTACCGCCGACAACCGGGTGCGGCCGCTCGCCACCACCGGATCGGCGCGCAGCGCGGTCTATCCCGACGTGCCGACGGTCGCCGAGTCCGGCCTGCCGGGCTTCGATGTCGATCTCTGGATCGGCATCTACGCGCCGGCCGGGCTGCCGCCGGCGGTGCTCGCCAAGCTCAACGGCGAGCTCAAGAAGGTGCTGCAACACTCCGAGCTGAAGGCGGCGCTGGCGAAGATCGGCGTCGAGCCGCGCGGCACCACGCCCGAGGAGGCGGCGGCGTTCACGCGCGCCGAGTTCGAGAAGTGGAAGAAGGTGATCGTGGAGGGCAATATCAAGCCGGAGTAGCAGACGACGGGCGGTATTGCTTCGCTCGACTCATCCTACGAGCTTGCTGCCTCTTTCGTGTATCGCACTTTCGGATGGAAAACCGATTCCCACATTTCGTGAATGTGCCTTAACGGCGCCGCGAACGATGCCGCGGAGTTGGCGGCTGCCGACGTCGGCTGCGGCCGCAAGCGAGCCGTGACCGCCCGTCTGATCAAATCGTCTGCTCGGTTTGCAAGCTCGAACCAGCGCAGCGCCAGCACGAGCAAGCGCGGGGTGCCGGAAGACCTGTTCGCCCGTTGCGCCGATTTAAGCGGAAGTGCCACGCTGTTCCCGTGGCGGTCCTGTATGGACATTGCGTTCTGCCGCAGCCGACCTTGCATGAAGATGAAGCTTGGGAGCATCGAAGCGCTCCGACAAGCCAAGCAAGCAAGTTCATCCGCGACGATAGTGGCCAATTCTTATGGAACGTTGAATTCAACCGACATGACGCGGGCACAGCCGAACGTCGATGCCGGTCATTCGCACAGCTAGTTAACAATCAATATTTTGAATGGAGAAAAAGTCGGCGCGCCGTGAAAGACGGTCGTAGCGCGGCGGCAGAGGTACCGAAGTGACGAGCACAAGATCGTCGTCATTCGGCGGTGCCTTTTCACCCATCCTGCGAACGAAGAAGGGCTGCCCTGGCGGGCAGCCCTTCCATTGTCGAGCCGTGGTCCGGCCAAAACCGTGTACGTCGCTCAGGCGACGCGGACCCCCATAGAGGCAGAGATCCAGCTCACGGATGCCGGCGACCGCGGCGATAGACAATGAGACACTGGATCACCTCTACCTCCTGCCAGGCGTGCCAAAAAGGCCCATGGATGCGGCATTTCCGATCGGCACGCTCGGCTATGACACAGTCCGGGGGCACGCCGGGGGCACAATTTGGGGCCCTTGGTGGGGCGGGGCGGCCCGCTGGCGCGCTATTTTGATTCGGCGGGCATCGGATGCCCACCAGCCCGGCCGCGCACACCAGCGGCCACGCGGCGCACCGCGGGGCTGCCATTGGCGGCGGGTCGACCCACCATCGGCCCCAAAAGCCCTCTATGTGCCCGATGACCTTGCCGCGGCTCTTGCGCG
>JBEVIH010000259.1:0-11838 GCA_040510815.1 Xanthobacteraceae bacterium | reverse complement strand
CCGGTGCGCATCGTGTCGCTGCGCACCGCGGCGATCGGGCGGCGTCCGGCCTTCGATCTGTCGGTGCTCGCGCCGTCTGCCGCTGCGTCGCTCGATGCGGCGTCGCGCGGCATCCGCCCGGTGTGGTTCGACGGCGGCTGGCACGACACCCGGATATGGCAACGGCTCGCGCTTCCGGCCGGCGCCGTGATCGCCGCGCCAGCGCTGCTCGAGCAGCCCGACGCCACCTGCTTCATCGAGCCCGGCCTGCGCGGCCGCGTCGATGCCTGGGGCAATGTCGTGGTGGAGCGTATCGAATCATGAGCAACGCCGCTCCCCCGCTCGACGCCTTCACCCCCGCCGAGCGTCGCCTGATCAAGCGCCTGCGCACGCCGAACCTGGTGCAGCGCTTCTTCAACCGCCTGCCGTACAACACCGAGCCTCCTCCGGTCCGCGACACGCAGCGAAGCTTTCGCCAGGTGCTTCGCCACCGCACCGCGCACTGCATGGAAGCGGCGCTGGCGGCCGCCTGCATCCTGGAGCAGCACGGTTATCCGCCGCTGGTGGTGAGCTTCGAATCGGTCGACGGGCTCGATCACGTCATCTTCGTCTACCGCGCGCGCGGCCGCTGGGGTTCGGTGGCGCGCTCGCGCGACCCGGGTCTGCACGGCCGCAAGCCGGTGTTCCGCTCGATCCGCGCGCTCGTCATGAGCTACTTCGATGCGTATATCGATCCGACCGGCTGCCTCGAGGGATACGCGCTGGTCGATCTGCGGCGGCTCGGAACCTACGATTGGCGGTTCTCGGCCAAGAACATGTGGGCGGTCGAACGGTTTCTGATCGGGGTTCGCCACCATCGGATCAAGTCGTCGCGCGCGCGCGTTCGGCGGCTGCGTGCCCGCTACGTCGCTTACCGGGAAAAGCACGGAAAAAAGCCGCTCTACTATCGCGGCCGGGAAAACTGGACCGGGATCCCGCGCGAGTTCCTGTAGCGGTCCGAGGCGCCTTTGTTTGCGTCGCGGCATCGTGGTTAATCGGAGCCTGCGCCAGACCCGATCGGCCTCAGCCCGTGGCGCGACATTCCGTCCTTGACCCGCCGCCACTCACGCCTGCGTGAACCTCATCGCCGCGGGGGGCGACATACCGGCAACAACGAAGAACGTGGCACCGCGGGCACGCGCCTGCGTAAGCCCCGCTCTCCGCTGGACTTCACTGGGGTGGAGCACCAGAAGGAGGATTCCCGTGTTGCTGCGCATTCCCTTGCGGCCTGCTGGCAAGACCCTTGCCCAGGCCGTTTTTCTCACCATCGCCCTGCTGCCGTTCACGCCCGCAATCGCCCAAGACGCGATCCAGCCGGGCGAAGCCTTTGCGACGCGGTTTTCCGGGACCCGGCCAGGCGCCGGCGGCCCGGTGATCGACGCCAACGGCACCGTCGGCAGCATCATCGACCTGCGCTCCCCGCGCATGCCGCCGCTGGGCCAGCATTGGGTCGACGAGCCGCAACGAAAGCCGGTGACCGCGGGCCAAGTCGGCCAGGTCTTCGGCGTGGCGCTCGACGACGCCAATCCGCCCAACGTCTACCTGACCGCGACTGCGGCCTTCGGCCTGCATCGCGCCGGCAACGGCTGGATGCCCGGCATGTGGGGCCCTGGCGGCCCCGGCGCCGTCTACCGGCTCGACGCCTCGACCGGCTACACGCCGCGGCTGTTTGCGCAGATCACGCTCAACGGCCGCCCGAACAGCGGCGCGGCGCTCGGCAACATCGCCTATGACCGCGTCAACAAGCAGCTGTTCGTCTCGGATCTCGAAACCGGGATGATCCACCGCGTCCGCGCCGCCGACGGCGCCGACCTCGGCTTCTACGATCACGGCGTCCAGGGCCGCGGCAATTTCACCGATGGTCAAAGCGGTGAACGCTCGAGCCTGCCGCCGATCGCGTTCGACGCCAAGTCGAGCGCCCGCGTGGAAGATTGCGCCGGCCCCTTCGACAACAGCCCGCAATGCTGGAACTTCGCCGCCAGCGGCCGCCGGGTGTGGGGTCTTGGCGTCCGCCGCGACGTGATGAAGAGCGAGTCGCGGCTCTATTACGCGGTCTGGTCGAGCCCCGCTTTCGAGCAGCCGGGCTGGCATCAGGCCTCGGACGACGACAAGCGCAACACCGTGTGGTCGGTCCGGCTCGGGCCCAACGGCGGCTTCGACCTGAGCGACATTCGCCGCGAGTTCATCCTGCCGGACTTCTTCGACCGTCAGAACGACATCGCGCGCGCCGGCTTCAGCCAGCCGGTGAGCGACATTTCGTTCTCCGAATGCGGCCAGC
This sequence comes from Xanthobacteraceae bacterium, assembly GCA_040510815.1. Classification (GTDB taxonomy): domain Bacteria; phylum Pseudomonadota; class Alphaproteobacteria; order Rhizobiales; family Xanthobacteraceae; genus VAZQ01. The sequence goes on along the minus strand of JBEVIH010000259.1, from coordinate 9,542 downwards.
GGCCGGTGATGCTGGTCGCCGAGCGCGGCGGCATCCGCAACCTCGGGCTGGGCGCGGAGAATCCCTTCGCCAACCCGCACGAGGCGCGCGCGCTGCGCTACGAGGTCGACGCCAAGGGCACCTGGCGGCCGGTCGGCCGCTACGACGTCGGCTTCTACGACCGCACCAAGGAAGGCGCTCCGTATATCCGGGCGAATTGCTCGGGCGGCATGGCGTTCGGCCTCGGCTATGACGAGCGATCGTGGACCGCCGACCAGGGCAAGCCGGATCAGTTCGTGTGGACGATGGGCGACAAGCTCTGCTCGAAAGAGGATCCGTGCAACCTGCCGACCGGCCAGATGGCGGCGAGCGGCTCGGAGTCCCCGCAGCAGGCCACGGCGCGGACCGGCAGCGACCCGTCCGAAGTGAGTGGTCTGCAAGGCCTTGCGGAAGGCGCCTTCGAGGAGCTCGCGCCCGAATATGCGTTCGCGCCGACGCCTCCGTCGGCCGGCGTCCTCGGCCGCGGCCCCAACCAGGCCTACCTGATCGATACCGACGTCAACGTGGACGGCAACGGCCGCGTCATCGAGCAGGAGCTCGCCCGCAACGACGCCACCAAGGTCGGCGACGTCGCGATCTACCAGATCTGCGAGCCGCCGCGCGTCTACACCTTCGTGCAGTACACGGCGCCGCCCGTCCATGCGGACGACGTCAGCCATGCCCGCATGGCCTCGCACGGCCGCGCCGGCAGCCACTATCGGTTCGGCTCGCACGATCCGTACTGGAGCCACAGCCGCTGGGGTTCCCACAGCTGGTTCTGGAGCCACTGGCGTCACGCCTCGCACAGCCGCGAGCGCAGCCACTGGCGGCACTCGTCGCACAGCCGTGAGCGCAGCCACTACCGCGACGGCTCGCACAGCCGCGAGCGCAGCCACTACCGTGATGGCTCGCACGACAAGGAGCGCAGCCACTATCGCGACAGCTCGAGCACGCACAGCAAGGAGCGCAGCCACTATCGTGACGGCTCCCATGACAAGGAGCGCAGCCACAACCGCGACGGCTCGAGCTCACACAGCAAGGAGCGCAGCCACGCCGTCACCGGCTCGCACAACAAGGAGCGCAGCCACTCGACGACCGGCTCGCATAACAAGGAGCGTAGCCATTCGACGACCGGTTCGCACAACAAGGAGCGTAGCCACTCGACGACTGGCTCGCACAACAAGGAGCGCAGCCATTCGACGACCGGCTCGCACAACAAGGAGCGTAGCCACTCGACCACCGGCTCGCATAACAAGGAACGCAGCCACTCGGTGACCGGCTCGCACAACCAGTCGAAGAGCCATAGCCAGACCTCCAGCACCGTCACCCCGAGGAGAAGCTCGATCATCAACAACGGGAACGGCGGTGGCTCGGGCAACGGCAGGCCGGTGCTGCGCCGGGACAGCGGCTCGCCCAAGATGCTCTTGAAGAAGAGCGACTTGGCGCCGGGTCGAACCGATCCCGAGCCTGACGCGACCTAAGAATGGGATGCGGGCGGAGTGGCGCATGCCCCTCCGCCCGCACCGCTTCCGGAATACCCTGCAATTTCAACGAGGAAACGTGCCGTGCAACGAAAAACAAGGAAAAACTTGGCCGCCGCCCTCGCGCTCGCCGGATTGGCGAGTGCGCTCGTGCTTGCGGCGCCGGCCCACGCCGAGACCCAGCCGCGCCTCTATCTCAACCAGACCTACGCCGAAGACGCCATGCGGGAGACGACGCTCAAGGTCGAAGACCCGATGGCGGTGTTCAAGTTCGTGCTCGGCGGCCTGCCGGACCGCGTCAAGGTCTATCCGACCGAGAACTATTTCTACTTCTCGTTCTTCCACCGCAACATCCGCTTTGCCGGCAATATCCGCCTCGACGTCACCGACCGCGACGAGGGCAAAGTGCATTTCGCCTATTACGAGGATCTGTCGGAATGGACCTATTACGACGAATCGATCACCCACCGCATTCTCGATGCCGGTGCCGGCGTGACCGTGGAAAAGGTGTCCGCGCTGGTCTACCGCATCTCGTACGGCGACAAATCGGTCGTTTTCGAGCTCAACGATCTTTCCAACGTGAAGCCGCCACCCGGCGCGTTCGGGCCGGACGAGGTCTATCTGGGACCGATCTTCGACGAGTCCGCGATCCGCTTCTTTCTGGTCTTCAACCGCAAGGCCAAGGTGTTCCACTACGTGCTCGACGAGACCGCTCCGGTCGCCGACCAGTTCGTCACCGCCGTGCCCAGCGACCGCATCCTGATCGGCAAGCGCACCGGCTTTGCCTTCTATCGCGACCACAAGATCGACCGCAAAATCCTGATCGGCGTGTTCGAGGGCAACTCCCGCGTCAACAACTACTTCGACGGGCCGTTCGACCAGCTGCCGGACAACTTCATCGAAGGCGAATCCCTGCGCCAGGCGATCATCGCGGTCGAGCCGCGGCTCGCCGGCAAGATCGATCGCTACGGCATCACGCCCGGCAGCTCCAGCCGCTACATGATCGGCCCCTACCGGCACTACCGGACCGAGGAGGACCTGATGGTCTTCCACAGCTGCGCCACCGACAAGAAGGTCCCGGCGACCAACTACTATGCCTGCTTCGTGTACGACGAGGACGCGCGGCTGGTGCAGGCCAGGATGCGCCGCGGTCCCGCCAATCCGGGCGCGAAGCCCAGCAGGTGACGGCGCGGCGAAAACCACACGCTGAGAGCATTTTCAGGAAAAGTGGAGACCGGTTTTCCGTCTGAAAATGCGACAACGCAAGAAACCGGAGCACGTTCAGTTCCGTTGAAACTGAACGTGCTCCGGTCCAGGCAAAGGCGCGAGGCACAGATCGAGCTCGCGCCTTTGCCCACCCCGCCAAACCGTGATATCAGCGGCCGAGCCTTTCGCCCGACGAGCGTCTCATTAAATCGACCGCATGCCGACGCCCGACACGATGTTCGAACGGTACGGCGGCTTTGCTTTCGTCACCCGCTTCGTGCTCAGCTTCTACGACCGCGTGCTCGCCTCGGCCGGCCTGGCCCCGTTCTTCGCCGACACCGACATGGCGCGCCTGGTCGAGCATCAGGCCAAGTTCATCTCTTCGGTCATGGGCGGCCCGGCAAGCTATAGCGACGCCAAGTTGCGGGAGTCGCACGCCCACCTGCAGATCGACGATCGTGCCTTCGACGAGATGATCGGCTTGCTGCGGGTCACGCTGGCGGATTTCAAGATCGCCGATTCCGACGTCAAGACGATCATCGCCGACCTGGACGCGCGCCGGCCCAATATCGTGTGTGGCGGTCGTGGTGAATAGCGAATGGCGAGTAGCGAGTAGTCGATAGTCGGAAAAAAAGAGGCGCGAAATCGCGGGCCGTCCGCCATCCTATTCGCTACTCGCTACTTGCTATCCGCTCTTCTCCGGCACCAGCTCATAGGCCTCCTCATCCCGATCGAATCTGGGGAAATCCGCCCGCGACATCGGCGTCATGTCGATCGCGCCGGCGGCCGCGACCCGCGTCCGATCGGTCGCCGCCAGCGCGCCGCGCCGCAGCGCGTGCGCCAGCCGCGTGGCGGTGCGCACCGCGACGCCGGTCACCTCGATGCGGGGGCTGCCGCCGACGCGCCGGGTCCGCAGGACCACCTCGCCGCTGTCGAGGCCGGCGCGCACGCGCACGCTGCCCTCGGATTGCGCTTCGATCGCCGATTTGACGAGCAGCGCCGCCCGGCAGGCGGCCGGCGCGTGCTGCTCGCTCGCCGGCAACGTGCCGAACACGGCGGTGATGCCGGTGTCCCTCGACGCGCTGACGATCCCGCCATTGCGCTCGATGATCCGGAACGTCGATTCGAACAGCGGATCGATCTGCCGCAACACCAGCTCCGGATCCACCGACGCGAAGGCGTGCAGCGGACTGACGATCTCGATCGCAAGGACGGTGACGTGCCTGCGCTCGGTGTCGAGGTCGGACGCCGGCGCCGACGGGGAGCGCGGCTGGTCCGCCGCGATGAACCGGCGCACCTCGTCGAGGACGCGGGCAAAGGCCGGCTCGTGGGCGAGCAGGATATGGTTGTTGCTCTCCAAGGTGATCAGGCGTGCTCCCGCGATCTCTTCCGCGATCGCGCGGCCGCAGGCGTGCGGCACCGATTGGTCGCCGCGGGCATGCAGGACCAGCGTCGGCGTCGTCACCCGACCCAGCAAGGCCGAGACGTCGATATCGGCGAAGCCGCCGTAGAGCCGGGACGCGTTCTCCGGCGACACGGTCTTGCGCTGGAGCTCGTTGTACCAGTCCTGCTGCTCGTGGGTGGCCTCCGGGATGGCGAGCGCCGTGAACAGCTGGCGCACGGCCGGATTGTCCTGACCCCAGCCCTGCCGCAGCAGCGTCCCCATGGCGGTGCGGCGGGCGATCTCGTCGGGGTCGCCGCGGGCGCGCCAGCCTTGCGCGTATCCGCCATGGAGCACGAGCTGCGAGACGCGCTCCGGATGCTTCACCGCATAGGCGATCGAGATGGCGCAGCCCTGGGACATGCCGAGCAGGGTGAAGCGGTCGAGCGAAGCCGCATCGACGATACGCTCGAGGTCCGCCACCATCGCCGCGAACGAGAGGTCGTCCGCGTGCCAGTCGGAGAGGCCGCTGCCGCGCTCGTCGTAGCGCACGAGCCGGTTCTGCGCCGCCAGCGCCTCGATCCAGGGCCGCCGGATCGGGCTTTCCCAATCGAGTTGCAGATGCGACATCCAGTTGGCCGCCTGCACGATCGGCGGCCCTTCGCCCATCACCGAATAGGCGATGCGCACGCCGTCGGCGGCGGTGCAGAAGCGAATGTCGATCGGCGCCGGCCGTTCCGTCGAGTCGGCGGGCGGCGAGGGGGCCGCATCGCGGCGGTCGAGCGGCTGCGGCGCCGATACCGCCTGCTCGCGCGCCCGTTCCGCCAACGCGCCCACCGCGGCCGCCAGCGCGGCGTCCCCGGGCTGCATCGCCTGGAGCGCATGCGCATAGGGCAGGGCGCGCGACGGCTCGGCCGCAAGCCTCTCGACCAGCGTTCGCAGGATGCGCGCCTTGATGAGATCGACGTCGTTGATGTGCGACGTCCGCCAAGCTTCGAACTCGGGACAGCGTGGCAGCGACAGGTCGTCGAGGAAGCCGCCCTTGAACAAACGCACGGCGTGCTCGAGCTCGGATACGGCGAGCGAAGGCGGGTCCGGCATCGCCGTGATGCGCCGCAGGTCGAGCGCAATCGATTGGTTTCGTAGCGCCACCGTGTTGCGGTCGGTGACGAGCGCCTCGCGTCCCTCGCCGTTCACGACCTGCCTGATCTTCGAAAGGCTCCAGCGCAACGCTCCGCGCGGATCGTCCGGCGTGTCCCAGAACATCCCGCACAGATGCTCGCGGCGCTGCGGACGGCCGACGACGGCCAAGTAGGCCAGCAGCGCCCGGGTTTTTCGCGATGGCGGCAGGCCGACGTCCTTGCCGGCGCGCAGGACCGCGAACTCGCCCAGCACGTGGACCTCCAGCGCCCCATCGGCGTGATCCGGTCCTCCGGTCGATGTCATGGCGAGCGCCTGGCTTCCTGTTGCGGCCGATTCTACGGGGCCTGCCAATCAGTTACCACGGTTCCGGGAGAAAAATACCACGCTCATTCACACGCTCCTGCCCACACCCCGGCCGACTACCCCGATGCAGCGATACCGCCTTGGAAGCAGGATGGGGCGTTTCATGATCATCGAGCAGGATGCGGTCGACGCTCCCGCCTGGTCCAGCGATGAGGCAGCGGCTGCGCTGCGGGCCAGCGCCTTGTTCGCCGAGGCGACCGACGCCGAGCTTGCGCGTGTTGCCGGGTCCTGCCGCATCGAAACCGTCGCCGCCGGCACCGTCGTCCTGCGCGAAGGAGATGCGGCCGATGACGCCTATCTCCTGCTGGGCGGCGAGCTCCTGGTCTACTCGCACGACGATCTCGGCCGCAGCCTGGCGCTGGAGCGCATTTCGCAAGTCCACCGGTTCGTCGCCGAGCAGGCGTTCCTCTCCCGCCACGGCGCGCGGCGCACCGCCAGCGTGCGGGCGATCACGGATTGCCGGATGCTGCGCGTGCCGGGCGACGGTTTCCGCGAGCTGGTCGAGCGCGATCACGTCCTGGCAGAGCGCTTGCGCCAGCTCGGGGCCCGGCAGATCCGCGAAAAGGTGTCGCAGCAGATGGCGCTGCTGCGCCGTCTGGCCACCAGCTCGGTCGGTTCGGCCGGTCTGCACGATGAGACCTTCCCGGACGGGGCGTTCGTCTGCCGGCAGGGCGAGCTCGGCCGCGACTTCTACGTCATCCTGTCCGGCAGCGTGCGGGTGTTCCGCAGCGAGGCCGACGGCAGCATCGTGCAGATCGCGCGGCTGCAAACCGGGCAATCCTTCGGCGAGCTCGGTCTGATCGAAGGCAAGCCGCGGATGGCGAACGTGGTCGCCGAAGGCGAGCTGCGGGTGCTGACCATCGCCGGCGACGATTTCCGCCGCGCCTATCACAGCGACGAGCAGGTGCGGGGCCACTTCGCGGCCTTGCGCAGTATGTACACCTATGGCCGCTCCGGCGTGGCCATGCAGTTCACCGCCGAGCTGTTCGATCGGCCCGCGCTCGGCACGCTCTATCGGCTGGACGACGGCAGGACCGTCGTCGCCCACCACATCATCGGCCAGGACATCTGGTCGATCCAGCACGCCGATGCGCCGCCCGGCCTCCGGCAGGCGTCTTTTGGCGATCCGGCGCGCAATATCGAACGGACGCTGCTGATCAGGGACGGTGTGGTGGTCGGGGCCGTCGTCAAGGGCGCCTGGTCCGGCGTCAGCCAGCTGCACGGACTGGTGCTCGAGCGCATTGCGCTGTCGCCGACGCAGATCGAGGCGTTCCGCCGCACCGGCGAGCTGATCGAGGCGCCGCCTTTGGTGCCGGTCGACGATCCGGTCGTGTGTCAGTGCATGCGGGTTGCGCGCGGCGCGCTGCTCGACGCCATGGCGGGCGGCTGCCAGACCGTGCGGGCGCTGTCGACCCGCACCGGGGCGGGGACGGTGTGCGGCGGCTGCCTGCCGCGGCTCGCCGAGCTGACCGCCGAAACCTTGTGGCAGACCGTGAGCTGCCTCGAGGTGATCGAGCGCGCGCGCCGGGTGCGGTCGTTTCGCTTCGAGGTGCCGCAGCGTCTTGCCGCCGGAACCATCCAGCCCGGACAGCGCCTCGTCGTCGGGGCGAAGGTCGGCGGTGTCGACGTCGCGCGACCTTACACGCTGACCTCGCCGTCGACCGAGCGGCGCTACTACGAGATCACCGTTCAACGCGAGCCGCACGGCGTGATGTCGAACTGGCTGTTCGACCATATGCGCCCGGGCGCCACGGTCGCGGTCCTGCCGCCGTCCGGGACCTGCTTCTTCGAACTGGCCGATCCGCGCCCGCTGGTATGCCTGGTCGGCGGCATCGGCGTCACGCCGGCGCTGGGCATCTGCCGCTCCGTCGCCGCGAGTGGCACCGGACGGCGCATGCATGTCGACTACTCGGTGTCGTCGCGCGATCAGATCGTCTGCGGCGAGGAATTGCGCGAGCTCGCCTCCCGGCACCCGACCATCAGCTGGCGGACGCGCGTCACCTGCGAGGAGGGACGCTTCCAGGCGGCCGACGTCACTGCGCTTGCGCGCGAGTTCCCCGATGCCGACTGGCTGATCTGCGGATCGAAGCCGTTCCAGTCGGACGCCCAGGACATGCTGCTCCGGCACGGCATTGCGCCTCGGCATGTCCACATCGAATCGTTCGCCGCGGTCGGCGGCGCCATCCCGGCCGAACCTACGCCGACCGCCGTGCTGACGCCCCGACAACGCCGCGTGCTGGGTTACGGACTGCTCGTCGCGGTGGCGGCGTTCGTGCTGCAGGCGCTCATCGGCATCAAGTGGCCGTTGCTCGACAAGCTGCAGGCGACGACCGCCTACAGCGCATTGACCGGCACCGGTCTGCTCGGCCTGCTGCTGCTGCAATGGCACCTCGGCTATGTGCGCTGGCGCCGCCGCGCGCAGGAGACGTCGCGCGCCTACGGCCTCCATGTCGCGATCGGCCCGGCGGTGCTCGGCATGATGTGGCTGCACAGCACCCACCTCGGATACGCGCTGAGCATGGCGGTGAGCCTGAGCTTCCTGCTGAGCCTGGCCACCGGCGCGATCCTCGGCGTCAATCCGCGATCGCCGCGCTGGGAGGGCGCCCGGCGCGCGCTGTTGGCCTGTCACATCATCCTGTCGTGCGCGGGCACCGGCTTTGCCCTCACGCACGGCTTCACGGCGCTGTGGTACTGACATGTCGCAAGCAACCCGCAATCCTCAGACCGAAGGCCGGATCAAGCGCGCGGCCTATCTGCTGGGCGCCGTCGTCGTCGCGGCGGCGATCGCGGCGGTGGCGGTGCCGCAGGCCGCCCGCTTCCACGCCAAGGGGCCGGCCAATACCGGCCATGCCGACCTCGACTGCACCGACTGCCACAAGCAGGCGCCCGGCACCGTGCGTCAGCAGCTGCAGGCCAAGGTGCAGTTCTGGCTCGGCTTGCGCGCAACCGACGCGGCGTTCGGCCACACCCGCGTCGACAACGCGCAGTGCGTCGATTGCCACGCGCGCGAGCAGGACGCGCATCCGGTGCATCGTTTCCTGGAGCCGCGATTTGCGCAGGCGCGCGCCGAACTGGGCGCGGAGTCCTGCGTGTCCTGCCATCGCGAGCACAAAGGCGTGCGCGCCACGGTGGTCCCCACCGCCTGCGCCACCTGCCACCAGAAGCTCGACCTCAAGCGCGACCCGCTCGACGTGCCGCACCGCGAACTGGTCGCACGCAAGGAATGGCAGACCTGTCTCGGCTGCCACGATTTCCACGGCAACCACAAGCGCGTGGCGCAGACCCGCCTCGAGGACGCCCACGCGATCTCGGCGGTCATCGACTACCTCAACGGCGGCCCCTCGCCGTACGGCCAAGACATGAAGTACCCGACCAAGACAGGAGGCCGATGATGTTGACGCCCACTCCCCCCAAGCCGGGCAGCTTTTCCCGCAAGGCCGCGCTGTGGGGCGGCGTTCTCGCGGTCGCCGCCATCTACCTGTTCGCCACCCGGCCGGCGCCGCTGGCCGACGAGCAAAGCACGGGACGCATGATGCCGATCGAGAAGGTGTTCCGCATCCTCGCCGGCGAGAACGACACCGTGCGCGCGCTGTGGACGGCCGACATCGTCGGTGCCGGCATGAAAGCGGGCCTGAAGTTCGACGAGAAATGGCGCGAGCCCGGCGTCGCCGCTGGGCCGCTGCCGGCGCTGTTCCTGCGCGAATCGGCGACCGCCCTGCACAAGACGCGGGTGCCGCTCGGCCTCTTTCTCGGCTCCGACTATCCGATCGCGCAGTCCAACCTGTTCACCGGCGCGCAGGCCACGCATTTCGAGCGTGTGCGGGCGACCGGCAACCCGGAATTCTTCCATGCCGCCGACATCGGCCGCTACACCGCGATGTTCGCCGACCTCGCGGTCGCGCCGGGCTGCGTGAGCTGCCACAACGAGCATGCCAACAGTCCGAAGACCG
>JBEVIH010000258.1:0-10884 GCA_040510815.1 Xanthobacteraceae bacterium | reverse complement strand
CAGGAGGCCTTCGCCCGCAACATCGTCACCGGCTTCGGCCGCATTGCCGGCCGCACGGTGGGCTTCGTCGCCAACCAGCCGATGATGCTCGCCGGCGTGCTCGACATCGACGCTTCGCGCAAGGGCGCCCGCTTCGTGCGCTTCTGCGATGCCTTCGGGATCCCGATCGTCACCTTCGTCGATGTGCCCGGGTTCCTGCCGGGCACCAACCAGGAATACGGCGCGCTGATCAAGCACGGCGCCAAGCTCCTGTTCGCCTATTCGCAGGCGACGGTGCCGCTGGTCACCGTGATCACGAGGAAGGCGTTCGGCGGCGCCTACGACGTGATGGCGTCGAAGCACGTCGGCGGCGACGTCAACTACGCCTGGCCGACCGCGCAGATCGCCGTGATGGGCGCCAAGGGCGCGGTCGAGATCATCTTCCGCGCCGACATCGGCGACGCCAAGAAGATCGCCGCCCGCACCAAGGAATACGAGGACCGCTTCCTGTCGCCGTTCGCCGCCGCCGAGCGCGGCTATATCGACGACGTGATCATGCCGCGCGCGACCCGGGCGCGGGTGGCACGGGCGCTGGCGATGCTGCGCGGCAAGCGGGTGGAAATGCCGGCACGCAAGCATGATAATCTGCCGGTGTGAGCGGAGGAGGGCGGTCCATGGCGGCGCCGCTTGTCGTCATCACCGGCGCGACCCATGGCATCGGGCGCGCAACCGCGCAGGCCTTCGCCCGCGAGGGCCATGGGCTGCTGTTGTTGGCGCGTCATGAGGAGGCGATCGACGGGCTCGGCGACGCGCCGTACCGTTTCGCCGAAGTGGACGTGGCCGACTTTCCGCGTTTTCAGGCGGCGGTCGCTGAGGCGGAAGCCGCGTTCGGGCCGACCGATTGCCTCGTCAACAATGCCGGCTTCCTCCATGTCGGCGATCTGCGCAGTCGGGCGGCCGACGACCTCGATCACGACATCGATGTGCTGCTCAAAGGCGTCGTGCATGGCATCCGGGCAGTTCTGCCCGGCATGAGCGCGCGCAAGCGCGGCACCATTGTCAATGTCAGCTCGATCGGGGACCGCAAGCCGGGGCCGTCGGCCGAGACCTATCACGCCTCGAAGGCGGCGGTGCGTTCGCTCACCGAATCGCTGCAGCAGGCCGAGGCCAAGAACAACGTGCGGGTCATCAATATCGCGCCGGGGTTCGTGAAGACCAATATTCACGCCGGCATCGGCATCTCGTTCGAGGAATACTGCCGTGTGACCGGCAACCCGGATTTCATCGCGCCCGAGCGGATCGCCGACATCATCCTGTTCTGTTACCGGCAGCCGCAGGCGATCTGCATCCGCGACCTGGTGGTGATGCCCACCACGTCGGCCTATTGAGGGTTGGCGACGACTCGAAACGAGCTGGGAACTCAGACGCCGCGGAACAAGTTGCCGGCGAGCAGCAACAGATACGCGATCAGAAGAACGAGAAAAGCGTAGGACGCGTTGAAGATCGACAGCTTTCCGTAGACCGCGAGCACTGCCAATATAGCCAGGATGAGCGACGCTACGAAAATCACAATGCTGGGCGGCGTCAAATAGAAGCGCCTGATGGGTCGCGTGTAAGGCATGACTTCCCCCGGGTTCGCAAAATCTCTCGCCTGGAAAATTCCGCACCACCGAAAAAGTTCCGTCAGCAGGCGTTCGTGCTGCTCCGCGATTCGACCTCCTCTTGATCTCGGGCCAAAATGCGGACCCGCTGGTGCCAATACTTCAGCATGGATTGGCGATGGCGCAGGTGACCTATTCTCCACCGCAAGCCGCTAAGGGAGGACATCATGAACCACAGCCAACTCGTTCACACGCTTGCAGTCCTTCGCGCTGTCGGACTGGTGCTGTCGCTCCTCGTTTGCGTGCTGCCCCGCGCCGAAGCGCAGAATCGTCCGCCGTGGCCCCCCGGCGACGAGATCGGCATGGCCAACACGCTTGGGCCCGCCACCTGGCAGCGCTGCGCGCCCCATCTCGCCGATCCGAATGCGAAATCCTACGAGCTGTCGTTCCTGCGCTCGAATACCATGCCGCAAGCGCCGTTTGCGGTGCCGCAGCGCGAGAACGCCAGGCCGACGGTCGGAATCCAGGGCACCCGGCACGCCTTCAATGCCGACGAGGTCATCAGCGGCGATCCCGGCCAGCAAGGCACGCAGATGGACGCGCTCGGGCACTTCGCGGTGGTGCCGGAGGCATGGGACGGCAGCGGCGAGTTTCCCTCCGGCCGCGCGACCTATTACGGCGGCTACAAGCAGAGCGACGTGAAACCCACGCCGGATTCGCCGCTCAGGAAGCTCGGCATCGACAAGGTGCCGCCGATCGTCACCACCGCGGTGCTGCTCGACGCCAAGGCGCATCTCGGGCGCGGCAGCGCCATGCAGCCGGGCCAATTGGTGACCGCCGCCGACATCGAGGCGATGCTCAAGGCACAAGGGCTGGAGCGCCGCGGCCTGATCGCCGGCGACGTGCTCTACGTCTACACCGGCTGGGGCGATAACTGGAAAGATCCCGACACCGAGAAGTTCTACTACACCAAGGGACCGGGCCTCGCTTACGACGCCGCCAAGTTGATCGAGCAGAAGGCGGTCGTGCTGGTGGCGCTCGACAATCCGTTCACCGATCCGGTGGCGGAGGGCTTCCTGCAGGGCAAGGCGCCGCCGCCGGAGGGGACGCCGCCCGGCCTGCCGTTCGCGATCCATCACCACAATCTGACGGTCGCCGGTATCCACAACATCCAGAACGCCAATCTCGGCGCCTTGGCCCGCGACAAGGTCTGGCTGTCCTGCACGATGATTTTACCGCTGCGCTCGCAGGGCGCGTCCGGCTCGCCAGTGCGGCCGGTGGCGATCGGCGCACCGGCGCAGCGGTAGACGTAATGGGACAGCGCGTAGACGTGATGGGTAGCAGGGTGCGGTGCGCTGCGCGAAGTCACCCCTGCTGTCTTCCTTTGTCGAAAATTCCAGACAAACCTGAATGCGCGGCTTAGGGAACCTGTAAGCCGCTGCTGCTATCAACACGCGGAAATCGGCGTGGGCGGCCTGCCGCCCGCGCATCTGCGCATGACAGAGCACCCCCATGTTCACCGAAAGACGTCAATCGAAGCGCCGGTCCATCAGCCGGCATGCGAAAATTCAACTGCCGGGCTCCACGCTGGCGCGTGACTGCGTGGTCACGGACATCTCCGACGGCGGCGTGCGACTGCACGTCGAAGGCGTCGCAGTGCCCGATCAGTTCGTGCTGTTGCTCCCGGAAGGCCCGATCAGCTCCAAGCCGCTGGATTGCAGCGTGGTGTGGCGGCTGGGCTACGAGCTCGGAGCGAAGTTCACGAACGTGTCCGGCGCGGTCCGGGAGTCGCAGAACGACTCGGCGGCCAAGCATCCCGCCACCGTCTGATCTCGGGCCGGCGCGATCTTACGGCGCCGCCTTCTTCTGACGCCCCTTGGCGGAGCGCGGACCCATAGGCTCGGGCTGGAACGGGCCGTCGCGCATCTCGAGATATGCCTTGAGCCCGCGCTGGCGCTGGGCCTCGAACAGCTGCTCGCGGAACTCATTGTGGGACGAGTGCGCGAGCGCGCCAAGCGCGCCCTCGAGCAATAGCCCGGAATAGACCCCGGCGGCCTGGATGCCCAGCATGGTGATCGACTTGTTGAGCCGTACCGACGGCTCGGGCACCAGCGCGATGCGCTTGGCGAGCGCACGCGCCGCATCCATGAGCTGGTCGTGCGGCACCACCTCGTTGACCATGCCGATGCGCAGCGCTTCCTGGGCGTCGAAGTGATCGCCGGTCAGCGCCCAGCGGTTGGCCGTCTTCCATCCGCACAGTGCGCCGAACAGAAAGCTCGAGTTCGAGATATGGCGGACTTCAGGCTGGGCGAACACCGCCTGGTCGGAAGCGATCGTGATGTCGGCAGCGAGCTGGTACCAGAAGCCGCCGCCCATCGCCCAGCCGTTGACCGCGGCGATGATCGGTTTTCCCAACTGCCACATGTGGGTCCAATAGGCGATGCGACTGGCGTCGTTGCGTTGCCAGTATTCGATGAATTCGGCGTGGGATTTGCCCGTCGGGTCGGAAGGCCGCACACCGGACGGCGCGGTCTGGCCTTGGTCGTAGCCCGAGCAGAAGGCGCGGCCGGCCCCCGTCAGGATGATCACCCGGACCGACCGGTCGGCATCGGCCCGGTCGAAGGCACGGTGAAGATCGGCCTCAAGATCGTGGGTGAGCGCATTCATCCGTTCGGGGCGGTTGAACGTGATCGTGGCAATGCCATCCGCGACCTCGTACAGCAGATCCTTGGAACTCATTCGGTTTCTTCCTTTCGCGTCACGGCGTTACGGGGCGGCGTCGGCGGTGGCGCCGGGCGCATCGCGCTCGATCGGTTCGGTGACGATACTTGCCGCCTTCCTGTTACCGCCTATGAGGAGAGCCACCGCGTGAACCTCTCCTCGATCTGGGCGATGCGGTCGGCCTCCCACTGGTCGTCCTCCTTGACCGAAACCGCCATGTTCTCGGCATAGGTCGGGAGCTGCGCGGCGATCTCGCGCGGAATGAACTCGTAGGCGCCCGGATTGATCGGGCCGTAGTAGAGGCGGGTGTTGAACTCGGCCTGCGGCTTGGCCTGCGTCGTGAACTGGATGAATTCCCACGCCAGCTTGCGGTTGGGCGCGCCCTTGAGCACGCCCCAGGTGCTGGTGCTGCGCACCGCGCCGTTCCAGACTACCTCGACCGGCACGCCCTGCTGCTTGAGCTCGCTGGCGCGCGCGTTCCAGATCGACATCATGTCGACCTCGCCGTCGCGGATGAGCTGCTGCGACTGGGTGCCCTCGCGCCACCACACTTTGACGTGCGGCTTGATCTGGTCGAGCTTCCTGAAGGCGCGGTCGATGTCGAGGGGATAGAGCGCCTCGCGCGGCACGCCGTCGGCGAGCAGGGCGAAGATTAGCGTGCGCGGCGAGTCGCTCAGGCACAGGCTGCGCGCGCCGGGACATTTCTTCACGTCCCAGAAATCCGCCCACGATTTCGGGCCGCCCTGGGGATATTTGTCGCTGCGGTAGCAGAGCGCCGTGCCCAGGATGTTCTGGGCAATTCCATTGCCGTCGGCGACGACGGCATTCGGCGGCAGCGCATCCTTGTTGACGACGGTCCAATCGATCGGCTCGGCCAGGCCCTCGCGGCTCGCGCGCAGCCACTGCATCGAGTTGATCGACGTCATGTCGAACTCGTAGCTGCGGGTCTGCACCTGGGCCTTGATCTTGCCGTAGGACACCGGCGTGACGGCGCGGATCTGGATGCCGGTCGCGGCGCTGAACGGCTTGAAGAAGGCCGCGTCCTGCGCCGCCGTGTAGCTTCCGCCCCATGAGTTTATGTAGAGGGTCCGGGTCTGGGCGATGGTGCGATCGCTGACCAGGAGCGGGCCGAAGCTTGCGGTCGCCGCGGCCGCGCCGGCGTGGCGCAGGAACCGGCGGCGCTTCCCGTCGAACTGCCCCTGGGCCATGTTGGCGTCCCTCCCGGCCTCATCGGAAGCCGCATTCTAGCGCCGAACGAGAAGGTGCGCATCCGCCGGCGCCCAGAACAGCTTCACCTTCGTTCCTTGCGTCCAGGTCGCGGGCTCGCTGCCGACGATACGCGCGCGCAGCGGCAAGCCGTTGGTCTTGCCGATGGCGAGGATAGAGTCGCCGTAGTTGATGACGTCGTCCACCGTCATCTCGAACGCGTTGTCGGCGTCGCCGCTTGCGCCGTCCGCGCGCAATCGCAGCCGTTCCGGGCGGATCATCAGGTCGATGTCGCCGGCCCGGACGGGCGCCTGGGTCTTTTGGGCGACGCGCACCGGACCGATGCCGGCAAGCTCGACCAGACCGGGTTGCGCGATCTGCCCGGCAAAAAAGTTGCTGTCGCCGATGAATTCGCCGACGAAGCGGTTGGCCGGCCGGTTGTAGACGTCGAGCGGGGTGCCGACCTGCTCGACCTTGCCGTTGCAGAACACCGCCACGCGGTCCGACATCGTCATCGCCTCGGTCTGGTCGTGGGTGACGTAGATCATGGTGATCCCGACCTCGCGATGAATGCGCTTGAGCTCGACCTGCATCTGCTCGCGCAGGTTCTTGTCGAGCGCGCCCAGCGGCTCGTCGAGCAGGAGCACGTCGGGGTTGAACACGAGGCCGCGCGCCAGCGCCACCCGCTGCTGCTGGCCGCCTGACAGCTCGCGCGGATAGCGGTCGGCGAACCGGAGCAGGCCCACCAGCTCGAGCATGCGCTCGGCGCGCGCCTGGATCTCCTGCTTCGGGAAGCCCCGCATCTTGAGCGGGAACACCACGTTCTTCGCCGCCGTCATGTGCGGGAACAGCGCATAGTTCTGAAACACCATGCCGATGTTGCGCTCGTAGGGTTTGCTCAGGGAGAGATCGTGGCCGTCGAGCTCGATTGCGCCGCTGGTCGGATATTCGAAGCCGGCGATCATCAGCAAGGTCGTGGTCTTGCCGGAACCGCTGGGACCCAAGAAGGTGACGAACTCGCCGCGCTCGACGTCGATCGAGACCTCGTCGACGGCGTTGCTCTTGCCGTCGTAGGATTTGACCACTTCGCGCAGGCGAAGATAGGCCACGATCAGCCTCGTGCCGGCGCTCGGGCGACGATCAGCGCATCGACGATGACGCAGCCTTCCGGCAGCGCCATGATCGGATTGAGATCCACTTCTTCGAGTGTGTCGGCATTCTGCCAGGCGAAATCCGCCAGTGCATAAAGACAGGCGGCAAGGCTCGCCACGTCCGCGGCCGGCCGGCCGCGGATCCCCCCGAGCAGGGCGGCACCGCGCGTCTCCGCGATCATCGCCTCGGCGTCGCCCTCGCGCAGCGGCAGCATGCGCAGCGCGAAGTCGCGCGTGACCTCGATCGCGGTGCCGCCCATGCCGAACGCCAGCGTCAAGCCGAAATCGGGATCGCGCGAGATGCCGGCGAACACCTCGACGCCGCCGCCGATGAAATCCTGCACCATGAAGGTGACATCGGACGGCCGCGGGTCGAGGCGATCGAGCCGTTCGCCCAGCCGCGCGAACGCGTACGCCAGCGCCTCGTCGTTCTCGATGCCGACGGCGACCAGGCCGAGCTCGGTCTTGTGGGCGATGTCGTCCGACACCGCCTTGAGCACGACCGGATAATCGAGCGCGCGCGCCGCCTGCATGGCGGCGTCGAGCGTCGCGACGCGCTGCTCGCGCGTGACGGTCAGGCCGAAGCCGGACAGCAGCCGCTTGGCGTCGTATTCGTTGATGGTGCGGCGGCCGGGCTTGGCGGCGAGGAGGTCGTGGAGCTGCGAGGGCGGGCGATGCGCGGATTTTTTCACCGGCCTCGGCGCCGTCATGTAGCGGCCGACGCGGTCGATGGCGCCAAGGCCCTGGCGGGTACCGCCGATCTGCACGAGTCCTGCTTCCCGCAACGTCTTGGCCTGCTGCGTGTTCATCAATCCTGACCGCGAGCTCATCAGGTAGTAGGGCTTGCGCGATGCCTTGGCGGCCTCGGTCAGCATCTTGACGTTCTCGAGCAAGCGTCGCGGATCACCGAGGTGGCCCTCGTTGCTGGTGTCGGCGCAGTAGACCACCGCATCGATACGCTCGCTTCGGTCGACGACCGACATTGCGTGCGGCAGGTTGACCGCGTAATTGCCGTTGCCCCAGGCGTCGAACGGGTTGCCGTCGCCGGTGATGCGGCCGATCACGCGCTCGGCCTCGGTACGCTCCGTGGATGACAACGGCGGCAGGTCCAGGCCGGCGGCGGTCGCGTTGTCGAGAATCATCTCGGCGAGGCCGCCGGAGCCGGTGATGACCGAGATCGCCCGACCGCGCGGCCAGCGCTCGCCCTGGCAGACCGCCAGCACCTCGGTCATCTCGTCGAGGTCGGTCACCTCGATGGCGCGGTGCGCCCGCAGCAGTTCCGAGAACACCCGTGATTCGCCGGCCAAGCCGCCGGTATGGCTGGTGATGGCGCGTTGCGTGCGTTCGGTGCGGCCGACCTTGAGCACGACCACCGGCTTGCCGACCGCGGCCGCCCGGTCGAGCGCGGCCACGTAACGCTCGGGCTCGCGCACGGTCTCGGTGAAGGTCGCGATCACCGAGGTCGCCGGATCGTCGATGAGATACTCGAGATAGTCGACGGTGCGGGTGACCGCCTCGTTGCCCGCGGAGACCGAGAGGCTGATGCCGAAGCGGCGCAGGTCGGACAGCATGGCGATGCAGACCGAGCCGCTCTGCGAGATGATCCCGACATTGCCGGCCAGCCCGTTGGTGTTCATCACCGTCTGCTTGTAGGTGGTCACGCGCGCCGGCGGATTGAGGATGCCCATGCAGTTCGGGCCGCAGACCGCCATGCCGGCCTCGCGGCACATGCCGGCGATCTCCTCCTGCAGCCGCGCGCCGTCCTCGCCGAGCTCGGCGAAACCGCTGTCGTAGATGACGGCGGCGCGGGCGCCGCGTTTCACCGCCAGCCGCACTTGCTCCGGGATCAGCGGATTCCTGATGCTGAAGACGACGACGTCGGGCGCCTCCGGCAGATCGGTCAAGGTCGGGTAGCAGGTGAGGTTGAGGACGGTCGCGTATTTCGGGTTCACCGGATAGATCGGGCCGGTGAACCCGATCGCGCCGAGCGACTCGATGATGGTGCGCCCGGGACCCGGCCGGTCCGTGGCGCCGACGATTGCGACCGAGCGGGGTTTCACCAGCGGATCAAGCGGCATTGGCAGGCCTTTGTCGGAACAACAGCGAGATGAGGACGCCGAGCAGCACCGAGCCGGTGAGCAAGGTCGAGACCACGGCGATGACGGGATCGGATTCGAGGCGGATCGATTCGAACATCTTCTTCGGCAAGGTCGAGGCGGCGCGGCCGGCGATGAAGATCGCCACCACCGCCTCGTTGAAGGAATGCAGGAAGGCGAACAGCGCGCCCACCAGGATGCCGGGGCGCAGCACCGGCAACGTCACCCAGAAGAAGGTGCGCAGGGGCCCGGCGCCGGCGCTCATGGCGGCGCGCTCGAGATTGCGGTCGAAGCCCTTGAGCGCCGCCGCGATCACCAGGAAGGCGACGGGGATCGACAGCACGCTGTGGGCGATGATCATGCCGGCATGCGTGCCGACCAGCCGCATCAAGCTCAAGAAGCCGTAGTAGCCGAGCGCGCTGACCACCGCCGGCACGATGATCGGCACCATCATCACGAGGTTGAGCGTGCTCTTGCCCTGGAAGCGGTAGCGCACGAAGCCGAACGCGGCCGGCATCGCCACCAGCAGCGTGAACACCATCGATCCGAAGGCGATGACGAAGGAATTGGCGGTGGCCTCGAGCCAGGAATGGCTGGCGAAGTATTGCGCGTAATAGCCGGTCCAATAGCCGGGCGGCGGGAACTCGAACGAGATCGCCTTGGAGAACGACATCGGCACGATGATGGCGATCGGCGCGACCAGGAAGATCGCGGCAAGCCAGGCGAGCAGCAGCGGGAGGTGACGGGCGATCGCCGCCGGCATGTTCCGGCCGGAAAGCCGGTGCCCGTTTTTCCGGACCATGCGCTATCCCCACAGCCGATCGAGGCCTGCAAAGCGATTGTAGACGCCGAGCAGGATCAGCGTGCAAGCGAGCAGGACGACCGCGATCGAGGAGGCGAAGCCCCAGGCCAGCAGGTCCTCGATCTGCTGGCTGATGAGCTGCGAGATCATCATGTCCTTGGGCGTGCCGAGCAGGATCGGGGTGATGTAGAAGCCGAGGCACATTGTGAAGACGAGCACGCAGCCGTTGACTACGCCCGGCAGGCTGAGCGGCAGGAAGATATGACGGAAGGCGCGGAACGGCCGTGCCCCGAGCCCCTCGGCGGCGCGCATGTAGGAGGGGTCGATCTTGCGCATCACGCCGTAGAGCGCCAGCACCATGTAGGGCAGGAGCACATGGGTCATGCCCAGGGTCGAGGCGAACGAGGTGAACAGGAGCTGCGGCGGCTTGCCCCAGCCGGCCAGCGCATAGACGGCGGACACCGGCCCCTTGTTGCCGAGGATCACCAGCCAGGCGTAGGTGCGCACCACGAAGCCGGTCCAGAAGCTCATGCCGACCGCGACCAGGAAGATCACCGCGATCGCATCGTTGCGCCGGGCCATCACGAAGGCCAGCGGATAGCCGATGAGGAGGCAGGCGATGGTGACGATCAACGAGGTCTTGAACGTGTTGATCATCACGTTGGCGTAGAGCGGAACGGTGAACAGGCGCCGGTAGTGCTCGAGCCCGACGGTGGGGTCGGTGACGCTGAGCAGCAGCACGTAGCCGATCGGAACGATGAACAGCGCGATGATGGACAACACCGCCGGCGCCACCAGCAGCCAAGCGGTCATGGTATCGCGGGACGTCAGGCCGCGCCCCCGGACTGCCTGCATCGACGCAGCTTTGCTCATTGGTCGGATGATGTAACATGAGTGGCCGGCCGGGCGCTATCCACCGGCAGGTGCGCTTGCGCGAACTGCTCGCGTTGCACAATCGTGCACGGGGTTGTTGAGAGAGCTCGACGAGAGAGGGATGCAATGACGTCTCGAAACAGGATGTCCCGCCGCGGCCTTTTGGCGCTCGGCGCCGGTTCGCTGCTGGCCGCGCCCGCGCTCATGCGCCCGGCGCGTTCGCAGAGCCGCACCGTCTATGTCAATTCGTATGGCGGCGTGTGGGAGACCTCCTGGAAAAAGGCGTTCTTCGATCCGTTCACGGCGCAGACCGGTATAGCGATCAAGACCGTGCCCGGCGTCTCCTTCGCCAAGCTCAAGGCCCAGGTGCAGACCCGCAATTACGAATGGAACGTGGTCAATCTGGGCGACGTCGAATACGCCCAGGCGGTGCTCGAAGGCTTGCTCGAGAAGGT
>JBEVIH010000257.1:0-10885 GCA_040510815.1 Xanthobacteraceae bacterium | reverse complement strand
GGCACGGGCCTGTTCTCGGAGAAGCGCTACCGCGACGACGGCAGCGAGAACCCGGATTTCGTGCTCAACAAGCCGGCCTACCGCAAGGCCAGGATCCTGGTCGCCGGCGACAATTTCGGCTGCGGCTCCTCGCGCGAGCACGCGCCTTGGGCGCTGATGGATTTCGGCATCCGCTGCGTGATCTCGACCTCGTTCGGCGACATCTTCTACAACAACTGCTTCAAGAACGGCGTGCTTCCGATCAAGGTCAGCCCCGAGGACCTCGACAAGCTGGTCGACGACGCCGACCGCGGCGCCAACGCCACCTGGTCGATCGACCTCGGGAAGCAGGAGATCCGCGGCCCCGACGGCGGCGTGGTCCGCTTCGAGATCGACGCGCACCGCAAGCACTGCATGCTCAACGGCCTCGATGACATCGGCCTGACCATGGTCAAGGGCGACGCCATCGAGCGCTTCGAGGACAAGGCCAAGGCCGCGCGCCCGTGGGCCTAACCGCTCTCGTGTCCCGGGCGAGTGCAGCGAGGCCGCTAGGCCGAGCGGAACGAGACCCGGGACCCAGCGCAAGACTCGCGAAGCGCAATATCAATATCGTGACGCGCTTCGCGCGTCGGTTCTTGCGCTGGGTCCCGGCTCTCGCTCCGGCTCGCTGCGCTCGCCGTCGCTCGTCCGGGAGAAGAGCTCACGCCGCCTCGACGTGCACCACCTGATAGATGCAGGGCTCCGCCTCCTCGATCAGCTCGCCGAAGCGCGGCCACTTCCTGCGGAACTCGGGCGAATGGTGGGCGGCCGCGAGCTGCTTGCGGTCCTGCCATTGCACGTAGTTGACCACATGGCTGCCGTCCTCGCTGCCGTGCAGGCAGACCGCGACGAAGCCCGGCTGGGTCGCCATGAAGCGCGCGCGCTCGGTCATCAGCGCGAGCACCTCGGACTGGTTGCCGGGCGGCAGCTTGACGGTGGTGATCTGGGTGACGATGCCGTTGTTCTCGGGGCTTTCGGGCATGGCGCGTTCTCCTGATTTGCTGCTCGGACAACAACGCGCAGCCCGCCGCGCGGTTTCCTTCCTCGGCGGGCCGGCCGGGCGGGCTGCAACGGCGTTTCGGCTTCCGGCCGGCGCGATTTGCGCTGGAGCATTTTCAGGAAAAGTGGGAACCGGTTTTCCGTCCGAAAATGCGACAACGTAAAGAAGCTGGACCACATTCGGTTCCCAAGGAAACTGAATGTGGTCTAGTCTCTCGACCACCCGCCCACCAGAAGAAAGCCGCCTCCTGCATGCCTCGCGCCACCGCCGTCCTCTCGCCCGGCACGCCGGTCACCTTGCCGCCGGCCGGCAACATCAGCTTCGAGATCGAGGCCGGGCAGCGGCTGCGCCTGATCCAGCCCGAAGGCGAGCAGGTGGCCGACCTGATCTCGTTCAACCGCGACGACGTGCGCGAGCTCCTTTCGATGCATTCGAGCCGCGCCGTCAACCTCAACTGGAAGCTGACCGCGCCGCACGTGCTCTACAGCAACCGCACGCGCGCGATGTGGCGGATCGAGGACGACCTCACCGGCGAGAACTATTGCGGCGGCGGCTATTGCAGCGAGCACCTCAACCTCGAGCGCTACGGCGCCGCCGCCGCCGGCTCGCCCAACTGCCAGGCCAACCTGGAGACGGCGATCCGCGGCTACGGCATGGACCGCTGGAATTTCAACATCGACGCCTGCTTCAACGTGTTCATGACGGTGGCCTACGACGCCGACGGCCGCTGGGAGATCCGCGCGCCCAAGGGCAAGCCCGGCGACTACATGACCATGCGGGCGCTGATGCCGCAGATCGTCGCCATCTCGAACTGCCCGGTCCTGTTCAACGCCTGCAACAACTATCGGCTCAAGCCGCTGGCGCTGGAGCTTTTGCCGCAGCGGGATTAGCCTTGAGGAACCTCGTGTCCCGGCCGAAGCGGAGGCGAAGCCGGAGCGAGAGCCGGGACCCAGCGCGAGAAGCACGCGCGCAGCGCGCGCGTCCCAATATTGCGCTGCGCGACCCTTGCGCTGGGTCCACGCAAGTCGGGCTTGCCCGACTTGTGCACCCTTTAAGCGCCGATCTCGGGTAAACCCGAGATCGGGGTCTCGTTCCGCTCGCTTCGCTCGCTGCACTCGCCCGGGACACGAGACGTCGCGCTACTGCGCTTCGCTTAGTCTTGCGACGAAAGGTGAGGGAGGTCGACGATGATCCGAGCGCCAATGACACCAATGCTTGTCTTCTCCGCAGTTGTGCTGGCGGCCGCGTCGGCGGCTTCGGCGCAGGACGCCCTGCAGCTCAAGTTCAGCCGCGTGGTCGATCTGACCTTGCCGATCGAGAGCAACATGGCGCCGATCCCGGGGCTGCGGATCTACGCCGAGAACCCGTCCCGGGTCTCCGTCATCGCCGCCATCACCGAGGCGCAGAAGGAGCTGCTGCAGGCCGAAGGCCTGACCTTGAGCAGCAACCTGGCGGTCAACGGCCGCTCGATGATCTCGGTGCTGTCGATCCTGGTGCACAACGGCACCCACATCGATGCGCCCCGCCACATGCTCGAGCGGGGCTACCCGGTCGACCAGATTCCGCTCGGCCAAGTCGCCAAGGAGGGCGTGCTGATCAACCTGGCGAACAAGGGGCCGAACTCGACCGTCTCGGTGAAGGACATCCTCGACACCGGCGTCGAGCTTTCCCCCAACCGCATTCCGGTCATCAACACCGGCTGGACCGAGACGATGTGGGGCAAGCCCGAGTTCTGGACCCAGATGCCCTATCTGGAGGCGGGCGTCGGCGAGCTCATGGCCAGGAAGGGTGTCCCCGCGGTGGCGATCGACGTGTTTCCGGAAAAGGCGCTCTGGCGCGGGGTGAAGCTCGACCCCGGCGAGGTCTGGGTCGCCAATCACCTCGCGCTGTTCGAGAAGGGCATTCCGCTCATCCAGTTCGTGACCAACATGTCGCAGATCGGCGGCAAGCGGTTCGTGCTGGTCGCGCTGCCGCTGAAGATCAAGGGCGGCGACGCCAGCCCGGCGCGCGTGGTCGCGCTGGTGGAGTGATCCAACGGGATTTGCGGGCGCTGCGCTCAGGCGCGGTCCGCCGGGCGGCCCTCGATGGCGGCGCGGATGACCTTGCGGATCTGCACGTTCGACAGGAACAGGTCGTGGTTGACGATGCCCCAGCCCTCCTGCGAGGCGTCGATCACCTGCAGGCCGACCTTCTCGAGCTCCGCCTTCTCGGCGGCGCCGACCCGCGCGATGCCGCCCGCGATCCACCCGGCCACCGCCAGCGCGCGGTCGTTGGTCGAGGTGATGACGGTGATCTTCTTCGCCACCGGGCCGATCCGCTTGACCGAGGAGACGAACACGTCGAGGTCGATGTCGGGCGACGCGAACACCACCGCGCCGATCCGCTTGGCCACCGCGCCGCCGCGCCGGGCGTAGATCTGCCGCAGCGCCTCCATCGTCAGCATGGTGCCGATGCTGTGCGACACGACGTGGATGCGGCCCACCGTCGGGGCCGCCATCAGCCCGGCGAACACCTGCTCGAGCGCGTCGCGCGACCACATCGCGCTCTCGCGGTCGTAGCCGTAGTCGAACAGCCGCGCCTTCGACGGCCAGGCGAACACCATGGTCTCGCCGCGGAACTTGACGCCGTCGGAGAGCTGCGCGGCGTCGATCGCGGCGGTCTCGAAGCTCTGGTTGAAGCCGTGCACGTAGATCAGCACGTCGCGCAGGCCGGCCCCGGTCGCCATCAGGTCGCTCACCCGCGGCACCGTCTCGACCGCCTCGATCCGCCAGTCGTTGAGCCCGACCGAGGACAGGGTGAACCGGCCCTCCGGCGGCGGCGTGAGCCTGGCGCGCGCGACGCTCATCTTGGCGGCGCGCTCGGGCCCGAACCAGGGCTCGGCGCGCGCGTCGTCGACCGGCTTGCGGGTGGTCGCCACCAGCAGCGTGGGATGCGCCGAGATCTCCGCCGCCTCGAAGGCCGGCCCCGACAGCGACAGGCCGGCGCAGCCTCCGAGCGCCGGCACGGCGGCCGACGCGGCGAGCGCGCGCAGCACGGTTCGGCGTGAAGCGGTCGTCATCGGACGCGACGCATGAAAAGCAACCGACATGGGAAAACTGACGCGCCGGCGGCGGCCGGCCGGAAGGACGCGACGAATTAGACCGGCGCGCCGCCCGGAAATCAAGCGCCGTCCGGTGATGCAGCGCCGAGTTCGTGGCGCCGTCAGGGGATCGCGGCGCGAGCCGCGGCAGCCCGGAACGGAAAAGCTTGCGCTGCTACCAGTCCCGGCGGTAGCGGCGCTCGCTCTGCGGCTGCTGGATCTCGAATTGGTTGCGCGTGCAGAAGCCGCCGGTGCCCGACACCGCGGCCATGCATTGCTGGAACGAGTAGAAGCCGCAATTGGTCCCGCCGCCGCCGCGGCCGCCGTAATTGGCGCACCAGGGCGCGGCGTCGGCCGCGGTGGTGGCGAGCGACAGGGTGGCGAAGGTGATCGATGCGATCGCGATGGTGCGCATGGTTGCCTCCTCGGCATGGCAATCCGCCCCGCGCTATTATAGCCCAGCCGCCGTTCCGCCGGAACGGCGCTGGCGCCGCGCGGCCGGTTGCAGCCGCGCAACTCGCCCGCGGCACCGGCCGCCTGCGGCGGGTGGCTCAGGCGCTCGGCCTTGAGCTGCCGGGGACCTTGCTCGCCCGTGCCGACCAGGGGATCGAGCAGGGCGCCGCAAACTCATCTCTCGTGTCCCGGCCGAGTGTAGCGAGGGCGTCTTCGCCCGAGCGGAACGAGAGCCGGGACCCAGCGCCAGACTAAGCGAAGCCCAATTTCTCGCCACATCGCGTGGCCCTGGGTCCCGGCGCTTCGCTCGCGTTTCACGCTCGTTCGGCCGGGACCAGAGCGGGCCCAACCGCCCCCTTGACGCCACTACAGAAATTGTGTATTATGGCGAAATGGGATGAGCGCTTTTGCGCCCGCCGGCACCCGCCGCGCGGGTTTTTTGCTGTCCGCGCCCGTCGCTAGGGGCGATTCTTCACCCGCCCTGACACCGTGGACAGCTGCGCGCTCCGGCTGGCCTCGCGACCCTCCCCCTCCAGCGGAGGGTGGCGCCGAGTTCGCCGCGCCGTCCCTGCACCGCTCACAACTCGTTCGCACTGCGCCACTCGCGCGCACCTTCCTTCGAGGCTTCCCATCATGACCGAATCTCTCGACCCTATTCACCAGGGCCGATGCCTGCGGCTCGTCCGCCACATCCGCGGCTGGAACCAGACCGAGCTCGGCGCGCGCTCCGGCACCAGCCGCCGCGCCGTCTACGAGCTCGAATGCGGCAAGGTCAAGCGCAGCCGCTTCGAGGCCAGGATCATGGAGGCGCTCGGCATCCCGCTCGACGCGCTGGCCGCGCAGTGGGTCGCCTGCGCGCGCAAGGCGATGGCAGCGGAAGTCGGGTTTACCCGACTTGCGCCACCCAATGCCAAGGCGGCGCTGGCCGCGTCGGTCCGGCTTGCGCCGCCCGATGCCGGGACCGCGCCCCCCGATGCCGCGGCCGCGCCGCCGCTCGCGCTTCCCGCGCCGGCCCCGCTGGCGATCGCGCCGCCGCCCGCGCCCGCGCCGGACGAATCCGCGACCCGCGCCCGCCTCGACGCCGACTACGAATTCTTCGCCGCCCAGCGCCTCGTCGTCCGCGCCAAGTCGGGCGCGCTCGCGCCGCTCGTCTTCAATCGCGCGCAGCGCCACATCCACGGCGAGCTCGAGGCGCAGAAGGCGGCGACCGGCAAGGTGCGCGCGCTCATCCTCAAGGGCCGCCAGCAGGGCTGCTCCACTTACGTGGGCGGCCGCTTCTACCACCGCGTCACCCGCCAAGGGGGACTACGCGTCTTCATCCTCACCCACGAGGAGCAGGCGACCAGGAACCTGTTCGAGATGGTCGAGCGCTTCCACGACCATTGCGCCGACCGCCCCTCGACCGGCGTCGCCAACGCCAGCGAGCTCTATTTCGACGCGCTCGATTCCGGCTACAAGGTCGGCACCGCCGGCACCAAGGGGGTGGGGCGCTCCTCGACCGTGCAGCTCTTCCACGGTTCCGAGGTGGCGTTCTGGCCCTTCGCCCAGAGCCACGCCGCCGGCGTGCTGCAGGCGGTGCCCGACCAGGGCGGCACCGAGGTGATCCTGGAATCGACCGCCCACGGCGTCGGCAATCTCTTCCACAAGATGTGGCGCGACGCCGAGGCCGGGCTCGGCGAATACGTCGCGATCTTCGTGCCCTGGTACTGGCAGGAGGAGTACCGTAAGCCGCTCGCCCCCGGCGGCGACCGGGGGGTCGCGGATGAATTCATGCTGACCGAGGAGGAGCACGCTTACGCCGCGCTGTACGGCCTCGACGCCGAGCAGATCGCGTGGCGGCGCGCCAAGATCGCCGAGTTGAACGACCCCGACCTGTTCCGGCAGGAATATCCGGCGACCGCCGCCGAAGCCTTCCAGATGTCGGGCCACGACAGCTTCATCCCGCCCGCCTTGATCGCGCGCGCCCGCAAGGCTCAGGTCGAGGCCTCCGGCCCGCTGATCGTCGGCTACGACCCGGCCTATACCGGCGCCGACCGCCACGCCGTCGCCTGGCGGCGCGGCCGCCGCCTCATCAAGGTCGAGACCCGGCTCAAGCTCGACACCGTGCAGGCCGCCGGCTGGATCAAGAGCGTGATCGACGCCGACCGGCCGGCGAAAGTGTTCATCGACATCGGCAACGCCGGCGCCGGCGTCTTCGACCAGCTCAGCCACATGGGGCCGCCCTATTCGACCACGGTCGAGGCGGTCAATTTTGGCTCCTCGCCGGTCGAGCCGGCGCCGCGCGACGAGCACGGCAAGCCCTATGGCGGGCCGCTCAACCGCCGCGCCGAGATGTGGCTCAAGTCGAAGCTTTGGCTCGAAGGCGACGTGCCGGTGCAGATCCCCGACTCGGATTCTTTGCAGGCCGACGCCTGCGGCCCCGGCTACCGCTACGACGAGCTCACCCGGCTGGTGCTGGAGAAGAAGGAGGACATGCGCCGGCGCGGGGCGAAGAGCCCGGACGAATGGGACGCGGTGGCGCTGACGTTTGCACGGCCGGTCAAGCCGAGCAATTTCAACAGGAAGTTGGTGTATCCGCCGAGCGGGCTGGGCAACGGGGTTTGAGGCGGTGATGCGCGTGTCCCGGCCGAAGCAGCGCTCCGCTCTCGTGTCCCGGCCGAAGCAGCGCTCCGCTCTCGTGTCCCGGCCGAGCGCGCGCTTGCGCGCGAGAGCCGGGACCCAGGGCCACACGGTGAGCGGTGCCAATAGTACGCTTCGCGACTCTTGCGCTGGGTCCCGGGTCTCGTTCTCGCTCGCGCAAGTGCGCTCGCTTCACTCGCCCGGGACACGAGCACCCGCATGGTCTGGAGGAGAAGGAGGACGTGCGCCGGCGCGCCCCGATATTGCGCTTCGCGAGTCCTGCGGGCGGCCGACCCGTGCGGCTATTTGAACTTCACGCCGATCCGAGATTCTTTCCGCCACACCACACGGCACGAACGGCGCAATTCGTTGCCGTCGAACACGAGCTCGAAGTTCTGCGGGACCGGGGTGTGAACTTCCAGACAAGCCCCGGTTTCCGAAAGATTGCGAACGATGCAGGTGACGGGCGAGCCGATCGACCAGAAGATCTGCCCGCCTTTCAGCGTCCTCATTCGCGGCGATATTCGGCGGTCGCTCGCCGCCACTCTGCGGTCCTCGATCGCAAGCGGGGCGTCCTTCGGCGCCACTCTGCGGTCGTCTACGACGGCAGCGTCGTCCGTGGGCGGTTTCATTTGTCGGGCGCCGGCTGCGATGGAATGTGACCGGCGGTCGCTCCGCACTCATTTTCGAGGAAATTTTCCAACCAAGACCTCATGGCGTGCCCTTTTCTCTATCCAGTCCCGCGGCGAACAATGCACAGCCGTTTCCTGTGCTTTTCTTAAACGGTTCGTTCAGAATCGAGTCTAAATCCCCGTTGAAGAAGCGGGCGTCAGACGCCGGCTTGGACTCGCGTCCCGGCCGAAGCGACGGCCCCGCCCTCGTGTCCCGGGCGAGCGAGCAGCGCGAGCGAAGACCCGGGACCCAGGAGAGACTCGACGCGCGTTGCACGCGCGTCACGATATTCAAAATTTTCGCAGCCCTGGCACGCAGCTATAGACGAACGTCGACAACAGATTGCTGCCGTGCTTCCAGCGCTCGCATTCCGTCTGCGGCCTCGCCTCCGCTGCAAAGCATGTCGACGGGTGGCCGCCTGGCAGGCTCCCCTGCTGCGTCAAGCAGGTGTCGCGCGTAATCTCGCCGTCACAGAGCTTGACCAGGATCGCTCGTGCCTCGGGGATGATGTGGTTCTCGAGCGTGAGCTGGCCGTCCAGCCGATTGACATAGATTCGTCCGGCCGTGTCCTCGCCTTTGACGTCCCGCTCGAGCGCGGTGTAATGCGCATCGGAATAAGACTTGATCGTGAACTTTCGTACGCCGTCCTGCCCCCAGCCCGGCCAGACGATTTCTGTCGGCGTGTAGGGAGCTCCCTTGATCAACAGCGTCGTCGACGCCCGGCCACCGCTGCGCGGCGTGCAGACGAGAACCTGATCCGCATGGGCGGGCTCGAGCGCAAATAAAAGCGCGCCCAGGAGTGCCATGAAACGGACCATCATCGCGGTGACGCCTTCGATGCAACGGTGCAGCAGGGTAGTGACTTCGCATGGGACCGCAAGCATGGGGCTTGGCGCGGAGCGCGGGTCAGCGCTGCGTCATCCGCCCGTCGAACGAAGCGGCGGGCGACGGCTCCGCCCGGGCCGCCCGAACTGCCCGGCGCGCCTGGCCGCTCCCTTCCTCGCCGCTTCGTCTTCCCGGGATGCGTCTGGCCTCCACGCTCGATGACGGCGCGCCTACCGGCGCGGTGCCATCCCCTTGTCCGCCAGCTCCTTCATCGCGCTCTTGTTCTTGCCGAGCCCCGCCAGGCCCATCCCGCGCAGCACGTTCGGCGCCTTGGTGAACTGGATGTTGTCATAGCCGACGATCTCCACGCGGTTGCCCCACGGGTCGCGGAAATCGAGGAACGGGCCGGGCAGCGGCTTGACGCCCGCCGCCTTGAGCGCGTGGCGCACCGCCGCCTTGTCGTCCACCACTAGCCCGAAATGGCGGCCGTCGTCAGCGGCCTGGCGGCGGCCCTTCTGCAGCGCCAGGAACTGGTCGCCGAGGTCGATGAAGGCCGCGGTCTTGCCGCGCCCGCGCAGCGTGAACTCGAACAGCCGGCCGTAGAATTCCAGCGCCGCGTCGATATCGCCGACCTCGAGCGCCACGTGGTTGAAGCCGACGGCGCGCGCTTTCTTGGGCTTGGGCATGGGGGTCTCCGATCGCCGCTGCATGTGGGCCGTGCGAGGGCAAACTGAAATAGCACATTCCGGATGCAGCGGGACTCGAGGCTATGCTAAGTGGTTGTCTCGCCCGTCGAACGACGTGTTTCTAAAAAAGAGGCAGAGCAGGGGTGGCCGGCCTCGTTGGAGTCACGCATGCCGTTTGTCGACCCTCATAATTACAAGCATGATCGCGTGGATATTTTCATATCCGGCAGCCATGCCGATGGCAAAATTGAAGTTTTGGCGGAAAAGTTGAAAAGGTCCGGCTTTTCGATTTTTCACAGCGGCTTGGGCCTTCCGCCGGGCCTGGAATACACCGTCTATATCCAGCACTATCTTGAGCATTCAAAGACCATCCTTGTCTGCTGGTCCAACCACTCGGTCCGGAGCGAGTGGGTCAATGCCGAAGCGGAGTACGCACGGGTCAACAACCGCCTGGTGGCGTGCAAGATTGAAACGTGTCATCCGCTGCCGCCCTTCAACACCTTCCAGACAGTCGATTTGAGCGGCTGGAAGGGGGACGACAGCAACACTCAGTGGGCCAGGCTGCTGGACTTATTGAAGCATCGCAGCAGCGGCAAGCTGTCGGAATTTTCTCAGCTGGCCGGCGTTGAAAGGCAGGATGACATGAAGGAAGCGAATGTGAAAAATTGGTTTGCCCGGATATTTGGAAGATGAGCTCGTCGGGCGGTTCCGCA
Organism: Xanthobacteraceae bacterium; assembly: GCA_040510815.1. GTDB lineage: Bacteria > Pseudomonadota > Alphaproteobacteria > Rhizobiales > Xanthobacteraceae > VAZQ01. Next base: position 820 of record JBEVIH010000257.1, on the reverse strand, counting down.
TCGCAATATTGAAGTTCCCGGTGTCCCGAGTTTTCCGAATCACGGTGGTTTTCTATTAACGAGGAACCGCGGAAGCGCCCGGCGAATCGCCGCGTTGCGCGTTGAGCCCCTGGAGAGCATTTCGGGAAACCTGCCCCGGATTGATCCGGGGTGGGAACCGGTTTTCCGCCCGACAATGCGCCCGACCAGAGAGGCTATGCAACCAACCAGAGGCCAACACAACAGGTGCGTCATGAACACGCTCAAGAATTTTCTCGCCAATGAATCCGGGGCGACCGCCATCGAATACGGTCTGATCGCTGCCGGCATTTCCGTCGCGATCATCACCGTCGTGGGCACGGTCGGCTCGAGCCTGCAAACGACCTTCACCAGCCTTGCGGCGAAGCTCAAATAACGATCCAGCGCAGTTGATTTGCGGAGTCCTGGAGGCCGTCCCGGTTGGCGGCCTCGCTTTTTTCTGCCGCTGGGCGGACGCGCGGGGTGTGTGTACTCCGTCAGCTCCGAACTCGTGTCCCGGGCGAAGCGCGTGTCCCGGGCGAAGCGATGGCGAGAGCCTCGTGTCCCGGGCGAATGAAGCGAGGGCTTCTTCAGCCCGAGCGGAATGAGACCACCGATCTCGGGTTTGCCCGAGATCGGCACTTAAATATGCACGCAAGTCGGGCAAGCCCGACTTGCGTGGACCCAGCATGAGAATCGACGCGCATAGCGCGTCGCAATATTGCGCTTCGCGAGTCTTGCGCTGGGGTCCCCGGGCGAAATAACAACACATAGCTAAGAAACAAACCCCCCGAACACAACACCGCAGGGGGGGGTTATGGGG
>JBEVIH010000256.1:0-6400 GCA_040510815.1 Xanthobacteraceae bacterium | reverse complement strand
CCGGCGCGCAGCGCCGCCCCGATGCCTTCGACGCTGGTCGCCTTGCCCGACTGGAGCGCGTCGCGAATGGTGGCGAGCCCCACGCCGAAGCAGGCGCACACGATCGGCCCGGCGCTGGCAAGGCCGTCGGCCGAGTGGCCCGACAGCAGCACGCGCCGCGCCGCGTCGTTGAGCGTGCCGGCTTCGAACAACGTCTTGACCGCGTCCCATTGCGGCGCCGCCGCGGCGGGGCCGATGAACAGGCAGCCGTCGAGCCGTCCGGCGACGAACGCCGCGGCGCGGTAGATGCCGCGCTTGTCATCGCACAGTTCGGCGAGCTCAGCCCCCTCGCTGAACATTTCGAGCGCACGCTCGCGCCAGGTTGCGGGGCCGTCGTTGCTCGCCAGCAGCAGGCCGAAGGCCTGCGCCAGCGCGACGCGCGCCCACCAGGTGCCCTCGGGTAACGCAAGTGGGCGGCGCGTCACCGCAAAGCCGCGGAACGCGAATGTCACCGGCGCGATCGCCGCCGGCGTGGCCTTGGCGTCGGGCTGGCCGGAATAGCGGTCGGTCTCGGGCATCACCAGGTCGCCGATGCGCGCGGCCGAAGCCGTCGCATCGCTCCAGTGAATGGGCACAAAAAGGGAGCCACTCGGTGACGTGTCGCTGACGCTCACCTTGAGCACGCACGATCCCCAGCGGGTCGTGAGCTGCGCAAAACCGCCGTCGACAAGGTTGTTCGCCGCGGCGTCGTCCGGATGCACGTCGACGAACGGCTCCGGCGCATGCGCGCCGAGCCTCGGGCTCAGGCCCGATCTGGTCATGGTGTGCCACTGGTCGCGCACGCGGCCGGTGTTGAGGCGGAACGGGAAGTCGTTGCCGGTCGGCACCCTCGGCGCCGGCGGCTCGGGCGCGACGAAGCGCGCCTTGCCGTCCGGCGTGTAGAAGCCGCCCTCGGCAAAGAATCGCCGGTCCAGCTGGCGCTTGCGCCGCGTCTCACCGGCGCGCAGTGGCCATTGCACCGGATCGAGCGCGGCAAAGGCGTCATCGTTGATGTCGGCGAGGCCGCCGAGGTCGAAGTCGCGGCTGCCGTCGTTCTCGAACGCGGACAGCGCCGCATGCTCGCGGAAAATGTCGGCAGCGGACCGATAGGAAAAGGCGGAGGTGAATCCCATGCGGCGCGCGACCTGCGTCACCATCCACCAGTCGGGCTTGGCTTCGCCCGGCGGGCGCAGGAACGCGCGCTGGCGCGAGATCCGCCGCTCCGAGTTGGTCACGGTGCCGTCCTTCTCGCCCCAGGCCGCGGCCGGGAGGAGAATGTGCGCGCCGGCAGCGACGGTGTCGTTCGCGATGACGTTCTCGGACACCACGAACAGCTCGAGCCGGCCGAGCGCGTCGCGCACCTGGCGCGCGCGCGGCAGCGAGACTGCGGGGTTGGTCGCCATCACCCAGAGCGCCTTGATCCTGCCGCGGGCGACGGCGTCGAACAGTTGCACCGCCTTGAGCCCTTCGCGCGTCGCCACCCGCGGCGCCTGCCAGAAACGGCCGACGCGGTCGACGTCCTCGGCGGTGAAGCCCATATGGGCGGCGAGCTGGTTGGCGAGTCCGCCGACCTCGCGCCCGCCCATGGCATTGGGCTGGCCGGTAAGCGAGAACGGCCCTTGCCCGCGGCGGCCGATGCGGCCGGTCGCGAGATGGCAATTGATGATGGCGTTGACCTTGTCGGTGCCCTGCGAAGATTGGTTCACGCCCTGCGAGAAGCAGGTGACGGCGTTCGGGATGGCACGAAAGAGTTCGAAGAAGCGCGCGACATCGGGCCGCGGCAGTCCGGTGAGCCGCGCGGTCGCGGCGAGGTCGGGCGCGATTGCGCGCGCGCGTGCCAGCGAGTTCTCGAAGCCGGCGGTGTGGGTATCGATGTAGCGATAGTCGAGCGCGCACAGGTCGGCGAGATGCACGAGCAGCCCGCAGAACAGCGCGGTGTCCATCCCGCCCGCGATCGGAAGAAACAGGTCGGCATCTTCCGCTGTGGCGGTGCGACGCGGATCGATCACCACGATCTTGGCGCCGCGCTCGCGCTTGTTCTTGACCATGCGCTGGAACAGCACCGGATGGCACCAGGCGGCGTTCGAACCGACGAGCACGATGAGGTCGGCGGTGTCGAGATCCTCGTATGTGCCGGGCACAGTGTCGGCGCCGAAGGCGCGCTTGTGGCCGGCGACCGAGGAGGCCATGCACAGCCGCGAGTTGGTGTCGACGTTGCCCGAGCCGATGAAGCCCTTCATCAGCTTGTTGGCGACGTAATAGTCCTCGGTCAGGAGCTGGCCGGAGAGGTAGAACGCGACCGCGTCGGGCCCGTCGCGCCGGATGATGCGTTGAAAGCCATCGGCGACGCGGTCGAGCGCGACCGACCAGTCGACGCGCGCAAAACTGCCGTCGAACTGCCGTAGCAGGGGATGCAGCAGGCGTCCGTCGAGCCCCAGCGTCTCGCCCAACGCCGAGCCCTTGGAGCAGATGCGGCCGAGATTGGCGGGATGGTGCGGATCGCCGGCGATGCCGGCGCCGCCGTAGCCGTCGGGTTGCGCCAGCACGCCGCAGCCCACGCCGCAATACGGGCAGGTGGTGCGCACGGCCGGCGGCTGCGGGGAGGGCGCGTTCATCGCTACGCCGCCACCCGGGTGGCAAGCGCGCGCCCGAACACGAGATCGTCGCGAATGTGCGCGACCGAGGAGCCCGCGCGGATGAGGTCGAGATACCAGAGGCCGTCGGCGGTATCGCCGAACAACACCGCGCCGACGAGGCGATCATGCGCGATGATGAGCTTCTTGTAGATGCCGACGGCGGGATCGCTGAACACGATCTCCTCCGCCTCATCGGTCGCGGCGAGGAAGTCGCCCGCGGAAAACACGTTGACGCCGGAGACCTTGAGATTGGTGGCGAGCACGCTGCCGGGATAGCTCGCGCGTTCGCCCGCGAGCCGCCGCGCCAGGAGCTGCGCCTGCTCGTAGGCGGGCTCCACCAATCCGTAGCAGCAGCCGCGATGCTCAGCGCATTCGCCGATGGCGTGGACGCCGGCGGTGCTGGTCTCGAGATGGTCGTTGACTACGATGCCGCGCCCGACCTCGAGCCCGGCCGCACGAGCCAAACCGATATTGGCGCGGATGCCGACCGCGACCACGACGGTGTCGGCGGCAATCGTGGTGCCGTCGCGCAGCTCCACCGCCTCGACCCCGCCGCTGCCGGCGATGCGCGCGGTCTGCGCCTGCAGCCGCACGGCGATGCCCTTGGCTTCGACCGCGCGCTTGAGCATGAGCGCGGCGCGCTGGTCGAGCTGGCGCTCCATCAGCCGGTCCATGAGATGGAGCAGCGTGACCCGCGCGCCGGCCTTGGCGAGCCCGTAGGCGGCTTCGAGGCCGAGCAGCCCGCCGCCGATCACCACCACGCGCGCGCCGGCGGCCTTGGTGGCGGCGATCGCGTTGACGTCGTCGACGTCGCGGAAAGTGAGCACGCCCGGCAGATCCATGCCGGGAATGTCCGGCTTGACCGGCTGCGAGCCGGTGGCGAAGACGAGCTTGGAGAACGCGAGCTGCGTTCCGCCCGCCAGCGTCACGTTGCGCGCGGCGGCATCGACCTGCGTCGCGCGCTCGCCGTAGCGCAGGGTCACGCCGCGGTCGCGCCACCAGCGCGCCGGCTTGAGCTCGATGTCGTCGAAGTCGACCTCGTCTGCGAGCAGCGCGGACAGCAGCACGCGGTTGTAGGCCAGCCGCGGCTCCTCGCCGATGACGGCGACGGCGTAACGGCCGAGCGCGCGCTGCGCGAGCTCGTCGACGAAACGTGCCGCGGCCATGCCGTTGCCGATCACGATGAGGGATTCGCTCATCGCCTGGGGTCCTCGTGCTCTCGGAATGCGCCGCAGTGCGCCCGGCCGCGCCGCGCTCGTAGGAGGGGCGGCGGCTGATCGGAGCGCCATCGCCGTTGATGGCGCCGTGGCGTTAGCTACTTCAAGGAGCGTGCCACCCCGGCCGCCCGATTTATCGCAGCAATTGCAGGCGGTTAATCACCACAGCGGGAATCGGCCGGGGGCGATCGAGCGGCCTTTTGCCCATTCCCTGCGCGCACCGCCTACGGCTTATGCAGCGTCGCGGCCGCATGGCTGAAGCTGCGGCGGCCGTGCTTGTAGCCGAACAGGGGTTGCGCGAGCTCGGCCACTGCCATTGCCGGATCGCGGCTGTCGATGACGACGAGGTCGGCGGCATGCCCGACCGCGACGCCATAGCGCGCGGCATTCATCAGCCGCGCCGGCAGCGTGGTGATCATATCGAAGCAGGCGCGCATGTCGGCGCTGCGGCCGAGCTGCGCGATATTGGCATAGAGGTTCGCGATCCGGATGAGCGAGCAGTCGCCGAACGGCGTGAACGGATTGAGCACGTTGTTGGTCGCGAGCGAGCAGGTGACGCCATGCGCCAGCAGCCGATGGGCGGGTGCGACGCCGCGCGGCACGTGATGGTGATGTTCCCGCCCCATCAGGAACAGATCGGTCGCCGGCAGCACCGTGACGGCGACGCCGGCATTGGCCAGGCGGGTGCCGATTTCGGAGAGGCGGCCGCGATCGACGGTGGACAGCTTGGTGACATGGCCGACCGCGACCCGGCCGCCCCAGCGATGGGCGTCGGTCTGGCGACACACCTCGTCGAGGTGCATCCAGGACGGATCGAGGTCGAAATCCAGATGAAAGTCGACGTCGAGATCGAAGCGGCGCGCGATATCAAAGATGCGCGTGGTCTGCGCGGCCGGATCGGTGTCGGTATAGGGGCAGCCGCCGATGACGTCGGCGCCTTGCTCGCAGGCTTCGACCAGCAACTCCTCGGTGCCGGGATCGTTGGTCAGGCCTTCCTGCGGGAACACGCAGATCTGCAGGTCGAGCGCCCACGCGTAGTCGCGCTTGAGCGTCCTTAGAGCGTGAAACCCGTTGAGGCCGACCCGCGGATCCGCCTCGACATGGGTGCGCATGCGCGTCGTGCCCTGGATGATGGCTTTCTCGAGGGTGCGCTGCGCGCGCGCGTGAATGTCGGCTTCGGTGAAGGAACGCTTGGCTGCGGCCACCGTTTCGATCGCTTCCTCGAGCGTCCCGCGCTCGCAATTGCAGCGTTCGAGAATGCAGGACTTGTCGAGGTGGATATGGGTCTCGACGAACCCGGGGATCACCAGCCGGCCGTCGAGCCGCTGTTCCGGCGCGTCGGCAACGATATGGGGAGCGATGTCGACGATGCGGCCGTCCGCGACGCCGATGTCGACCGGCGACTCATCGCTTCCGGCCAGCCGGCCCTGACGCAGGACGAGATCGAGCGGCATGGCGTGAGAACGCTATTGTGCGGCTTCGGTGCGGCCGAGATAGGCCGCCTCGAGCTCGGGATCGTCAGCCAGTCCCACCGCGTTGTCCGAGCGCACGATCTTCCCCAGTTCCAGCACGTAGCCGCGGTCGGCGACGGTGAGCGCCAGGGCCGCCATCTGGTCGACCAGCAGAATCGTGACGCTTTCATCACGCAAGCCGGCGAGGATGTCGAACAATTCGTTGATCATCGCCGGTGCGAGGCCGAGCGAGGGCTCGTCGAGCAGCAGGATGCGGGGTTTGGCCATCAATCCTCGTGCGATCGCCAGCATCTGCTGCTCGCCGCCCGAAAGAAGCCCGGCCCGGATTGTGAGCCGCTCCTTCAAGCGCGGAAAGCGTTCGAGCAGCGCCGCGATCTCGCCGTCGCGGTCGGCCTCCTTGCGGCTGTGCGCCCCGAGTACGAGGTTGTCGAGCACGCTGAGCTCGGGGAAGACTTGCCGACCCTCCGGCACGAGCGCCAGTCCCCGCCGCGCGATCTGGTGGGTTTCGAGCTCGCCGATCGGCGCGTTGTCGAGGACGATGGCGCCCTCCACCGGCCGCAGCAGCCCCGAGATCGCGCGCATGGTGGTCGACTTGCCCGCGCCGTTCGACCCGATGATGGTCACCATTTCGCCCGGGCGAACGTCGAGGCTCACATTGTCGAGCACGGGCGCGGCACCATAGCCGGCAGTGAGCTTGACGGTGGTCAGGACCGCGTCATGCGCGCCGCTCCACGGCGTCGCCCGCGGGCGCGCACGCATCTCGCCGCCGCCGAGGTAGGCCTTGAGCACCCTGGGATCGTGGCGGACCTCGACCGGGGATCCGGCGGCGATGCGCACGCCGGCATCGAGCACGATCACCGCGTCCGAGATGCCCATCACCAGCAGCATGTCGTGCTCGACCAGGATGACGGCGATGCCGAGATCGGCGATACGACGGATGAGCCGGCTGAGGGCGTCCTTGTCGGAACGCATCAGGCCGGCGGCGGGCTCGTCGAGCAGCAGCACGCGTGGACACATCGCCAGCGCGCGCGCGATCTCGACCAGGCGGCGATCGACG
>JBEVIH010000255.1:0-6616 GCA_040510815.1 Xanthobacteraceae bacterium | reverse complement strand
ATCTCTGCAAGCGCCTTATTTAGCTCCTGTTCGGCTTCCTTCTCCTCTCTCTCCGTTGTCGAGATTGACGTCTTGCACTCGGCAACCTCGGCCATCAGCTCTTGTACCGCGGCCTCGTTGTTCTGCGCTTTGGCTTGCCGAATTTTCTCCGACGCCGCATTTCGGCGCGCTTTGTAGCTCTCAGATACTCGGATGATCGCACGCCTGCGCCCGTCGATCGATATTAGGTTTTCTGCCTGACCCGCCAATCCCCGCCGCTTGAGCGCGCGGTCGAACGCTTCCGGGTTGTCTCGAATCCACTTGATGTCGTGCATGGCCGCAGTCTTTCCGTCGTCATGCCCCGCGAAAGCCGGCGTACAGTACGCACCGACGCCGATTGTCTACGAAAAGTCGTGCCTGATTCTGCGGCCGGTGAATACTGGATAGCCCGCCTGCGCGGGCGGTGACGCCGCGTCGGGTGGCCTCGTCGATAGCATCATTCCGCCGGATTGGCGTCGGGCGTCGCGCCGGCGGCGGCGCTCTTGGCGGCGGCATCGGCGGCCGCCTTCTTCTCCACCATCCGCACCGACCAGATCGAGCCCTCGTAGAGCACCATCAGCGGCAGCGCGAGCGAGAGCTGGCTGATCACGTCGGGCGGGGTGAGCACCGCTGCGATGACGAAGGCGCCGACGATGAAATAGCGCCGCTTCTCCCTGAGCTGCTGCGAGGTGATGATGCCGACCCGGCCGAGCAGGGTCAGGATCACCGGCAGCTGGAACGCGATGCCGAAGGCGAAGATCAGCCACATCAGCAGGTCGAGATATTCGCCGACCTTCGGCAGCAGCGTGATCTCGGGCTGGCCCTCGCCGCCGAGCTGCTGCATGCCGAGCGAGAATTTCACCAGCATCGGCATGACGGCGAAATAGACCACCATCGCGCCGAGCGCGAAGAAGATCGGCGTCGCCACCAGATACGGCAGGAATGCCTTGCGCTCGTGGCGATAGAGGCCGGGGGCGACGAACATGTAGATCTGGCCGGCGATCACCGGAAACGCCAGGAACAAGGCGCCGAACAGCGCCAGCTTGAGCTTGGTCCAGAAATATTCGAGCAGCGCGGTGTAGATGAACTTGGTGTGCTCGAGGCCCGCCACCCAGGCAAACGGCTTGATCAGGATGTTGTAGATGTCGCCGGCGAAGAAGAAGCACACCACGAAGGTCAGGGCGAGCGCGATCAGCGCCTTGATCAGCCGCGAGCGCAGCTCGATCAGGTGCTCCATCAACGGCGCCTTGGTCGCCTCGATCTCCTTCTCCTCGTCCTCGCTCCTCATGCGGCTTTGCCTCCCGCATCGGGCTTGGCCGGCTCGGGCGCGGTACCGACCTGCTCGAGCTTTGGCGGCTCGGGCGGCGGCGCGGCCACCGGCGCATCGAGGTTGGTCAACACCGGCTCGGCGCTCGGGGGCGGCGTCTCCACGTTGGCCGCGGGCGCCGGACCAGCCTCCGCGGTCGCGGGTGTGCCCGCGATCTCCGCCGGCTTGTCGGCGACCACGCTATCGATGTGCTGCTGCGCGGTCTCGAACTCCTTGCGCACGTCACCGATCGGATCGAAATCGGTGTAGCTTTTTGCGTGCGCGGTGAGGTCATCGACCTCCTTCTTGAGGTCTGCCATCTCGGCTTCGCGCATCGCCTCCTGGAACTGGCCCTGGAACTCGGAGGCCATGCGCCGGAGCTTGGTCATCCACTGCCCGACGCTGCGCAGCACCACGGGCAGCTCCTTCGGCCCGATGACGATGAGCGCAACGATGCCGATGATGAGGAATTCGCCCCAACCGATATTGAACATGGGGATGTCAACTCCGCGGAGCCCCGACCCCCCTCCGCCGGCCGGCTGGGTCGTCCGCCGCTGGACGCGCCGCCGCGAACGTTCAGCCGACCTTGCGGGGCTCGGTCTGCGGCTGCTGGACCGGCGGATTGGCCGGCGCCGCCTGATGGTCGATGGTCTTGATCGGCTCGGTCTTGGCCGGATCGGCCTTGGCGGTGTCTTCCGGTTCCGTCATGCCTTTCTTGAAGGCCTTGATGCCCTGGGCGACGTCGCCCATCAGCTCGGAAATCTTGCCGCGTCCGAACAGCAGCAGGATCACCGCAATGACGATGACCCAATGCCAGATGCTCATAGAACCCATCGGGTTGTTCCTCCGGACCGACGGGCCGTCCCACGATTGACATGCCGATCTCGCTCCCAGATCGCATGCCGAACCCGCCTTTGGTTTTCGAGCAGAACCTAGGCTTCGCAAGCGGCAAAAACAAGGACTTCACCCGCTGCCGCGGGGCACCGCTTGTCGCCGCAGGCGACGCGCAAACCCTTGGAAACGCTGGCCGAGCGGCCTTTCGCCGCATTAACCCAAAGCGCGCTCAGTCTTCGCGAATGCGCTCGGGCGGCGGCGCCAGGCCAAGATCGAGGTCGCCCGGCTCCAGCGGATCCTCGTCGTCGTGCAAAGCAGGGTCGTCCGACGGTATCGGCACCGAGAAGCCGGGCGGCAGCCGCCCGTCGAGCAGGCCCGAGCCTTTGAGCTCGTCGAGCCCCGGCAGATCGCCGAGCGCATCGAGCCCGAAATGCGACAGGAAGGCCTCGCTGGTGCCGTAGGTCACCGGGCGGCCGGGCGCTTTGCGCCGCCCGCGCGGCCTGATCCATCCGGTCTGCAGCAGCACGTCGACCGAACCCTTGGAGGTCGTCACCCCGCGGATCTCCTCGATCTCGGTGCGGGTGACCGGCTGGTGATAGGCGATGATGGCGAGCGTCTCGATCGCGGCGCGCGAGAGCTTGCGGGTCTCGACCGTCTCCTTGCTGAGCAGCCAGGACAGGTCGCCGGCGGTGCGGAAGGTCCACTTGCCGCCGATGCGCACCAGGTTGACGCCGCGCGTGGCGTAGTCCTCCTGCAGGCGCGACAACGCGGCGCGCACGTCGACGCCCTGCGGCAGCCGCGCCGCCAGGTCCTTCTCGTTGACCGGCTCGGCCGATGCGAACAGCATCGCCTCCAGGAGCCGAAGCTCCTCCGCTCGCGGCTCGATGGCGTCGTCTGGCTCGTCCTGCGACGTGATCACTTTCAGCCTCGGCATTGCTGCAGCCCTCCTCTATCCCTTGCTGTCGCCGGGCGCCGCCACGCCCGGATCAGCAGCCCCATTCTGCGTTGGCGCCGCTTGACGCTTGCGCACGTAGAGCGGCGCGAACGCCGCGTGTTGATGGACCTCCATCAAGCCCTCACGCACCATTTCGAGCGTGGAGGCGAAGCTCGAGGCGAATACGGTGGGCGCCAGCGACGGCTCCACCACATACGCGATCAGGAACTCGTCGAGGCGCGCCCAATCCGACGACTGGCCGATCAGGCGCTCGATCGCCTCGCGCGCCTCGGCCAGCGACCAGACGGTGCGCTTGGCGAAGCGCACCCGGGCGAGCGCATGGCGCTGGCGCTGCTGGGCATAGGCCGACAGCAGGTCGTAGAGCGTCGCCGACCATTCCGGACGCTTGATATGGGCGATCGGCTCGGGCTGGCCGCGGTTGAACACGTCGCGATCGAGCTGCGGGCGCGCGAACAGGCGCCCCGCGACGTCGCGGATCGCCTCCAGGCGCTTGAGGCGCAGCGCCAGCGCCGCGGCCATCTGCTCGGCGCTCTGGCCCTCGGGCGCATGCGTGTCCGGCAGCAGCAGGCGCGATTTGAGATAGGCGAGCCAGGCCGCCATCACCAGATAGTCGGCGGCAAGCTCCAGCCGCAGCTTGCGCGCCTCCTCGATGAAGGCGAGGTACTGGTCGGCCAGCGCCAGGATCGAGATCTTGGCGAGGTCGACCTTCTGCTGGCGCGCCAGCGCGAGCAAAAGATCGAGCGGGCCCTCGAATCCCTCGACGTCGACCACCAGGGCCGGCTCGTTGGTCGCCCGCTCGGCCGCCAGGTCGGCTTCGAAATTGAGCTCGTCAGGGGTCATGATGCGGCCATCCGTGCGCCCGCCGGCCGGCCACCGGCCATGAGGGCGGCAAAGGTGTTGCGGGCTTCGGGGAGGTCGATGTCGCGCGGCGTGGCGCGGACCGCGAGCGCGGCCGTCGCGCGCCGCGCGGCCGGCCCGGCCAGGCAGGGGACCGCGGACGCCACCGCCGCCATCTCGTCCATCCGCCCGTTGCAGTGCAGAACGACATCGCAGCCGGCGGCGACCGCCGCGCGCGTGCGCTCGGCGATCGAACCCGACAGCGCGTCCATCGACACGTCGTCGCTCATCAGCAGCCCCTCGAACCCGATCGAATCGCGAATCACTTGCCCTACCATTGTGACCGAAGTCGTGGCCGGCGCGACTGCGTCGTAGGCGGTAAAGACGACATGGGCGGTCATGCCCAGGGGCAGCCCGGCCAGCGGCCGGAACGCCGCAAAATCGGTGGCATCCAGCAGGGCCCGGTCGACGTCGACGACCGGAAGCTCCGCGTGGCTGTCCTTCGTGGGCCGGCCATGACCCGGCAGATGCTTGAGGACCGGCAGCACGCCCCCCTCCATGAGCCCCGCGGCGACGGCGCCGGCGATCGCGGAAACCTTCTCGGGCGTCTGCCCATAGGCCCGGTCGCCGATCACCGGGTCGGCGCCGGCCACCGGGACGTCGGCGATCGGCAGGCAATCCACGTCGATGCCGAGTGAAAAAAGATCGTGGGCGATCAGGCGCGCCCCGAGCCGTGCCGCTTCCAAGCCCAGGGCGCGGTCGCGATCGTAGAGCCGGCCGTAGTCGGCGCCCGGCGGATAAGCCGGCCAATGCGGCGGCCCGAGCCGCTGCACGCGGCCGCCTTCCTGATCGACCAGCACCGGCGCATCGGCCCTGCCGACCGCCTCGCGAAAGCCCGCGACCAGCCGGCGAACCTGCTCGGGCGTCTCGATATTGCGCTTGAAGATGATGAGCCCCCAGGGCGCCGCGTCACGCAGGAAGGCCCGTTCCGCCGGCGCAATGTCGATGCCGGCGAGACCCGTAATGAAGGCGCGTGACGTCATCGGCACGGATTAGAGCATTTTCAGGAAAAGTGGAATCCGGTTTTCCGTCCGAAAATGCGACAAACGTAAAAATGGCTGGAGCGGTTTCCGTTTCAGTCGAAACGGCAACCGCTCCAGCTCGCGCACGCCGCAACGGTCAAGCTCGGCTCAGTTGCTAGGGACGACGCACTGGCCGCCGGCGGCCTTGTAGCTCGAGCAGAACTGGCTCGCCTCCTGGGCCGTTTTGAACGGTCCCACCATGGTCCGGTAGTACACGCCCTTGCTGCCGAGATCGGCGCGCCGAATGACGGCCTGACGGTCGCCAAGCTCATTGGGGAACTTGGCCTGCAGGCTGCGGAAGGAGCTTTGCGCTTCGCCCTCGCTGCGTTGCGACGAGAGCTGGACGAGGTGCCCGCCGGCTGAAGCATTCGCCGTTTCGGGCGCCGCCACGGGAGCAGCGGCCGTGCGCGCCCGGGGCGCGGGAGCCATCGGCAAGGCACCGGTTTCATTGGGCGTCGGATCAAGCGAGATCGGGTTGCTGCCGCCGCGCGCCGGCGGCGTAGCCCGTGGCGCCGGCGGGGTCGTGCCCGTGGCGCGTGGAGCCGGCGGCGTCGTTCCCGCTTGTGAGGCGGACGGAGCGCCGACCGGGCGGCCGCTCACGTCGCCGCCGTCAGGACGAATAGTGACGGTGCGCACCGGCTTGGGCTCGGTCGAATTCGGCGCTGCCGCCCGCGGATTTTGCGGTGGCGCCGCAGGCGTGCCTTGTGCCGGCGCGACCGGCGCCGGCAGCACGACGCGCGGAGCCGACGGGCTGCCGAGTTCCTTGAGCACGACCGGCTCCTCCTGCCGCCGCACCAGCTGCTCGTTGCTGGCGGCGTTGGCGAGCCGGTCCATCAGCTTGCTCGACTGCGGATCGATCGCCGTGGTGGGGACGATCTTGGTCGGGGTCGTGTTGTCGGCGGTGATCACCGGCGGCGGATCTTTCGCGCCGGGGTGGGAAATGTAGGTCCGGTAGCCGTAGGCGCCGGCCGTGCCCAACATGGCGCAACCGATGAGCGCGAGCGCGGTGACGATGCCGCCGTGGCGGCGGGCGCGCGGCGCGTCGTCGTACATCGCATCTTCATGCGGATCGAGCGGGCGGTCGTCCTGATAGAGCTGATCGGCCTCGTAGCCGTGCGCTTGGCCGGCCTGCTGGGCCCCGTAGCCCACCCGGTCGTCAGCGTGTCCATGGAACTGATGGTCGGCCTCGGCGTGACTCTCGTCATAGCGCTGGCCATGGCCGCGATCATCGCCATAGGATTCGCGCGGCGCCAGCGGGTGCGGCAGCGGGCGGGAATAGTGATCGCTCGCCGCATACGACTCGCGTTCCGCCAGACGCGCCTCCTCGGCGGCAAAGCGCTGCTCGCGGTCGGCGGCCGGCTCCCAATCGGGCGCGGTGGACGGCGACGAGTGCGCCGCCGGCTGAGCGCGGCCGAACTCCGCGAACGGATCGTTTTGCCCGATCAATCGGGCCAACTCGGCGAGCGGGTCGCTGCTGCCGGCGTAGTCGCCCTGGCTCGTCGCGCCCCCGGCGCGCCGATAGGGATCGTTCGATCGGTAGGATCGCAAAGGATTATCGTCCGCCATACTCATTCCGTTTCCGGT
>JBEVIH010000254.1:0-12216 GCA_040510815.1 Xanthobacteraceae bacterium | reverse complement strand
TGATCGGCGCGCCGCCCGGCTATGTCGGCTTCGACCAGGGCGGCCTGCTCACCGACGGCGTCGACCAGCACCCGCATTGCGTGCTGCTGCTCGACGAGATCGAGAAGGCGCATCCCGACCTGTTCAACGTGCTGCTGCAGATCATGGATCACGGCAAGCTCACCGACCACAACGGCAAGCGGGTCGACTTCCGCAACGTGATCCTGGTCATGACCACCAATGCGGGCGCCGCCGATCTCGCCAAGCAGGCCTATGGCTTCACCCGCAGCAAGCGCGAGGGCGACGACCTCGAGGCGATCAACCGCATGTTCGCGCCCGAGTTCCGCAACCGGCTCGACGCCATCATCACCTTCGCGCACCTCTCGCCGGAGATCATCGCCAAGGTGGTGGAGAAGTTTGTGCTGCAGCTGGAAGCCCAGCTGGGCGACCGCGACGTCACCATCGAGCTGTCGGAAGACGCCACCAAGTGGCTGACCGAGCACGGCTACGACGAGCAGATGGGGGCGCGGCCGATGGCCCGCCTGATCCAGGAGACCATCAAGAAGCCGCTCGCCGACGAGGTGCTGTTCGGCAAGCTCAAGGCCGGCGGCCATGTGCGCGTCATCCTGGTGAAGGACGACGCCGGCCCCGGCAAGCTCGGCTTCGAATATCTCGACGGGCCGGTGACGCCCAAACCCGACAAGCTCCCGCAGCCGATCGGCGCCAAGCCCAAGCGCCGGGCGCCGCGTCGCAGCAAGCCGTCCGGCCCCAAGGGCGATGGCGGGCCGCCATCCCCCCGCGGCTCGGTGCCGAAGGTGCCGCTGGTCAAGGTCTGACCGGGTTCCGGCCCAACGCTGCTTCATCGAATATCGCATGCGGTGCCTGCGCCGGTGGGCATTGCGCCAGGCATCGCGATGCGGGACAAAGCGCCTGCGGCCCAGTCCCGATCGCCAGACGCCATGCCGGCCTTCATCTGCGAAACCTGCGGAATCCAATTCAGTCCGTCGGAGCAGCCGCCGCCGCGCTGCCCGATCTGCGACGAGGAGCGCCAGTTCGTTCCGCCCTCCGGGCAAAAGTGGACGACGCTCGACGCATTGGCGAGGCGGCATTTCAACTGCTACCGCGAGCATGAGCCCGGCCTGATCGGGATCGGAACGGTGCCGCAGTTCGCGATCGGTCAGCGCGCGCTGCTGGTGCGCACTCCCGGCGGCAACATCTTGTGGGACTGCATCGCGCTCATCGACGCGGCGACGATCGAGATCGTGAAGGGGCTCGGCGGGCTTGCCGGGATCGCGATCTCGCACCCGCACTACTACACCACGATGGTGGAGTGGAGCCTCGCCTTCGGCGATGTCCCCGTCCATATCCACGCCGCCGATCGGCAATGGATCATGCGGCCGGATCCCGCGGTCAAGTTCTGGGCCGGCGATACCTTGCCGATCGGCGACGGGCTCACCCTCATTCGATGCGGCGGGCATTTTGCCGGCGGGACCGTGCTGCACTGGGCGGGAGGCGCGGGCGGCCGCGGCGCGCTGCTCGCCGGCGACATCGTGCAGGTCATCCCCGACCGCAACTATGTGAGCTTCATGCGCAGCTACCCCAACATGGTGCCGCTCTCGGCGCCGGCGGTGGCGCGCATCGGCGCCATGCTGGAACCGTTTCCGTTCGAGGTGATCCACGGCGCGTGGTTCGATCGCAGCGTGGTGCACAACGGCAAGGATGCGGTGAAGCGGTCGATCGCCCGCTACATCGCGGCGATCCAGGGCGATGGGACGGCGGAGCTGCAATGACCGGTCGCACTGGTCGGCGCCGCTCCGCCTGCAGCTTCGGCTGATCCCGTTCCGCCCGATGACCCTTTCGCCCCCCGACGATCCGCTGCCGACGTCCGCTCGCGTCTTTCTCGACGGGATGCGCAATTCGGCGACGTCGGCGTTCAGCCTCGTCCTCATCGGCACGTATGTCGGCGTCGGCGCGCTCGGCCACGACTACGGCTTCAGCCTGCCTTGGGTGATGCTGTCGACCGTGCTGATATGGGCCGGGCCGGCCCAGGTGATCCTGATCTCGGCGCTCGGCACCGGCGCCGCCGCGATCGAAGTCGCACTTGCGGTCGGGCTGAGCAGCGTTCGGCTCATGCCGATGGTCGTGGCGCTGCTGCCGCTGCTCAAGGGGCCTACGACGCGCGATCGCGAGCTCCTGTTGCCGGCCCATTTCACCGCCGCGCGCCTGTTGCCGGGCGTGCCGCGCGAACGCCGCGTCGCGTTCTGCAACGGGCTCGCCGTCGGCTTTTTGGTGTTTGCCCATGTTGGGACCGCGATCGGCTTCTATCTGGCCGGGTCCTTGCCGCCGCTGCTGACCGCCGCCCTGTTGTTCCTGACGCCAATTTCCTTCCTGGTCTCGACCACGCGCAATGCGCGATTTCTGGTGGACCGGCTCGCGCTCGGCCTCGGCCTGGTGCTCGGGCCGGCCTTGGCGTGGGCCCAGGTCGGCCTCGACCTGTTATGGACCGGGATCGTCGCCGGTACGGTCGCCTATGCGTTGCACCGCCTGCGTGAGGTGCTGCGATGAGCGCCACCTCCGAGCTGTGGCCCTACCTTGTGCTGGTGCTGGTCGGCTTCCTGCCGACGGAGGTCTGGCGCATGCTCGGCCTGGTGGCGGCGCGCGGCATCGACGAGGAGTCGGAGCTGCTGATCTGGGTGCGGGCGGTCGCCGTTGCGGTGCTGGCCGGCGTCATCGCCAAGCTGGTGGTGCTGCCGCCCGGCGCACTCGCCACGGTGCCGCTGGCGGTGCGGCTCGCGGCGATCGCCGCGGGCTTTGCGGCGTTCCTGCTGGTGCGCCGCTCGGTCTTGGCCGGCGTGGCCGTGGGCGAGATCGTGCTGGTCGTCGGTGCGATGCTTGTCGGCCGCTGACGACGCGGCGATCGGCGTCAGCGCGCGGGCTTCTGGATCCAGAACTGGTACATGTTGACGAAGGCTTTCGGGTTCTCGCTCTCGAGCAGGTGCCATCGGTCGAGGTCGGCCATGGCCCTGTCTTCGGGAAAGCGGCGGCGAAAAAGCTGCGCGGCCTCACCGGTGAAGCCGATGAAGCGCAGATCGTTCTCCTGCAGGAACGCCTTGATCTGCGGAATCGTGAGTTGATGCTCCTGCGCGTGGAAGATCAGGTCGCGGCATTCGCTGGTGGTGAAGAAGTCGGAGTAGTTGGCAACCTCCTTGAGCGGGTGGCCGTCCTCGAAGCTCAGCAGCTCCTGCCGGCACTGCCGGATGTCCTCGGCGGTCTGGCCATAGCCGCGCTCGGCGATGAATTGGCGCGCGGCAACGACGTCTTGTCGGGCGAGCGCGCTGTAGAGGCCGATATGCATGAACCCGCCGGGCCGCAGCAGAGACAGGAGCACGCGCCAGCCGGCCGCCGGGTCGCCGAGGTGATGCAGAACGCCGCTCGCCTCGATGAGGTCGAAGCTGCGGCCGATCGAGCCAAGCTCGAGGATGTCGGCCTGCGCATAGGCGATGTTGCGCAAGCCGAGCTCGCGCGTCTTGCGCTCGGCGTAGCTGAGGCTGGTCAGGCTCAGATCGATGGCGAGGAGCCTGGCGCCCGCGAACCGCTGCGCGGTTTCGATCGCGTGCTGGCCGGTGCCGCAGCCGGCAATGAGGACGTCGAGGGTGTTGCGTTGCCCGGGCTCGTGCAACGCCGCGGCCGGAAACTGGTTGCGCAAGTACCAGCCGATGGCCGCCGGCTTGCCGACCGGCGCGGCCTTCACCCAGCGCGGATAGGGCATGTCCTCGTACTGGCGCCGGACCGCAAGCGAAACCTCGTCGCGGATCGCGGTCAGGGCCGGAATTGACGCCCGGATTTGCCGCTCCAGCATCGGCTTGTGCGCCTGCTGGTCGAGCAAGGCTGGGATCGGGTCCGGCCAGCGTTTTGCCGGCAGCAGATCGGCGCACGCAAGCGAATGGAGCGGGACATAAGCGGCAACCGCGATCGGCCAAAGCGGCGGAACGGAGGCGTCCGACCCAAGCTTGGCGCCGAGCCTCTGCGCCAGCTCCGCTGCCTGCCGCGCTTCGTCCGTGGTGCAGGCGAAGACGTATTCGTTGATGAAGCATTGCTGCGCCAGCGCGCCGTAGAAACCGGCGACCTCCGCGGTGATGTCGCCCGACGCGTCCGACCCCGCCGCCTGCTCCAGCAAGGCGAAACGGGCGCTGGTGAGCAATCGTTCGAGCTCGACGTCGTGGACCGGTGCCGATTCCAGGAGCGCCCGCAGCAGCCGGTCGCGCGACACGGCCGCGAGGCCGTCGGGGCCCCACAGCTCGGGCGCGGACAGTCGCCGCGGCCACGCCGCGGTGACGCGCTCGATCGCGGCCCGGCCGATGTCGCTCGCCTTGAACAGGCTGGCCGCCGGCGCGGACAGCTCGCCGGGACGGGTCCAGCCTTCTGCCAGCGCGCGGGCGAGGAGACTGCGAAGATCGTCGCGCGCCGCGTCGTCGGCGGGCATGGATGGCAGGGCCTTGGCGCATTGCACGAAGAAGGATCTGGTCTCCTCGGTCTCCTGGATCGACAGCCCGCGCCGGGCGAGCGCAAGCGCCTGGGCGGCGTCACCCCGCGCCAGCAGCAGCCGGCCGAGGTTTCGGTAGACGTCGACGAGCTCTGGCTTGAGCGCGAGCGCGCGTTGGTACTGCGCCGCCGCCTCGTCCCATTTGTCTTGCGCGGCGAGCGCGACGCCGAGATTGCTGTGGGCCTCGGCGGCGTCCGGTCGTGCTGCCAGGATCCGCCGGTAGTGGCCCACGGCATCCTCCAGCCGGCCCTGCTGCAAGCACAAATTTGCCAGGCCGTAGCGCGCCTCCAGAAAATTCGGATCGAGCGCCAGCGCCCGTTCATAGTGCCGGCGGCCCTCGTCGAGCTTGCCCTGCTGCGCCAGCACGTCGGCGAGGCCGCGATGCGCCGCCCCGTAGTCCGGCCGCAGCGCAATCGCCTGCGCGAGCTGCGCGGCGGCGGAGTCGAGCCGACTGAGCGCGCGCAGCGCCTGCGCCAGGTTGACGCGACACTCGGGGCTGCGGCCGTCGGCGGCGACGGCGCGATCGAGGAACTCGATCGCCGCCTCATGGCGGCCGCCGCGCAATGCGATGATCCCGAGGAGATGCAGGCTGTCGAAATGGTTGCGATCGAGCGTCAGCACGTCGCGGCACAGCCGCTCGGCCTCGGCGCTCTGGCCGGCGCGGAAATGCTGGAACGCCGCAGCGAACAGGCTGGTCGTGACCGGCGCGGGCGAGGGGCCGGGTCCCAACGGGCCCTTGCCCTGCTTCTGCGCCGCGCGGCGTTCCTTTCGGTTCATGGCGCCGGACTAGGCCAACGCGGCGGCCAGCTTCTTTGCCTGCTCGGCGAGCACCTCCGGCGCCTCCTTGACGCTTGCCGGCGGCTTCATCTGCACGTCCTGCCGGCGCGGGATGACGTGGACGTGGAGATGAAAGACCACTTGGCCGCCGGCGCTTTCGTTGAATTGCTGGATGGTGACGCCGTCGGCGCCGAACACCGGCTTGGCGGCCTGCGCGATCTTTTGCGCGACCTTGATGACGTGGGCGAGATCGTTGGGAGGGACGTCGAGGATATTGCGCGCCGGCGCCTTCGGCAGCACCAGGGTGTGGCCGGGCGCGCGCGGCATGATGTCGAGGAAGGCGAGCGCCTTGTCGTCCTCATAGACCTTGTAGCAAGGCAGCTCGCCGCGCAGGATTTTCGCAAAGATGTTGCTGGAATCGTAGGCGGGCATCGGCACCTCCCGTCGGAATGCTCTTCGATTGCAGGCGGATGCGGGCAGGTCAAGCCTCAAGCGCCGCGCCGAGGCGGATGCTCGGGACGCCGCTCGGGCGCGCATTTCATCCGCGCGCGAATGCCGGCTTGATCATGCTTTGCGGAACGGGCCGGCCTCGACCAGCTCCGCGCCCGCCGCCGCCACATAGGCGCGCTCGTGCCGCAGGAAGTCATCGACCGCGCGTCGCAGCGCCTGATCGAGGATGTAGTGCGCCGAGTAGGTGGTGGTCGGCAGGTAGCCGCGCGAGAGCTTGTGCTCGCCCTGGGCACCGGCCTCGACGCGACCGAGCTTGTGCTCGATGGCGTATTGGATCGCCTGATAATAGCAAAGCTCGAAATGCAGGAACGGATGGTGCTCGACGCAGCCCCAATGGCGGCCGTAGAGCGTGTCGGAGCCGATGAAATTGATGGCGCCGGCGATCCAGCGGCCGTTGCGCTTGGCCATCACCAGAAGGATGCGGTCGCGCATCTTCGCGCTGACGATCGAGTAGAACTCGCGCGTCAGGTAGGGGCGGCCCCATTTGCGCGAGCCGGTCTCCATGTAGAAGTTGAAAAAGGCGTCCCACACGTCTTCGGTGAGGTCCGACCCGGTCAGCCAATGCACGCTGATGCCCGCCGCGAGCGCGTCTGCGCGCTCGCGGCGAATGGTCTTGCGCTTGCGCGAGGCGAGCGCGGCGAGAAAGGCGTCGAAGGAGGCATAGCCGCCGTTCTCCCAATGGAACTGCTGGTGGGTGCGCGCCAGGTAACCGCGCGCGCCGAGCAGCCGCCACTCCGGCTCGGTCAGGAAGTTGACGTGCACCGAGGAGGCGTCGGAGCGCTGGCAGACGTCGACCAGCGCGTCGGCAAGCGCCGCGCGCACGGCGTCGGCCTGCGGGCCCGGCCGCGCCAGTAGGCGCCGGCCGGCGGCCGGCGTGAATGGCACCGCCACCTGGAGCTTGGGGTAGTAGCGGCCGCCGGCGCGCTCATAGGCCTCGGCCCAGCCGTGGTCGAAGACATATTCGCCGCGTGAATGAGATTTCGCGTAGCAGGGGACGGCGCCGACCAGCCGGCCGCCGGCCTCCTCGGCAAGCAGGTGCATCGGCTGCCAGCCGGCTCTCGCCCGGACCGAGCCGGATTCCTCCAACGAGGAAAGAAAATCGTGTGAGATGAATGGATTGTAATCTGTTTTTAATGCGGATGATCCGGAGCTGAGCGTTGATGAGGTGGCCTCGGCCCCGCCGCCGTTGCCGCAATTGGGTCTGGCGTCGGCCGGCGCAGGGCCGCTGCCAACGCCCGGATTGGCACAGGCGTCCCAGCCTTCGGCGGCAACGTCGCCGATCGAGTTGGCGATCCTTAGCGTGAGTTCGATCGAGGCCATGGGCGTTTCTGTGCAACCCTCGTGCCGGTGCGGTCGTGCGATTTTATGGCCGAAAGCCCTCGAAGATCACCTGGTCGGCCCAGCGCGCCGCCGTCTGCCGGTCCGCCTCGCTGCGCACGGTCCAAGTCAACAACGGCAAGCCGAACAGGTTGCGGGCGATGAGCGGAACAGGCGCCGGCAGGTCCTGCACCGAATAGGCGATGAACTGCGGCCGCGTGTGCAGCACGTGCCCGAAATAGGCCATCGCGCGCTTGCGCGCCGCCGTTAGCGCGTCCCACTCGTAATGCCGATATCGACGCTCGGCGACCATGCCGCGCGGCAGGGCAGGCGCGCTCTCGCGCAGCGCCGCCACCTGGGCGGGATCGAACGACATCAGCGCTGCCGGGCCGCGATAGGCGGCGAGCACGTCGGTGGCACGGGTCACGAGTCGCCGGTCGCCGTCGAAGCGGCTCTTGAGCTCGATGACGAGCGTGGCCCGTCCCGCCACCAGGTCGCACAATTCTCCGAGCGTGATCATGCGGTCGGCGCAAGCCTTGAAGGACACCCGCTTGAGCTCGGCCGCCGTCGTCGCATCGAGGCGGGCGCTCCCTTCGGTGAGCCGGCCGAGCGCGGCGTCATGGTACACCATGGCCTCGCCGTCGGCGGTGATTTGCAGATCGCATTCGATGCCGTAGTCGCCTGCGATCGCGGCTGCAAATGCCGAAGGCGTGTTCTCGATGATGCCTTTTTGAGCATCGTGCAGGCCTCGATGCGCCACCGGTCGCTTGGTGAGCCAGTCGAGGCCGGACATCGGGGTCGGCCGTCAGGCGACCTCGAAGATGCCTTCGACCTCCACCGCCGCGTCCGCCGGCAGCACGGCCACGCCGACGGTGGTGCGGGCGTGGCGGCCCTTGTCGCCGAGCGCCGCCACCATGAGATCGGAGGCGCCGTTCATCACCTTGGGTCCGTCGAGAAACGCCGGATCGGAATTGATGAAACCGCCGAGGCGGACCACCTGCTTGACCTTGTCGAGGTCGCCGAGCGCGGCCTTGACCTGGGCCAGAAGGTTGATGGTGCAGGCGCGTGCCGCTTTTTGGCCGTCCTCGACTGATACGCCTGCGCCGAGCTTGCCCTTGGCGACCAGTTTGCCGCTTGCGTCGAGGCAGATCTGGCCGGACACGAACAGCATCGCGCCGACGCGCACGAAGGGGATGTAATTGGCAACCGGGCTCGCCGGCGTGGGGAGAGCAATTCCGAGCTCCGCAAGTTTCTTTTCAACCATTCCGGCCATGATGCTCTCCGTTGCCGATGCAGCGACCGCTCGCGATGCGCCAGTTGCGGCGATCCCTTGTCTTCGCCGATCGGGAAGGCGCTTGCAAGGGCCGGTCCTTGAGTTGCCGGGCTTGGTTGCGACGCGTCGTCCGCGGTCTTATCTTCCGCCGCAAGCGGCCAACGAGGAGGTACGATGACGATTCTTGCCAGACGCTTGCTTTGCGCGTCCGCGGCTTCGGTGGCCGTGGCGGGCATGATCGCCGGCTCCGCATTGCGACCGGCGAGCGCGCTCACGCCCGCCGGAGAGCTTGCGCCGCACCGCGCGATCTACGAGCTCAAGCTCGCCCACACCCGCGGCAACGCGACGGTCGCGGCGCGCGGACGCATCCTCTACGACTTCTCCGGCAATGCCTGCGACGGCTATGCGCTGCAGTTCCGCCAGGTATCCGAGCTCGACAACGGGGAGGGCAAGGTCACGCTCAGCGATCTGCGGACCACCACCTGGGAAGACGGCGCCGCCAGGAAGCTCGTCTTCAAGTCGCAGAGCTACCTCAACGAAAGGCCAGGCGACACCGTCGACGGACAGGCGGAGCGCCGGTCCGACCGGGTTGCGGTCACGCTCACCAAGCCTCAGGACAAGAAGGTCGATCTGGAAGCGGCGATCGTTTTCCCGACCGATCACATGCGCCGGGTCATCGAGGCCGCGCGCGAGGGCAAAAGCATCTTGGAGTTTCCGGTCTATGACGGGTCCGAGACCGGCGAGAAGGTCTACAACACGCTCACCGTCATCGGCCAGACCATCGGCCCGAACGAGCGGGCGCCGACCGACGCCGCGGCCGGCCAGCAGGCCCTTGCCGGCCTCAAGCGCTGGCCGGTCACGGTGAGCTACTTCGAGAAGGGGACCAAGAGCACCGGCGAGCAGGCGCCGATCTATTCGATCAAGTTCGAGATGTACGAGAACGGGGTGTCGCGCGCGCTCCTGCTCGACTACAACGAATTCGCCATCAGTGGCGAGCTGACCTCGCTCGACCTCAAGGATATCAAGCCCTGCAAATGACGCAGCACAGGCGGACGAGGGAATCAGAATTCATCCGTCATCTGTCGTCTTGGGCGCCTCATAATCCGGCGATCGCCTTGTCGTAGTACGACAGGTCGAGATACTTGTCGGGCGCCGGCGCCGTGCCGCCCCATTGTCCTTCGATCTCGGCGCGCAGCTTGAGGACGTTGCGAAAGCCGTCCAGGTCGAACTTGGCATCCTTGGCGATCGGGTCGGCCGGATCGGTGGCGACGCGGTACGAAAGCGCGGCCACCTCGGGCGTGAGCTTGAGCCGATCGACCAGCAGCTGGGTCGCCTCCGCCTTGTTGGCGGGATCGAGCAGCCAGCGGCGGCCTTCGACATAGGCCCTGATGTAGCGCACGACCGTGTCGCCATTGGCCTTCGCCCAGTCGCGCATCACGAAAGCGCCGTCCGACTGGTAGGAGCCGATCGCCTTGGCGGCGGCGCCCATGTCCTTGAGGCCGGCTTGCCGGGCGCGGAACGAGAACGGCGGATTGAGCACGCCGGCCGCGGCATTGGCCTTGTCCTTGGTCATCGCCTCGAGCCGCATCGGCGTCCCGCCGAGCGGCTTGACCACGTAGTCGCCCTTGTTGAGACCGTTGTCCTTGAGCACCTTGTAGAGCAGCAGCGCGAACGCCGTATTGGGCGCGTCCACCACCACCGTCTTCCCGCGCAGCTCGGCGTAGGAGTTGATATCGGGCTGGACGAAGATGCGGTTGAAGCCGTTGTCGCCGCCGGTGACGATGGCGACGTCGGCCTTGGCGAGCTCGACCATGGCGACCGCATTGTCGACCGCGGCGTGCACGATCTGGTGGTCGCCCTTGGCGAGGCCGCTGCGCAGCACCTCGGAATTCGGCGTGTTCAGAAGCTCGATCGCGAGGCCGTGCTTGGCGAACAGGTTCTTGTGCTGGGCCGCGAAGATCGAGAAGTTGGAAAGGCCCGGAAACACCATGACCTTCAGCTGGGTCTGGGCCTGCGCCGGTGCTGCGGCACCCAGCATCGCCGAGATGGCGAACGCGCCGATCATCACGTTTTTTCTCACTCGCATCCGCATTGCAGTCCTCCAGTTGCGCTTCGTCCCTTGGTTTCGACAATAACACCAGCCGCGCCCGGATTCGTCCCGCGAATGCCGCGATGTCCCGGCTAATCGTCGTTGTCGAGCGCGCGGCCCCTGATCACGGCGTCCTCGCCGAATTTTTCGCGCAGCCGGTCGATCGCTTGCTCCGCCTCCGCCGTTCGCCGGTCGAGAAGATCGGCGTGGTCGGCACCATCGGCAGGGGTGAGCGTCGAGAGGCCGATGCCGATCAGCCGGAACTTGGTGCCGTCGGTCTCGCGCGCAAGCAGGTCGCGGCCGGCGGCGAATATCTTGGCGGCGAGCTGGGTCGGGTGATCGAGCGAATGCGCCCGCGTCCGGATGCGGAAGTCGGCCGTCTTGAGCTTGAGCGTTACGGTCTTGCCGGCAAGCTCGCTCTCCTTGAGGCGGGCGGAGACGGTCTCGCACAGGCGCCACAGCCTGAGCTCCAGCGGCCGGAACTCGGCAATGTCTTGCTCGAACGTGGTTTCGGACGAAATGCTCTTCGCCTCGCGCTCGGGGCTCACCGACCGGTCGTCGAGGCCGCGGGCGAGACGCGCCAGGCGCGCGCCCTCGTCGCCGTAGCGCCGCCGCAATTCGATCTCGCTGGTGCGCTGCAGGTCGCCGATGGTGCGCAGCCCGTCGCGCGCGAGCCGCTGCTGCGTCATCTTGCCGACGCCGAAAATGATCGTCACCGGCTTGGCCGTCAGGAAGGCCACGGCCTCGGCGCGGCCGAGCACCGCAAAGCCGCGCGGCTTGTCGAGGTCGGAGGCGATCTTGGCGAGGAACTTGTTGCAGGACAGGCCGATCGAGACGGTGATTCCTAATCCATGCTCGACCTCGGCGGCGAAGCCCGCCAGCGCCTTGGCCGGGCTCATGCCGTGCAGGCGCGCGGTGCCGGACAGATCCATGAACGCCTCGTCGATCGAGACCGGCTCGACCAGCGGCGTGAGCTTGAGCATGAAGCCGCGCACCTCGCGGCCGACGCGCGCGTATTTCTCCATGTCGGGCGGAACGACGCTGGCGTGCGGGCATAGCCGCCGCGCCTCAAACATCGGC
This sequence comes from Xanthobacteraceae bacterium, assembly GCA_040510815.1. Taxonomy (GTDB): domain Bacteria; phylum Pseudomonadota; class Alphaproteobacteria; order Rhizobiales; family Xanthobacteraceae; genus VAZQ01. Next base: position 648 of record JBEVIH010000254.1, on the reverse strand, counting down.
ATCGCCGAGCGGACGCCGAAGGTGCGCGCAACGTAGCAGGCGGTAAGCACGACGCCGCGCTTGCGGCCGCCGACGATCACCGGCTTGTCGGCGAGCGTCGGGTCGTCGCGCTTTTCGATGGTGGCGTAGAAGGCGTCGCAATCGACATGCGCAATCGCCAGCGCGTCGAGCTCGGGGTGGCGCAAGAGCCGCGGCGAGGCGCAGTGCGGGCAGCGTCCGGCCCGCTCCGGCAGGTCGCGGCGGCAATCGCGGCAGAAGCCGGGCATGGTCGGCCCCATCTCCATCACGGCGGCACGATGGTAACACGCTCAGGGCGCTTGCGGCGTTCCGCGGGCCAGCGCCTCGCGGGCGCGCGCGACATCTTCCGGATCGATTCCACTATGCTCCGCGAAGGCGACCAGCAGGGATTCCTCGCTCGCCACGTGATCGAGCACACCAAGCAGGAAATTCGGTTCGCGCGCGGCATCCCGGATCGACTCCGGCCCCATCCCCGTCAACGCAAGGAATCGCCCGAGCCGCTCCGCCTCGCCGGCGATGAAGCTCAGCGCAGCGATCGCGAGCTCCTCGGCCGCCTGTTGTCGCGCTTGGGAGTCGGATTTGCGGGCTCCAGACCACCGCCGATCTTTCATGGATATGTCCCGCATTCGA
>JBEVIH010000253.1:0-7675 GCA_040510815.1 Xanthobacteraceae bacterium | reverse complement strand
CGCCTTCCGCGGCCGGCTGCCGACCGCCGACGCGCTGCTGCGCAAGCGTGGCTTCAGCGAGGCGTCTGCATAAGCGCCATGGACCTCCACACCGCCGGGCATCGCCAGGGCGTCGTCTGCGCGCCCCATCACGCCGCCGCCGAGGCGGGACGCGCGATCATCGCCGACGGCGGCAACGCGCTCGAGGCCATGGTCGCGATGGCGGCCACGATCGCCGCCGTCTATCCGCACATGAACCATATCGGCGGCGATGGCTTCTGGCTCGTGCGCGAGCCGTCGGGCCGCGTCCGCGCGCTGATGGCGGCGGGGCGTGCGGGCGCCAACGCCCGGCCGGAGCTCTATCGCGACTACGAGACCATTCCGCCGCGCGGTCCGCTGGCGGCGCTCACCGTGCCGGGCGCCATCGCCGGCTGGTCGCTGGCGCTCGAAGCCGCCCGTGCGCATGGCGGGCGCCTGCCGCCGGGCGAGCTCTTGGCGCCGGCGATCCGCCACGCCCGCGAAGGCTATGTGGTCACCCGCAGCCAGGCGCGGCTCACCACCGAGAAGCTCGCCGAGCTCAAGGACGTGCCCGGCTTCGCGCCGGCCTTCCTGATCGACGGCAAGCCGCCGGACGCCGGCAAGGTGCTCAAGCAGCCGGCGCTCGCCGCCACCCTCGACCAGCTCGCCCATGCCGGGCTCAACGATTTCTATCGTGGCGACGTCGGGCGCGAGGTCGCCGCCGATCTCGAACGGCTCGGCAGCCCGGTGACCCGCGCCGACCTCGAGCGCTGCCGCGCCACCCTGGCCGAGCCGCTGTCGGTGAAGCTCGACATCGGCGTGCTGTTCAACACGCCGCCGCCGACCCAGGGCCTCGCCTCGCTGATGATCATCGCCTTGTTCGAGCGCCTGCGCGTCCGCGAGGCCGAAGGCTTCGATCACGTCCACGGTCTCGTCGAGGCGACCAAGCGGGCGTTCCGGGTGCGCGACCGGGTGATCACCGATCCCGAGCGGATCGCCCATCCGCCGGAACGCTATCTCGACGCGAAATTCCTCGATGCCGAGGCGCGCAAGATCGATCGCCGCAAGGCGGCGCCGTGGCCGGCGCCGGCGGGCGACGGCGACACCATCTGGATGGGAGCCGCCGACGCCTCCGGGCTCGTCGTCTCCTACATCCAGTCGCTCTATTGGGAGTTCGGCTCGGGCCTGGTGCTGCCGCGCACCGGCGTGCTGATGCAGAACCGCGGCGCCAGCTTCTCGCTCGATCGCGGCGCCTTGAACGCGCTCGCGCCCGGACGGCTGCCGCTCCACACCCTCAACCCGGCGCTCGCGGTGCTCGCCGACGGCCGGGTCATCGGCTACGGCACCATGGGCGGCGACGGCCAGCCGCAGACGCAGGCGGCGCTGTTCACCCGCCACGTCACCTTTCGCCAGCCGCTCGACCGCGCGATCGACGCGCCGCGCTGGGTGCTCGGCCGCACCTGGGCCTCCACTCACACCAACGTGCGCATGGAAGCTCGCTTCGACGGCAACCTGGTCGAGCGGCTCCTTTCCGCCGGCCACGACGTCGAGCTGCTGGCGGAGCCCTATTCCGACGTCATGGGCCATGCCGGGGCGGTGGTGCGCCATCCCGACGGCACGCTCGAAGGCGCCCACGATCCGCGCGCCGACGGCGGGGCGGCGGGAACATAAAGTTCACGTTATTTTGTAGCGCCGGCGCCGCGCAGGCCACGCCCCCATTCCGCCGCACTCCATGCTATGGTGCGGAGACCGCAGCCTGGCGAGCAAACCCATGACGCACCGCTTCGTTCTCTTCTCCGTTGCCGCGCTGGCGAGCCTCATCCTTGCCGGCGGCTCGGCGTCGGCGCACCCGCACGTCTGGGTGACGGTGCAGAGCGAGCTGGTCTACGCGCCCGACGGTTCGGTGACCGGCGTTCGCCACGCCTGGACCTTCGACGACATGTTCTCGACGTTCGCGACGCAAGGCATCGACGCCAAGAAGAAGGGCGAGTTCACCCGCGAGGAGCTGGCGCCGCTCGCCGAGGTCAACGTCACGTCGCTCAAGGAATACGACTTCTTCACCCAGGCCACTGCCGACGGCAAGAAGGTCGAGTTCAGCGAGCCGCCCGCCGGCTACTATCTCGACTTCAACAAGAAGGACACGGTGCTGACCTTGCACTTCACGCTGCCGCTGAAGACGCCGGTGAAGGCCAAGGACCTGAGCCTCGAAATCTACGACCGGGAATTCTTCGTCGACTTCAGCTTCAGGGAGAAGGATCCGGCGAAGCTCGTCGGCGCGCCCGCGCAATGCAAGCTCACGGTCGGCAAGCCGCAGGAAATGGGCGCCGCGCTGTCGCAGCGCCTGAGCCAACTCGGCCCCGACCAGAGAGATCCGTCGCTGACCATCGGCGCCGAATTCGCCAACAAGCTCTCGGTGAAATGCCCATGAAGGCCGTGGCCGGGGGTATGCCCCGGCTTGCGAAGCTGATCCTCGCGGTGGCGGTCATCCTGCTGGCGGCCGGCGCCGTCGATGCGATATGGGCGCAAGGGAGCCCGTTCGGCGGGCCGCGGCCGCAGAGCGCGCCGCCCCCGACCAGCGGGATGTTCGGCTGGATCTTCGCCAAGCAGGCCGAGTTCTATCGCGCGCTCTCGGGCGCGATCCGCGCCGCCAAGGCCGACGGCAGCGCGGCCTGGACCCTGTTCGGCATCTCCTTCCTCTATGGCGTGTTCCACGCCGCCGGACCCGGCCACGGCAAGGCGGTGATCTCGTCCTACCTGGTCGCCAACGAGGAGACCTGGAAGCGCGGCGTGGTGCTGTCGTTCGCCTCGGCGCTGCTGCAGGCGCTGGTGGCGGTGGTGATCGTCGGCATCGCGGCGGCGCTGCTGAACGCGACCGCGCAGACGATGAAGCGCGCGGTCGACGTCATCGAGATCGTCAGCTACGCGCTCATCATCGTGATCGGCTTGCGGCTGCTTTGGGTGAAGGGACGCGCGTTCATCGGCGCGCTGCAGACGCTCCATCGCCCGGCCGCGGTCGGCGCCGCGGTGACGCCGGCGCATCATCACGACCATCATGGGCACCAGCACAATCACGCCCACGGCCATCACGATCATGGCCACCAACATCATGGTCATGATCATTCGCACCACGGGCATGGCCAGCATGATCATGGCCACCACGATCACGGCCACCACGATCACGCCCACGACGATCATGCCCACGACGATCATGCCTCCGCCTGGGGTCATGCCCATGCGCCGGAGCCGGAGCAGCTGGCCGGTCCCGGCGGCTGGCGGCGCGGGCTCTCGGCGATCGTCGCGGTCGGGCTGCGGCCGTGCTCGGGCGCCATCCTGGTGCTGGTGTTCGCGCTGGCGCAGGGGCTGTTCTGGGCCGGCGTGGTCGCGACCTTCATCATGGGGCTCGGCACCGCCATCACGGTGGCGGTGATCGCCACCATCGCGGTCGGCGCCAAGGCCTGGGCCGGCCACTTCGCCAGCACGCGCACCGGCTACGGCACTTTGGTGGTGCGCGGCATCGAAGTCGGCGCGTCGCTGCTGATCGTCGCCTTCGGCGCGCTGCTGCTCACCGGCTACATGGCGAGCGAGCGGATGATCGGGATGTGACGGCCACGCCGCGCCGCGCAGGCGCGAACTAGGCAAAATCCTCCGGCTTGAGCTCGATCGGATCGCCGTGCGGCGTGCGGTCGGCGGCGTGGTCCCAGGCATCGCGATAGCGCGCCAAAGTCTGCGCGTTGGTCACGCCCTTTTCGGCCACGATGCGCTCGAGCGCGTTGAGCCAGTGCCGGTAATAGGTCTCGCCGGTGTCGGGATCGCCGGCCGCCTGCGCGCGCTTGATCTCGTCCGCCAAGGTCGCGGCCCATTCCGGCCAGGTGAACAGGCCGCGATCGTGCAGCGCGAGCGCCATCGCGAAGGCCTGCGCCTCCCACGGCTCGCGGAACACTGGGCCTTCCGAGTCGCGGGGAATGCTCGGCACCGCCTCGGTCGCGCGGCGGGCGGCGTTCTGGTCGAGCGCGGCCATGTCACGCCGGATCGAGATAGGGCTCGAACGCGTCGATCGAGACCTTGAGCGTCGGATCGGCGTCGGGACCCCACAGCTCGCGGCTCTCGAACACCACGGTGTAGAGCCATTGCGGATCGTCGCCGCGGTCGGTCGCCACCGCGTCCGGGAAGGCGTGGCAGCCGTGCACCAGCTCGACCGTGCCGACGCGTCCGCGCGCGTAGCGCGGTAATCGCGTGTGCGTCGGCGGATGGATGTTCCTGGTCCGCACCCGGTCGCCCGGCTTGAAGCGGGCGGGCGCCTGCGCCTGCCGGTAGAACGAGCCGCGGGTGAGCCCCTCCTTGATGACCTCGGGGGTGAGCTTGCGCTTGAGCGGCTTGCCCGGGCGTAGCGCGTGGCCGGCCGCAAGCTCGTCGGCGCCGGCCAGCCCGCGCTCGATGACGTTGCGCTCCATCGCCAGCGCCCAGCGCTGATAATAGGACGCGGTCAGATAGACCGGCGGCGGCAAGAGCTCCTGCGCGGCGCGCGAATTGTCGATGTGCCAGGCGCCCGCATAGCCCATGGAGCGTTGCAGCGCGAGCACGCGCCCTTCCCAGCGGGCGTGGAACGGCGGCTCGTTCGGCTCGGGCTCGACCTTGCCGAATCCGTCCATGCCGCCCATGTCGTGGACGCCGTCCATCAGGCGACCTCCTCGGGTTTCTTGGGCAACCCGGTGCCGATCATCGAATCGCGAGTGACGAGCTGCGCGAGGCGCTCCTCGCTCCAGCCTTCAGTGCCGGCCGGGCGCATGGGCAATACGATGAAGCGCGTCTCGGCGGTGGAATCCCAGACCCGGATCTGGGTGTCCTTCGGCAGCTTGACGCCGACGTCGGCGAGCACGCCGCGCGGGTCCTTGACCGCGCGCGAGCGGTAGGGCGCCGATTTGTACCAGACCGGCGGCAGGCCCAGTACCTCCCACGGGTAACAGGAGCACAGCGTGCAGACGATCATGTTGTGGAGCTGCGGGGTGTTCTCGACCGCCACCAGATGGTCGCCGACGCGGCTCTCGTGGCCCATGGTGCGCACCGCCGCCGAGGCGTCCTCGAGCAGCGCCCGCTTGAACGCCGGATCGCTCCAGGCCTTGGCGACCACGCGCGCGCCGTTGTGGGGACCGACCTTGGTCTCGTAGGTCTCGATGATGAGGTCGAGCGCGGCCGGATCGACGTAGCCCTTCTCGGTCAGCACCGTCTCCAGCGCGCGCACGCGCAGCTGGGTCTCGGAGAGCTCCGAGCCGTGCTCGTGATCATGGTGGTGGTCGTGGTCGTGATCGTGGTCATGCGGGGCCATGGGGAACCTCAGTGCATCATGTCGGCATCCGCAAGCGGATGATCCAGTATCCTCCGGTCGCCAATTGAAGTCGAGGGTTCGCGCCGGGGCTTGCGACGGGGCTGCCTCATGAGCTTTATGGCTCCTCACTTGTCATGCCCGCGCAAGCAGGCATCCAGTAACCACAAGATTTTCCTGGGGCACGGCTGTGCCCCAGACATTCTTCAGCGGATACTGGATCGCCCGCTTGCGCGGGCGATGACAAGCGGAGTGATGGCACCGCATGAGCGCCGCCGACATCTTCGACCTCAAGGGCCGGGTGGCCCTCGTCACCGGCGCGTCCAGCGGGCTCGGCGTGCGCTTCGCCGAGGCGCTGGCGGAGAACGGCGCCGCGGTCGCGCTGGTCGCCCGCCGCGCCGACCGCCTCGCCGCCGTCAAGGCGCGCATCGAGGCGGCCGGCGGCCGCGCGGTCGCGATCGGCGCCGACGTGCTCGACCGCAACGCCATGGTCCGCGCCTTCGACGCCGCCGAGCAGGCGTTCGGCACCGTCACCATCCTGGTCAACAATGCCGGCGTCGCCCATGCCGACCGCGCGGTCGAGCTGTCGGAGGAGGAATGGCGGCGCGTGGTCGGCACCAATCTCGACGCGGTGTTTTTCTGGGCGCAGGAGGCGGCGCGCCGCATGCTCGCCGCCAAGGCCGCCGGCGCCATCGTCAACATCGCCTCGGTGCTCGGCTTCGGCGTCTCCAAGGGCACCGCCGCCTACGCGGTGGCGAAGGCCGGCGTCATCCAGCTCACCAAGGCGCTCGGGCTCGAGCTCGCTTTCCGCGGCATCCGGGTCAACGCCATCGCGCCCGGCTGGATCGTCACCGACCTCAACCGCGAATACCTGACGAGCGAGCACGGCGCCGCCCTCAAGCGCGAGATCCCGGTCGGCCGCTTCGGCGAGGAGCGCGACCTCGACGGCGCGCTGCTGCTGCTGGTCTCCGACGCCGGCCGCTACATGGCGGGCGCCACGATCGTGGTGGACGGCGGCCAGATGGTGGCGCTGCGCGGCTGATCGCTATCTGTCGGCGGCCGCGAACGTCGCGGCCTCGCGGGTCGTCACCCGCCGCTGCTGCCAGAAATCGTGCAGCGCCATGCCGGCCGCCATCGCGATCACGAACACGATGATGCGCGGCGACAGGCTCGCCAGGTTCTCCAAGGCCGGCCCCGGGCAAAGTCCCACCAGGCCCCAGCCGATCCCGAACAGCACCGCGCCGGTCACCAGCGGCGCGTCGATCTCGGTCTTGCTTGGCCAGGCGAGTTGCGCCGCCAACAGCGGCCGTTGCCGCCGCTTGATCAGCGCAAAGCCCAAGCCTGAGACTGCCAGCGCCGCCGCCATCACCACCGCCAGGCTCGCGTCCCAGGCGCCGAGAATGTCGAGAAAGGCCAGCACCTTTGCCGGCTGTACCATGCCGGAAACCAGCAGCCCCCAGCCGAAGATGAAACCGCAGACGAGCGCAGCACCCGCCACCATGTCAGCCTCCGATCCCGTGCCGCGTCAGCGCGACCACCGCCACCGCCACCGCCATGAAGATCGCGGTCGCCACGATCGAGCGCGGGGAGAGTCGCGCGATGCCGCAGATGCCGTGGCCGGAGGTGCAGCCGCCGCCGAGCCGGGTGCCGAAGCCGACCAGCAGCCCGGCAGCGACGATGACGACATAGCTTGCCGGCATCTCGGGTGCGGCGAGCGGGAAGCCGACGAGGCCGCCGGCGAGCGGCGCCAGGATCAGCCCGGCGATGAAGGCGATGCGCCAGCCCTTGTCGCCGGCACCGAGGCTGAGACAGCCGCCGAATATGCCGCTGATGCCGGCGATGCGGCCGGTGAACAGCGTCAGCAGCACCGCGGCAAGCCCGATCAGGGCGCCGCCGATGGCGGCGGAGACCGGCGTGAAGTTGGTCATGACGTCACCCCTCCCGGCGTGCCGGCAGAGATGACAATATGCTTGCCGGAACGTGCCGCCGCAACGCCGAAAGGCCCGCCATGGATTTCAGCCTGACGCCCGAACTCGAGGACATCCGCGTGCGCACGCGCCGCTTCGTCGAGGAGCACGTGCTCCCGCTCGAAGCCGACCGCGCCAACTTCGACGACCACGAGAACCTCCGGCTCGACGTGCTGCGCGGCCTGCAGGCGAAGGCGCGCGCGCAAGGCCTGTGGGCGCCGCAGGCGCCGAAGGAGTATGGCGGGCTCGCGCTGCCGATCGTCGGCTGGGCGGTGATGTACGAGGAGGCCAACCGCTCGATCTTCGGGCCGCTCGCGTTCAACTGCCAGGCGCCCGACGACGGCAATATGAATCTGCTCGCGCTCACCGGCACCAAGGCGCAGAAGGACAA
>JBEVIH010000252.1:0-18845 GCA_040510815.1 Xanthobacteraceae bacterium | reverse complement strand
TGCAGGATCGGCTCGATGCCGGCGGCGGCCAGCATGGCGGCGGCGACCGGCGCGCTCATATGGGCGCGGGCGCCGGCCCCGTCGGTGAGGTTGACGGCGTCAGCGACGCCGCGCAGCGGCAGCGCCTTGCGCATCAGATCGTCGCGGTCGCACGACACCGGCGGCGTGACCTCGGCGGTCATGACGAAGCGTCCGGCGCGCAGCAGTTCCGCAAGCCTCGCGGCGCCGGGCGTTGACGCGGACGGTTCGGTCATGCTCGCTCGCTGCGGTGGAGAGGAGGGCGCTCGCCGGACGGAAGGTGGTCCGTCTTCGCCCCTTCGGGCTTCGACGGACACTTACCCGGCCCGCCGAAGCTTTTCAGCGGAGGCGGGGCGCTTATATCCGATCGGCGCGGTGCTGGTAAGGGCGCTAGCGCCCTTCCTGGACAGGCCGGGGAGCCGTCGGTAAAAGGCGCTGGCCCATAAACATCAAGCCGAACCGCCGCTTAACGGCGGTCGCCGGCCGGGCGCAACGGTGCGAGTCAAATGAGCGGCGTCAACGAGATCAGGTCGAGCTTCCTCGGCTATTTCGCCAAGAACGGCCACGAGGTGGTGCCCTCGTCGCCGCTCGTGCCGCGCAACGACCCGACCTTGATGTTCACCAATGCCGGGATGGTGCAGTTCAAGAACGTCTTCACCGGGCTCGAGAAGCGCCCCTATGCGCGCGCCACCACGGCGCAGAAATGCGTGCGCGCCGGCGGCAAGCACAACGACCTCGACAATGTCGGCTATACGGCGCGCCACCACACCTTTTTCGAGATGCTCGGCAACTTCTCGTTCGGCGACTATTTCAAGGACCGCGCCATCGAGCTCGCCTGGAACCTGGTCACCAAGGAGTTCGGGCTGCCGAAGGACCGGCTCTGGATCACCGTCTATGTCGACGACGACCAGGCGTTTGATCTGTGGAAGAAGATCGCCGGCCTGCCGGAATCCCGGATCATCCGCATCGCCGGCGCCGACAATTTCTGGGCCATGGGCGACACCGGTCCCTGCGGCCCGTGCTCGGAGATCTTCTACGACCACGGCCTGCAGATCCCGGGCGGCCCGCCCGGCTCGCCCGACGCCGAAGGCGACCGCTTCATCGAGATCTGGAACCTGGTGTTCATGCAGTACGAGCAGCTCGCCGGCGGCAAGCGCGTCGACCTGCCGAAGCCGTCGATCGACACCGGCATGGGGCTCGAGCGCATCGCCGCGGTGCTGCAAGGCACCCACGACAACTACAAGATCGACCTGTTCGGGGCGATCATCTCCCACGTCGCCGACCTCACCGGCGTCGATGCCGACGGGCCGCAGGCGGCCTCGCATCGGGTGATCGCCGACCATCTGCGGGCGTCCGCGTTCCTGATCGCCGACGGCGTGCTGCCCTCGAACGAGGGCCGCGGCTACGTGGTCCGCCGCATCATGCGCCGCGCCATGCGCCACGCCGAACTGCTCGGCGCCAGGGAGCCGCTGATGTGGCGGCTGGTGCCGACGCTCACCCGCGAGATGGGGCAGGCCTATCCGGAGCTCGTGCGCGCCGAGCCGCTGATCAGCGAGACGCTCAAGCTCGAGGAGACGCGCTTCCGCAACACGCTGGAGCGCGGGCTCGCGATCCTCGACGAGGCCAGCCGCGGGCTCAAGCAGGGCGACCGGCTCAAGGGCGAGACCGCGTTCACGCTCTACGACACCTACGGCTTTCCGCTCGATCTCACCCAGGACGCGTTGCGGCCGCGCGGCATCACGGTCGATACCGACGCCTTCAAAGCCGCGATGGAGCGCCAGCGCGAGAAGGCGCGCGCCTCCTGGGCGGGCTCCGGCGAGGCCGCGACCGAGACGGTCTGGTTCGCGTTGCGCGACAAGGTCGGCCCCAGCGAATTCTTGGGCTACGAGACCGAAAGCGCCGAGGGCGTGGTCGCGGCGCTGGTCAAGGACGGCAAGGAAGTCGCCGAGCTCAAGCAAGGCGAGAGCGGCGCCGTTATCCTCAACCAGACGCCGTTCTACGGCGAGTCCGGCGGCCAGGTCGGCGACACCGGCGCAATGAGCGCCGACGGCGTGCGCTTTCGCGTCGCCGATACCCAGAAGAAGGCGGGCGACGTGTTCGTGCATTCCGGCACCGTCGAGCAGGGCGCGCTCAAGGTCGGCGCGGCGCTCGCGCTCGAAGTCGATCATGGGCGCCGCAGCGCCATCCGCCAGCACCATTCGGCCACCCACCTCCTGCACGAGGCGCTGCGCCAGGTGCTCGGCGATCACGTGGCGCAGAAGGGCTCGCTGGTGGCGCCCGACCGGTTGCGCTTCGACTTCTCTCACCCCAAGCCGATGACGGCGGAGGAGATCGGACAGGTCGAAGACATCGCCAACGACTTCGTGCTGCAAAATTCGGAGGTCACCACGCGGTTGATGGCGGTCGACGATGCGATTGCATCCGGCGCGCGTGCATTATTTGGAGAAAAATACGGTGACGAGGTGCGAGTCGTGGCGATGGGTGAGACCACCGGCAACGCCATGGGTTGGTCGGTGGAGCTGTGCGGCGGCACCCACGTGCGCCGCACCGGCGATATCGGACTTATCTCGATGGTGGGCGAGAGCGGGGTCGCGGCCGGCGTCCGGCGGATCGAGGCGCTCACCGGCACCGCGGCGCGCAAGCACGCCCGCCATTTGGGTGATCTTGCCAGGGCGGTGTCGGCGGAACTTAAAGCACCACTCGAAGAGATGCCCGATCGCCTTGCTCAAGTCTTGGATGAACGACGCCGGCTCGAGCGCGAACTCTCCGACGCCAAGCGCAAGCTCGCGATGGGCGGCAGCGCCCGCACCGACGGCGCGGACGGCGTGCGCGTGATCGGCGATGTGAAGCTCATGGCGCGTGTTGTCGAGGGCATCGAAATCAAGGATCTGAAGAGTCTTGCGGACGAGGGCAAGAAACAACTTGGGTCTGGCGTCGTTGCCCTTGTCACCACCACCGCAGACGGCAAGGCCAGCATCGTGGTCGGCGTGACGCCTGATCTCGTCGGACAGTTCTCGGCCGTCGATTTGGTGCGCAAGGCCTCCGAGGTCTTGGGCGGCAAGGGCGGCGGCGGGAAGCCCGACATGGCGCAGGCGGGTGGACCCGACGGCTCCAAGGCCGAGGCGGCGCTCAAGGCGATCGAGGCGGCGCTCGGCGGCGCCTGAGCGCAGCTTTTTTCTTCCGGTGCACGCCCAAAGCGAAGCACGAATCCTGTAAGGGTCGTGACGGCCAACAGGAGGAAGCGATTTGAGCGGCGAGCCGTGGCTGAAGGACATCCTGGTCTTTCTGGTCGGCGCCGGGCTCATCGTTCCGCTGTTTCATCGTGCGCGCATCGGCGCGGTGCTGGGCTTCCTGCTGGTCGGCGTCGCGGTCGGTCCCTACGGCCTGGGGCAATGGGTCGAGACCCATCCATGGCTGCGCTACCTCACCATCGAGCATCGCGAACGGGTCGAGCCGTTCGCCGAGCTCGGGATTCTCTTTTTGCTGTTCCTGATCGGGATCGAGCTGTCGGTCGAGCGGCTATGGTCGTTGCGCCGGTTCGTGATTGGAACGGGCGGCGTGGCGTTCGTGCTCTCGGCGGCGGGGATCGCAGCGGGGCTCGCGCTGATGGGCCAGGGCGCCGCCGCCGCCATCCTGCTCGGGCTCGGCTTGGCGATGTCGTCGACCGCGGTGGTGATGCAGCTGCTCGAAGAGCAGGGCCGCATCGCGACCATGCTCGGCCAAGTGGCGTTCTCGGTGCTGCTGTTCCAGGACCTGATGGTGGCGCCGGTGCTGTTCGGCGCGCAGATGCTCGGCAGCGGCGCGGGCGTTGCGTTCGGTCTCGCGCTCGCGCTCGCCCAGGCGGCGGCGGCGATCGCAGTCATCGCGGTGGTCGGGCGCTTCGTGTTGCGGCCGATCTTCCATTTTGCCGCGCAGACCGGCAGCCGCGAGCTGATCATGGCGATCACGCTGTTGATCGTGCTCGCGCTCGCCTCCGCCACCGGCTATGCCGGCCTCTCGACCGCGCTCGGCGCCTTCCTTGCCGGCGTGCTGCTCTCGGAGACCGAATACCGCCATCAGGTCGAGATCGACTTGGCGCCGTTCAAGGGACTGCTGATCGGTTTGTTCTTCATCAGCGTCGGGATGTCGATCGATCTGCGTGTGGTCTGGGCGCAGATCGGCCTGATCATGGCCGGCGTCGTGGCGCTGCTGGCGGTCAAGGCGATCGCCCTGCTGGGGGCGAGCCGGCTGTTCCGCATCTCCTGGTCGGTGGCGGCCGAGGTTTCGATTCTGCTGGCGCAAGGCGGCGAATTCGCCTTCGTGGTCATCGCCTTCGGCCGTCTCGCCGAGGTCTTGTCGACGGAGACGGCGCAGATCGCCACCGCGGTGGTCGGACTCAGCATGGTGGCGACACCGCTGTGGGCACGGTGCGGACGCTGGCTCGGCAACCGCCTGCAGCACGTCGAGCACGGCGCGCACATGCCGGCAGCCGGCGCCGGCGAGCTCACCGATCACGTGGTGATCGGCGGCTACGGGCGTGTCGGCCAGGCCATCGCCCGCATGCTCTCGGCCGAGAACGTGCCCTTCATCGCGCTCGACGGCGACGGCGAGCTGGTGCGCGAGCACCGGCAGCGCGGCGCCCGGGTCTATTTCGGCGACGCCAGCCGCGGCGAGTTCCTCGATCGCGCCGGCGCGGCGCGCGCCCGCGCCTTCGTCGTCACGGTCAATTCGGCACGCGCAGCCGAGCGCATGGTGGCGGCCGCCCGCAAGCGGCGTCCGGACGCCGCGGTGTTCGCGCGCGCGATCGACGCGGTCCATGCGGCGCACCTCTTGAAGCTCGGCGCGGTGGCGGTGGTGCCGGAGGCGGTCGAAGCGAGCCTGCAGCTCGGCGGCCGCCTGCTCGAGCATCTCGGGTTGCCCGACGAGGCGGTGGCGGGGCGCATCGCCGAGATGCGCGGGCACGAGCTCAGCCGACTCGGCGCCGGCCCGAACGGACCGGAGTTCGATGCAAGCGGCTGAGCGTTACGCTGCCATCGCCTTTTTGAGGTTCTCGTCGACCTTGTCGAGGAAGCCGGTGGTGGAGAGCCATTTCTGGTCGGCGCCGATCAGGATCGCCAGATCCTTGGTCATGTCGCCGGCCTCCACTGTGCCCACCGTGACCTTCTCCAAGGTCGCGGCGAACTTGGCGAGCTCGGGACTATTGTCGAGCTTGGCGCGGTGCGCGAGCCCGCGCGTCCAGGCGAAGATCGAGGCGACCGAATTGGTCGAGGTCTGCTCGCCCTTCTGGTGCTGGCGGTAGTGCCGCGTCACCGTGCCGTGCGCGGCCTCGGCTTCCACCACTTTGCCGTCAGGCGTCATCAGCACCGACGTCATCAGCCCGAGCGAGCCGTAGCCCTGCGCCACTGTGTCGGACTGCACGTCGCCGTCGTAGTTCTTGCAGGCCCAGACATAGCCGCCCGACCACTTCAGCGCCGCCGCCACCATGTCGTCGATCAGTCGGTGCTCGTAGAAGATTTTCTTCTTCTCGAACTCGGCCTTGAATTCCTTGTCGTAGATCTCCTGGAAGATGTCCTTGAAGCGTCCGTCGTAGACTTTGACGATGGTGTTCTTGGTCGAGAGATAGACCGGGTAGGCGCGATTGAGGCCGTAGTTGAGCGAGGCGCGCGCGAAGTCGCGGATCGAGTCGTCAAGATTGTACATTGCCATGGCGACGCCGCTGCCGGGGAACTGGAACACCTCGCGCTCGATCTTGGTGCCGTCCTCGCCGACGAAGCTTAGCATCAGCTTGCCCTTGCCCGGCACTTTGAAATCGGTCGCCCGGTACTGGTCGCCATAGGCGTGGCGGCCGATGATGATCGGCTTGGTCCACCCCGGCACCAGGCGGGGCACGTTCTTGCAGATGATCGGCTCGCGGAAGATCACGCCGCCCAGGATGTTGCGGATGGTGCCGTTCGGGGAGCGGTACATCTCCTTGAGCTTGAACTCCTTCACCCGCGCCTCGTCGGGCGTGATGGTCGCGCATTTGACGGCGACGCCGACCCGCTTGGTCGCTTCCGCGGCGTCGACCGTGATCTGGTCGCGGGTTTCGTCGCGCTTCTCGATGCCGAGGTCGAAATAGAGGAGCTCGACGTCGAGATAGGGATGGATCAGCTTGTCCTTGATCAGCTTCCAGATGATGCGGGTCATCTCGTCGCCGTCCATCTCGACGACGGGATTCTTCACTTTGATCTTCGCCATTGCGGACGAGCCTTTATTTACGCGCGCGATGCGGGAGGGGAGGGGAGGGAGGCCGGAATGCCCGGCTTATGGCGCGGCCGGGGCGTTCCTGCAAGGCAAAACTGGAGGCATGACGCGGGAGCTTGGCCGCGCCATAACACCTTGGCGAAGCGCCTTGACGGCCGTGGTAGCTTGCCGCGCAAGGCCCCAAGACGTGCGCTTGCCGGAGCGATGCGACCAAAGGGAACGTTTGGCGAAAATGCCCACATGGCGGGAGATCAAGGGGGCCTACGGCCGCCGCCGGCGCGCGCTACGGCAGGCGGTGCTCAAGCCGCTCCTCGTCGGCTGGCCGACCATGCGCGACACCGTCATGCATGCGCTCGCGGCGCGCGGCCAACTGGTCCTCTGCGAACTCGGCGACGTGCGCTTCTTCGTCGATCCCGCCGATCGGGTGGTCGGCGCCTGGCTGATGTGGCACGGCGAATGGCAGCGCCGCGAGATCGACCAGGCGGTGGCAGTGCTCGCGGCGAGCGGCCAGCTGCCGCCAGACGCGGTGTTCGTCGACGTCGGGGCCAATATCGGCACCCACACGGTCTATGCGCTCAAGAGCGGGCGGTTCGCGCGCGCGGTGGCGTTCGAGCCGGAGCCGCGCAATGCCCGGCTGCTCGCCATGAATATCGAAGCCAACAAGCTCGCGGACGCCGTCACCATCCTCGCCAAGGCCGCCGGCGACGCGGCCGGCAGCGCCGTTCTCCATCTGCATCCCCGCAACAAGGGCGCCCACGCGCTCGGCACGGCGCCTTCGGACGACGGCCGCGAGCAGCTCGACGTGCCGGTCGTTCGCGTCGAGAACACGCTCGGCGAGCTCGGGCTTTCGGCCGACAGGCTTGGTCTCATCTGGATCGACGTCGAGGGCCACGAGCCGCAGGTGCTGCGCGGGCTCGGCGCGCTGCTCGCCCGCCGCGTTCCCATCGCCCTCGAATACGCGCCGCGGCGGTATGGCGAGGAGACCCGACGCGAGCTCGTGCGGTTGCTCGCCGTGCACTATTCGACCTGGCACAGTTTGAGCGCCGCCGCCGACCACCGCGCGCCGATCGCGGCGCTCGACGCGGTGAAGGAGATGGACGACATTCTGGTGTTCTAGTGCCAGGAATCAGCAATCGGACATCAGGGACCAGAAGCAACGTGGCAGCCGACCGATCCCTGATTCTGGTTTGAATGATCCCTGATTCCTGATCTCTGATCCCTGGAACGAGTATGCCCGGCGCTGGAACCGACAAGACCAAGGACTGGGCGGAGGTCCCCGGCCCGATCATCGTTCTGGTCGAGCCGCAGCTCGGCGAGAATATCGGCGCCGCCGCGCGCGTGATGGCCAATTTCGGGTTGTCGCGGCTGCGCCTCGTCAATCCGCGCGACGGCTGGCCCAGCCTGCAGGCGCGCCGCTCGGCCTCCGGCGCCGACCGCATTCTCGACGACACCCGGCTCTACGACACGGTCGAGGCCGCGATCGCCGACTGCACCTTCGTTTTGGCGACGACCGCGCGCGCCCACGACCAGGCGAAGCCGGTGATCGGGCCGCAGCAGGCTGCGTTGGCGATGACGCCACAGGTGGCTGCCGGCGAGAACGCCGCGGTGCTGTTCGGGCGCGAGCGCTACGGCCTCGAGAACGCCGAGGTGGCGCTCGCCGACCGCATCGTCACCTTTCCGGTCAATCCGGCCTTTGCCTCGCTCAATCTCGCCCAGGCGGTCGCCATCATCGCCTACGAATGGTTCAAGCTCACCACCGCCGGCGCGCTGCCGTTCGCGATGCCGCAGAAATCGGAACCCGCCCGCAAGGAGCAGATCCAGGCGTTCTTCGCCAACCTCGAGCGCGAGCTCGACCGCATCGAATATTTCCGTCCGCTGCACAAGCGCGCGACCATGCTGGTCAACCTGCGCAACATTTTTGCGCGCATACAGCCGACCCAGCAGGACGTGCAGACCTTGCACGGCGTGGTCATGGCGCTGTCGGAAGGCCGCAAGGGCCCGGCGCGCGGCGGCGTGCTCGACGGCGAGGAGGCCAAGGCCTTGCGCGCGCTGCTCGCCGAATATGGCGACGGCCGCGTGCCGGGCGAGCGCGGTCCGGTGCGCGGCCTCTCGCGGCTCCTGCGCCGCAATCCGACCGAACCCGAGCGCGCGCTGTGGGACGCGCTGACCAAAGACCGCCGCTTCGCCGGCAAGGGCTTCAAGCGCCAGGTTCCGGTCGGGCCGCACATTACCGACTTCGTGTCGTTTGCGTTGCGCATGGTGATCGAGCTGGTGCCGCCAAACGAAAGCGAAGCCGCCGCCAAGGCGCGGGCGGACGAGCGCGCTTGGCTCATTGAGCGCGGCTATCGCGTGATCGAGCTCAAGGAAGAGGCGGTGGCCACCGACCTGAGCCAGGTCCTCGATCGGCTGGCGCAGGCGGTCGGCGAGGCGGCCAGCGAAGCGTGACCGCTCGGCCTATTGCGAGATCCGCAAAGTCAGCCCTTCAGCACCTTGAGCGCGGCGCCGGCGCCGGCGCGCAGGAAGCCCATGTCGCTGCCGACCGCGAGGAAGCGCACGCCGCGTTTGCCCAGCGCCAGCGCGCGCTCGGCGCTGTGGCAATAGGCGCCCGGAATCTTGCCGGCCTTGTTCGCCACCGCGATGATGCGGTCGAGCTCGCGGTCGACCTCCTTCGACAGCGGATCGACGTCGGCGCCGTTGCTGAGCGCGATCGACAGATCGGCCGGCCCCAGGAACAGGCCGTCGATGCCCGGCGTGGTCGTGATGGCCTCGAGATTGTCGAGCGCGGTGCGGGTCTCGATCATCGCGAAGGTGACGATGAGGTCGTTGGCTTCGCGCAGATAGACCTTCTGGTCGGCGATATTGGTGAGCGTGGTGGCGCGGTGCGGCCCCCAGCTGCGCTCGCCGATCGGCGGAAACTTCGCATGCGCCGCAAAGGCGCGCGCATCCGCCTGGGTGTTGATCATCGGGGCGATGATGCCCTCGGCGCCGAAATCGAGCGCCCGGCTCACGGTCGCGAATTCACCGACCGGAATCCGCACGATCGGCGCCGCCCCGCCCAGGCGCACCTGGGCGATCGCGGTGAGCAGCGAGGCGGTGTCCCAAAGTCCGTGCTGGCCGTCGAGCGTGACCGCTGGAAAGCCTTCGCGGCCGACGAGCTCGGCGACGATCGGATAGGGCAGGCCGCACCAGCCGGTGTGGACGGTTTCACCGGCGCGCAGCCGGCGGGCAAGGGAGAAGGCGGGTAACGACGACATGGAGAAAAACCCGAGAGGAACAGGACGCCCGGCAATCTGGCCCAACCGCCGTGGCGCTGTAAAGCACTCTCCCTACAGCACTTCGGCACGAAGGGGCCGGCGCATCACTTGGCGGCCTTGATGTCCGCGACCGCCTTCTCCAACAGCTCGTCCATGGTGCGGCGGATCTGGTGATCGGACTGCGCCACGCCCTTGTCATCGAAATCCTTGCGAATTTTGCGAAATACGTCGTGGTCGCCGCCCTCCTCGAAGTCCGCGATCACTACCGCCTTGGCATAGGCTTCGGCGTCGGCGCCGGAAAGACCGAGCTTCTCCGCCGCCCACAGGCCGAGCAGCTTGTTGCGCCGGGCATTGGCCCTGAACCGGAGTTCCTCGTCGTGCGCGAACTGCTTCTCGAAACCTTCCTCGCGCTTGTCGAACGTGGTCATTGGGGGCCTCGCTGTTTGTGGAGCGGTGGTCGCTCCGCGTTCCGCGTTCGGGCGCTCGTGCCGGGCGTCGGAACGCACGCTGCATTAATTCCTGCGTCGTGGTTGCGGCATCATGAAGGCACGCAAGACGCTCGCGCCGCCACACACGTGGCGCCTTGCATATCGGGACATGATGGTCAAGGCAACCGAGGACGGAGTGATTCGCGCGCGCCGGGGCGCGTGGAACAAAACTCCTCGACGCGATTGTGCTCACCACCCTGATCGGCTAGCTTGCGGGGTGCGGACGCGTCGCCTGGTCTCGTCCCCGAGTAGTCGCGACGCCGCGTCCTGCCGCCGCGGACACAACATTCACACCGGAGCCACGGCATCCAGATGGACATTCACAAACCACGGTACACCCCGATGAGCCGTCGTCGCCGCATCTACGAGGGCAAGGCGAAGATCCTCTATGAGGGACCGGAGCCCGGAACGCTGATCCAGCACTTCAAGGACGACGCGACCGCCTTCAATGCGAAAAAGCATCAAGTGATCGAAGGCAAAGGCGTCCTCAACAACCGAATCTCCGAATATGTCTTCCAGCACCTCAACGACATCGGGGTGCCGACGCATTTCATCCGCCGCCTCAACATGCGCGAGCAGTTGATCCGCGAGGTGGAGATCATCCCGCTCGAGGTGGTCGTGCGCAATGTCGCGGCGGGCTCGCTCGCGCAGCGCCTCGGCATCGAGGAGGGGACGCAACTCCCGCGCTCGATCATCGAGTTCTACTACAAGAACGAGGCGCTCAACGATCCGATGGTGTCGGAGGAGCACATTACCGCCTTCGGCTGGGCGACACCGCAGGAGATCGACGATGTCATGGCGCTCGCCATCCGCGTCAACGACTTCCTTTCCGGCCTGTTCCTCGGCGTCGGCATCCGCCTGGTCGACTTCAAGATGGAGACCGGCCGGCTGTGGGAGAACGATCTCATGCGGATCGTGGTGGCGGACGAGATCTCGCCCGATTCGTGCCGGCTGTGGGACATCAAGTCGAACGAGAAGCTCGACAAGGACCGCTTCCGCCGCGATCTCGGCGGGCTGCTCGAAGCCTATACCGAGGTCGCCAAGCGGCTCGGCATCATGAGCGAGGGCGAGCGGCCGCAAGGCACCGGCCCGATCCTCGTCAAGGGCTAAAGGACCGCGGTTTCGCTCAAAGGGCGATGCGATGAGGCCGCGTTGGTCCTCGACAGATCTCAAGGGCGCCCTCTTGGGCGCCCTCTGTCTTGTTGCATGCGCGCACGGCGGGCATGCCCAGGACTATCCGGCGAAACCGGTGCGCATCGTCGTGCCCTATGCGGCAGGCGGGGGAACCGACGCGCTGGCGCGCTTCCTGGCGAGCGGCCTCGAGCGGCGGTTGGGCCAGCCCTTCATCATCGAGAACCGCCCCGGCCAGGGCACTGCGACCGGCGCCGCCCATGTCGCGCGCTCGGCGCCCGACGGCTACACCCTGCTCGCGGCGACGAGCTCGACGCTGGCGTTCAATCCCACCGTCTACAAGAAGCTGCCTTACGATGCGGTCAAGGATTTCTCCCCGATCTCGCTGATCGCCGCGGTCCCGTTCGTGCTGGTGGTCAATCCGGCGCTGCCGGTCGACGGCGTCGCCGATCTGGTCCGGCTCGCGAAATCCAAGCCCGGCGAGCTCAGCTACGCCTCGGGCGGCATGGGCGCGCCGCATCACATCTACATGGAGCTGTTCAAGAGCATGACCGGCACCGACATCAAGCATATCCCGTATCGGGGCGGCGGGCCGGCGCTCAACGACGTGGTCGCGGGCCACGTGCCGATGATGTTCGGCGATGTCGGGCCGGTCACCGGGCTCATACGCGAAGGCCGCGTGAAGGGGCTCGGGGTCACCGTCGGCAAGCGGGTCGAGACAATTCCAGGGGTTCCGACCCTGATCGAGGCCGGTCTCGCCGGCTATGAAGGCAATTCTTGGCAAAGCATCGTTGCCCCCGCCAACCTGCCGCCGCCGATCGTCGTTGCCTTGAACAGGGCGCTGATCGGAGTCTTGGCCGAGCCCGCCACCAGGGAGCATTTCTCCAAGCTCGGCATGCAACCGTTTCCGAGCACTCCGGAAGCGTTCGCCGACTATATCCGCGCCGAGATCCAGAAATGGGCGCCGATCATCAAGACGGCCGGCGCGACCGAGGATTGAGCGAGCGTGGCCGTTGCGGGGACTCAGGCGAGCCATTGAGCTATACCGAACAGAGATCACGCGAGAGGACGCCGCATGCGCAACGCCTTCACCATCGGACTGGTCGTGCCGTTCGCCACCGACGAGGTGCCGGACGAAGGGCTGCAGATGTATCCTGACGTGCGGTTCATCCCGCGCGGGGTCGGGGTGCGGGCGCTCACGCCGACCGGCTACGACAGCGCCTGGGAAGGCATTCTGCCGGCCGCGGAATATCTCGCCAGGCAGGACGTCGACGCCATCATGGTGATCGGCACGTCCTTGACGTTCTATCGCGGCTCCGATTTCCACGAGCAACTGCTCGAGAAGCTGCGCGCCGCCACCGGCCTGCCGGTGAGCACCATGAGCCAGGCGGTGGTCGACGGGCTGCGGCACTTCGGCGCCCGGCGGATCGTGGTCGCCACCGCCTATGCGGACGAGGTGAACGATCGCCTGCAGGGCTTTCTCGAGGCGCAGGGCTTCGAGGTGCTGGCGCTCGAGGGTTTCGGCCTGTTCGGCTTCGGCGAGCCGGGTAAGAAGAGCGAGGCCGACATCATCGCGCTCGGCTCCAAGGTCTGCGGCAAGGCGCCGGCGGCCGAGGGCCTACTGATCTCCTGCGGCGGCTTGCGTACGCTCGGCGTGGCGCAACCGCTGGAGGCGCGCCACGGCATTCCAGTGGTGTCGAGCACGCAGGCGGCGTTCTGGGCGGCCCTGCGGCTCGTCGGCGAGAGCGGCCACGTCGCCGGCCGCGGGCGGCTGCTGGCGGAATCAGCGGCCGCCCCTGTGCATTGAGGCGCTTTGCGCGTAGAATTTGCGTGTCCACTTTTTGGTTGGGGGTTCTGCCCGATACCGGTTGCGGGCGAGGCGATTCGCCCCGATATCGACAGGGCAGCCAAGAGCGGCGGAAATGAAAGCGTCATGAAGGCCCGCGTCACCGTCACCCTCAAATCCGGGATTCTCGATCCGCAGGGCAAGGCGATCGAAGGGGCGCTCAAATCGCTCGGCGTCGACGGCGTGGCGAGCGTGCGCCAGGGCAAGGTGTTCGACATCGAGATCAAGAGCCGCGACCGCAAGCAGGCCGAGGCGCTGCTCAAGCAGGCGGCCGACAAGCTGCTCGCCAACACGATCATCGAGGATTACCGGGTCGAGGTGAAATGAGCACGCTGCGCACCGGCATTCTGGTGGCGGCGCTCGGCGGCGCCGTTGCCGGCCTGCTCGCGGGCGATGCGGCGACCGTCGGGGTCGCGCCTGGCGGCGATCCCGCGAATGCGTCGCGCCCGGCCTGGGCCGAGGTCAAATGGCCGTTCCCGCTCGACCAGTGGGGGACTGGGCGCGCCTTCCAGTGCCGGGCCGCCGATTGCGGCGCCGAGATCAACCTTTATCTTCGCGCCAAGCTCGGCTTCTGCAACTGCACCACCGGCGTGGCCGACGACACCGAGCTCGACCGGGTCGGCGACCTCGAGCTGTTCAGCGACAAGTTCGTCGGCCTTGCCGACGGTCGGCCGATCAAGGTCCATTGGATGAGCGGGCGCAGCCGGCCCTATCAGGTCGCCATCCCATACGCCTCGCCGCGCACCGCGCTGGCGATCGCCTTCAACGACAAGTGCGACGTGGTGGTCGCCACCGTCGTCGCCGACCGCGCCCGGCTCACGGCGGCCGAAGGCGTCGCCCTGGACTTCCTCAACGGCGAGACGGTGCTGCGCTGGGCCGAGCGGGAGCTCGGGTTGTGATGAAGTCTGCCGTCGTCGTCTTTCCCGGCATCAATCGCGAGCGCGACATGGCGCGCGCGCTCAGGCTCGTCTCCGGCCGCGAGCCGGCGATGGTCTGGCATGCCGACACCGCGCTGCCGGCGGGCACCGATCTGGTGGTGGTGCCGGGCGGCTTTTCCTACGGCGACTACCTGCGCTGCGGCGCGTTCGCGGCGCGGGCGCCGATCATGGCGGCGGTGCGGGCGCATGCCGAGAGGGGCGGACTCCTGCTCGGCGTCTGCAACGGCTTCCAGATCCTGTGCGAGGCGGGGCTCTTGCCGGGCGTGCTGATGCGCAATGCGGCGCTCAAGTTCATCTGCCGCGACGTCTATCTGCGGATCGAGCGCTCCGACACGCCGTTCACCCGCGGCTACAATGCGGGCCAGGTGATGCGTGTGCCGGTCGCGCACGGGGAGGGCAACTACGTCGCCGACGCGGCGACGATCGCCCGGCTGGAAGACGAAGGGCGGGTGCTGTTCCGCTACGCCGCGCCTGACGGCACCCTCGATCCCGCCTGGAACGTCAACGGCGCCACCAATTCGATCGCCGGCGTGCTCAACGAGAAGGGCAACGTGCTCGGCATGATGCCGCACCCCGAAAACCACGTCGAAGCCGTACTCGGCCCGACCGACGGGCGCGGTCTGTTCGCCGGCTTGGCGGATCACTTCAAGGAAGCCGCCTAACGCGTTGCGGCTGCCTCGTTTTTCCGGGCGTCATGGAAACGGCGCATGATGCTGTGGAACGAGCACCGGCCTGGATTGCCCGCAGCCCGCCGGCAATCCATTTTGGGTTCATGAGCACCGCAAGAAAACCGCCCCCGCGCAAAGTCCAACGGCCGGCGGGCGGGCAGGCCAAAGCCTCGACCAAGCCCGCCGAGACCACGAAAATCACCTCCGCGCTGGTCGCCGCCCACGGCCTCAAGCCGGACGAATATGCGCGCATCCGAGAGCTGATCGGCCGCACGCCGAGCTTCACCGAGCTCGGCATCTTCTCGGCCATGTGGAACGAGCACTGCTCGTACAAATCCTCGAAAATCCATCTGCGCACGCTGCCGACCAAGGCCCCCTGGGTGATCCAGGGACCCGGCGAGAACGCCGGCGTGATCGACATCGGCGACGGGCTGGCGGTGGTGTTCAAGATGGAGAGCCACAACCACCCGAGCTACATCGAGCCCTATCAGGGCGCGGCCACCGGGGTCGGCGGCATCTTGCGCGACGTCTTCACCATGGGTGCGCGTCCGATCGCCTGCCTCAACGCGCTCTCCTTCGGCGCGCCGACGCATCCGAAGACGCGGCATCTGGTCTCCGGCGTGGTCGCCGGCATCGGCGGCTACGGCAACTCGTTCGGCGTGCCCACCGTCGGCGGCTCGGTGCGGTTTCACACGCGCTACGACGGCAATTGCCTGGTCAACGCCATGGCGGTGGGCCTGGCCGAAACCGACAAGATCTTCTACGCCGCCGCGTCGGGCGTCGGCATGCCGATCGTCTATCTCGGCTCCAAGACCGGACGCGACGGTATTCACGGCGCCACCATGGCGTCGGCCGAATTCGGCGCCGACGCCGAGGAAAAACGCCCGACCGTGCAGGTCGGCGACCCGTTCTCCGAGAAGCTCCTGCTCGAGGCCTGCCTGGAGATCATGGCCAAGGGCTGTGTCATCGCGATCCAGGACATGGGCGCCGCCGGGCTCACCTGCTCGGCGGTCGAGATGGGCGCGAAGGGCGATCTCGGCGTCACCCTCGACCTCGACAAGGTGCCGTGCCGCGAGGCCGGCATGACCGCCTACGAGATGATGCTCTCCGAGAGCCAGGAGCGCATGCTCATGGTGCTCAAGCCCGAGAAAGAGCAGGAAGCCGAAGCGATCTTCCACAAATGGGGCCTCGACTTCGCGGTGGTGGGCGAGACCACGCCGACCAAGCGGTTCGTCGTCCGCCACGGCGGCAAGACCATGGCCGACCTGCCGATCAAGGAGCTCGGCGACCAGGCGCCGGTCTACGATCGGCCGCACGTGGAGCCGCGCAAGCCGCCGGTGGTGACCGCGGCCGACGTCGCGCCGCCGATGTCGGTCGCCGAGGCGCTGATGCAGCTCGTCGGCTCGGCCGATCTGTGCTCCAAGCGTTGGGTATGGGAGCAATACGATCACGTCATCCTCGGCAACACGGTGCAGCGGCCGGGCGGCGACGCCGCGGTGGTGCGCATCCAGGAAGGGCCGAAGGCGCTTGCGCTCACCACCGACGTGACGCCGCGCTATTGCGAGGCCGATCCGTTCGAGGGCGGCAAGCAGGCGGTGGCGGAGGCATGGCGCAATCTCACCGCGGTCGGCGCGCGGCCGCTCGCGCTCACCGACAACCTCAATTTCGGCAACCCGGAGCGTCCCGAGATCATGGGCCAGCTGGTCGGCTCGATCCGCGGCATCGCCGAGGCCTGCCGGGCGCTCGACTTCCCGGTCGTGTCGGGCAACGTCTCGCTCTACAACGAGACCAACGGCCGCGCCATCCTGCCGACGCCAACCATTGGCGGCGTCGGCGTCATCGACGATTTCACCAAGTCGGCGACCATTGCCTTCAAGGCCGAGGACGAGGCGATCCTGCTGATCGGCGAGACCAAGGGGTGGCTCGGCCAGTCGCTCTATCTGCGCGAGATCTGCGAGCGCGAGGAGGGCGCCCCGCCGCCGGTCGATCTCGAGGCCGAACGCAAGAGCGGCGATCTCGTGCGCGCGCTGATCCATGAGGGTGTCGCCACCGCCGCGCACGACGTCTCGGACGGCGGGCTGATCGTCGCGATCGCCAAGATGGCGATCGCCTCGGGCATCGGTGCCGAGCTCGATCGGGCGCCGCTCGCCGCCCACGCCTTCTGGTTCGGCGAGGATCAGGGGCGCTACGTCATAACCGTCAAGCACGGCGTGGCCGAGAAGATCATGGCGCGTGCGCGCGCGGCCGGCGTTGCGGCCCGCCAGCTGGGCCTGACCGGGGGGGACGCATTGACGCTGCAAGGCGAGCGGCCCATTCTGGTCGCAAAGCTTCGCGAACGCTTCGAAGGCTGGCTGCCCGCCTATATGGCGGGTCAAACGGGGTAATTTCCTCAATCAAAACAAGCATCACTCTGACCGACCGTTGTCGGCTATTCTGACTTTTCCCCACGTTTCGTTCTCAGATGATGCCGGCCCCGCAGCCGGGCATCATCTGCGCGCGCCACGGATGCCGGATCGACCGGCAGATAGGTCCGCTGCAGCTCGCGGGCCTGATCGATCGTGTTGGCCATCTTGGCGGCAAGCGCGCCGTCATCCACTTGGCCAGCCATCGCCTCGACGGCTCCTGATCTGCGACTGTCCATGATCTTGCGCGTCTCGGTCGGGCCGAACACGGTCGCCCGCACCTTGGCGAAGTCCTTATTGAGGGCTTCCTTGGTGTAGGCCGCGCCGGATCGGTTGCGGAGGATCGGAGCATTGGGCAAGGGCTCGGCGGCGAAGCTTGCCAGATAGCTTTCCAGCAGCCGTTGCGAGCGGGCACAGAGCGTCCCAATAGCCGGGGCACCAGTCTTGGCGCGATCGACCGAGAACGCGAGCCGCGGCCCGGTTCTGGTCATCTGCTCTGATGTCAGCCGCCGGCAGTCGATCGGCGCGAATTGTGTGTCCCAGGCAATGGCAAGCAGCGCCGACAAACCGTGATAGCCCTTGCGCCACGCACCCTTGACCAGCCGCACGGCCTCGCCTTCGGACCATACTTGCGTTCGCGGCGTCGGCGTCTTGCGGCGGATGCCAAGCGAAGGATCATTATCCGGGTCGCAGTATTTCATCGCGCCGGCAACGCGCCACAGCGCGCGCCATATCTTCATCGCACGGTGCGCTTCCCGGATGCTGTTCTTCGCCAGCAGCAGCGAGTACCACTTGTCGAGCCGATCGAAGGTCGCGGCGTTGGGCGGGTAGTCGCCGAAATATCCGCAGATGTGCAGACGCCACATGGCGTCCCATTCCTGCCGGGTCTTGATCGCCTTGCGCGCCCAGGTGTCAGTGCGCCGATATTTCTCGAATGCCTCGCCCAGTGACCCATCCGGCCATTGCGTGCTGGTCGTGCCCTTGCGGTGGTCCTGCCAGCGGGCGTTCCAAGTGACGGCAATCGACCACGCTGGCGGCCCATCCGGCCCGCACGGAACGCTGGCAAAGCCGGCGCGCTTCATTGCGGCGGTCGGGTTCCAATATCCGCGCCCATCCTTGACGATGTAGTAGGGGATTTTCACGTGCCCCATGCGCGTTCCAGCCTCCGGTCGATCTCCGAATCGTCGCGCGCCTCGCGACCGCCCGTCAAGCCGTGCCGTGCCTCCATCCACTTGTCGATTGCCGGCAGAAAGAACATGCCGGTGGTCGGATCGGGCGTCGGGAAGCCGCGGCGGTGCAGCTCGGGCAGCTTCTCGTGGAATTGTTCAAGCGTTAGGTGCAGCCGCCGCGCCGCCTTCGATGCTGGGACATCCCGCGGCTCGACACGGTGCCTGATGGGGGGCGGGGCAGGGCGGCTCATTGCAGATGGCCCACGTCATCCTCAGGACCGCCAGGGCCAACAGCGCAAGGTCCGATAGGCCCGCCCGCGGGCACTCGACCGTTCACCGGCCGGCGGCAAGCTTCCGGTATATGCCAGGGGTCGCCTGTGGCCTGCTTTGATCTGTCCTCGGACAGATCGGACAGATCGGACAGATTGCCGATATCTTGTTGTGTTTCAGGAGGTTGAACCTCAAATCTTTCTTTCTGTCCGATCTGTTCGGTATCTGTCTCGGGCAGAGCGTATTGGCCGCGATCGGCCCGAACGAGCTCACCATCCTTCACCATTTTGCTCAGCAGCAAGTCGGTGGCATTCCGGTTCCGCAATTCGGCGGCCAACCAGATGTCCTTCGCCTGAAGCGGGCCATCGGCATCCTTCAGGGCCGCGATGACGCGAGTTCGTTCGACCGAACGTCGAACTTCAGCGGCGGCACCAAGGAT
>JBEVIH010000251.1:0-22248 GCA_040510815.1 Xanthobacteraceae bacterium | reverse complement strand
CGAGGTGCTCGCCCATCTCGCCGAGATAACGCCGCACCCGCGGGCCCACATAGGCGTTGGCGGCGGCCGTCGAGGTGCGCTCGAACTCGCGGTATTCCTGCGACAGCTCGTGCGAGGCGGTGACGAACAGCTGCGGATGGCTCTGCTCGATGATCGCCTTTACCCGCTGCTCGTGCGCCGGGTTGCGGTAGGAGTGCAGGAACAGGATGGCGATCGCCTGCGCGCCCTGCGCCACGGCCTGCGCGACCACCGTGCGCACCTCGGCGTCGTCGAGCGGGATCAGCACGGTGCCTTGCGCATCCATGCGCTCGCGAATCTCGAACCGCAGGTCGCGATCGATCAGCGGCTCGTGGCGGCGGAAGAACAGATTGTAGGATTCCGGCCGGTTGACGCGGCCGATCTCGTAGATGTCGCGAAAGCCCTGGGTGGTGATGAGCGCGCAGGGCGCGCCGGTGCGCTCCAGGATGGTGTTGATCGCGACCGTGGTGCCGTGCAGGAACAGCCGCGCCGCGCGAAAATCCGCACCGGCCTTGGCGACACCGCCTTCGATGCCGTCAACGAGCCGCGCCGGCGTGGTGAGCGTCTTGCCGAGCTTGAGCTCGCCGGTGGTCTCGTCGAAGGCGGCAACGTCCGTGAAGGTCCCGCCCACGTCGGCCGAGAGCCGGATCTGGCTCGACTCCATCGTGCTCAAACAACGGCTCCTTCCGGGGCTTCTTGGCGGCGGGCGACGATATCAACGGCGGCCATGGGCCGCAACGCCAGCGGTCTGTTCGCCGCGCACCATGTCGGTCGCGCGTAATCCCGGCATCACCTCGGCCGAGAACAGCTCGATGGAACGCAGGCATTCGGCCAGCGTCAGATCGCCGAAGGCGAATTGCCCGACCACGTAGTTGCAGCCGGTGGCGGCGAGCTGGGAGGAGAGGAACTCGGCGACCGTCGCGGGCGAGCCGGCGATGCCCTGGCCGCGCTCGATCACCAGATCGAAGGTCGGCGGCCGCGGATGCGACTGCGCGCGCCCATGCAGCCGGAACAAGTGCGTAAAGCTTGCGTGCCAGACCAGGTAGGCGCGGCGCGCCAGCGCCCGCGCCTCGGCGTCGGTCGGCGCCACCACGATGAAGCGGCCGAGGCCGAGCTTGGGGAAAGCGGCGGTCGGCGGGTGAACCTGCGGCCAGATGGTGCGGTAGCGCTCGATCGAGAGACGGGTCTCGGCCGGCGGGTCGAGGCTCACGACATTGAGGTTGCGGCGCGCCGCACGCTCGGCGCTGTCGACAGCGTGCACGCCGTACCAGATCGGCGGATGCGGCTTCTGCAGCGGCTCGATCTCCATCGGCACCTTGCTGAAGGAAAACCGCTTGCCGTGGAAGTCGAGCACCTTGTGGGTCAATCCCATGAGCACCAGCTCGACCGCCTCGGCGTAGACCTCCTGCGCGGCGGCCGGATCGGCCCGGTAATATTCCAGCTCGATCGGCACCGAGCCGCGGCCGAAGCCGATCTCGAGCCGGCCGCCGCTCAACTGATCGAGCATGCAGATTTCCTCGATCAGCCGCAGCGGATGGTGCAACGGCATCGCCCAGACGAGCGGTCCGAACCGCAGCCGGCGCGTGCGCTGGGCGACGGCGGCGAGAAACACGCTCGGCGACGGCGCCAGCCCGAGCGGCGTCGAATGGTGCTCGGCCAGATGGTAGGCGTAGAAGCCCGCGCGATCGTAGGCCTCGGTGATCCGCAGGCGATCCTCGTAGTAGTCGGCGAGCGAGCCGCCCTGCCGGTCGAGGTGATCGAAGACGCCGAATTCCATCATCTCCTCAACGATCGACGATGGAGCGAATATAGGCCCAGATCGCGTCGATCTGCGCCATGTCGAGGGCGCCGCGCCAGGGCGGCATCTGGCGCTTGCCGTCGAGCGTCGCGGTGACGAACCGGTCGCGATCCTCCGGGCGCAGCCGCCGCAGGTCGAAGGTCACGCCGCCGCTGGTGTTCTGTAGTCCCTCGCCGTGGCAGTTCGAGCAATAGTTCCCGTAGACGGTCGCGCCCGTCTCGACCTTGGCGGCGTCGGTCTCCGCATGGGCCACCGACGCGGTCGAGACGAGCGCAAACACCATTTGCGCGGCAAGCGACGCTGGTAACTTGCTCATCCGGCGCGCCTGCCGCGTGGATCACTCAACCGGTCTCAGTTCGCCGATGCCGCCCGCTGCGGCCCGGAATACTCCTCGAACAGCTTGAACGTCCACAGGCTGCCGCCGGAGGGAACGTTGGCGAGATTGGGATCGCCCGCGCGCATCACGTAGGGGCCGGTCGAGCCGCTGGTGACGGTGACGTATTGCTTGCCGTTCTGCTCCCAGGTGATCGGTTGGCCGATGATGCCGGACGAGGTCTGGAACTCCCACAGGGTCTTGCCGTTCTCGGCGTCGACCGCCATGAACTCGCCGGTGAGCCGGCCGGTGAACACGAGGTTGCTCGCGGTCACCAAGGTGCCGGCGAAGTTCGGCGTCTTGAACGGCGTCGCCCACTTCGACTGGCCGGTGAGCGGGTCGATCGCCCGCAGATAGCCGCGGCCGTTGGGGTCGGTGTAGAGGAAGACCAGCGGCCGCTTCACGCCGTAGGCCGGCTGGCCCGGCTTGAGATTGGAGACGTCCGCGACCGGCGCCAGGTCGTAGTCCCAGCCGAACGCCATCGTGTTGACGTAGATCAGCTTGCTGACCGGGCTGTACGACATCGGGTGCCAGTTCTTGCCGCCGACCAGCGACGGGAAGACCTGCACGCGCTTGCCTTCGAGCGCGCCCTTGGTGATGTCGGTCCACACCGGACGGCCGGTCGCCATGTCGATGCGCTCGGCCCAGTTGACCTCGACGAACTTGTTGGCGGCCAAAAGCTTGCCGGTCGCCCGCTCCAGCACATAGAGGAAGCCGTTGCGGTCCGCCTGCATGATGACCTTGCGCGGCGTGCCGTCGATCGTCAGATCGGCGTGCACCAGCTCGTTGACGCCGTCGTAGTCGAACGGATCGCCCGGCGACTTCTGGTACGACCACACGACCTTGCCGGTCTTGGGCTGGATGGCGAGGACCGAGTTGGTGTGGAGGTTGTCGCCGCGGCGGTTGAGCGGGTTCCACGGCGCCGGATTGCCGGTGCCCCAGAACACCAGGTCGAGCTCCGGATCATAGGAGCCGGTGATCCAGGTGCTGCCGCCGCCGGTCAGGGCGGAGTCGCCCGGCCAGGTTTCCGAGCCCGGCTCGCCTTTCGCCGGCACCGTGTAGGTACGCCACAGCTGCTTGCCAGTCTGCGGGTCGAGGCCTTCGAGGTAGCCGCGATGGCCGAACTCGGCACCCGCCACGCCGACGATCACCACGCCGTTGGCAACCAGCGGCGCGACCGTCATCGAATATCCGTCCTTGGGGTCGCTCGACTTCGTGCGCCAGACCTCCTTGCCGGTCTTGAGATCGAGCGCGATCACCTGCGCGTCGAGGGTGGTGCGGTAGAGCCTGCCGTCGAACAGCGCGGCGCCGCGGTTGACGATGCCGCAGCAGACCACCCGCGTGGTCTCCGGCGGATATTCGATCACCGACTTCCAGATCGCGCGCCCGCTCAGCGCGTCGAGCGCGACCGTCTTCTCGTGGTCGGTGAGATAGATGATGCCGTCCTTGATCAGCGGCTGCGCTTCCTGGCCGCGATTGTCCGACATGCTGTAGGACCAGGCCGGCACCAGCCGCTTGACGTTGTCGCGATTGATGTGGGTGAGCGGGCTGAAGCGGTTCTGGCTGTAGCCCATGCCATAGGTGAGCACGTCACCCGGCGTCTTCTCGTCATTCTTCAACTCGTCCGCGGTCTGGGCGAGCACCGTCACCGGGACAGCCGCGCAGAGCAGCGCGGCCAACAGGGCCGATCGCATCATGGTGTTTCCTCCGCATGTTCGGATCGGCGGATTATTGTTGTGCTCGACGTTCCGCCGTCCCCACGGGCGTGACCGATCACGCCGGCTTCGGGGAGTATAGCCAGCGGCGGCGACGATGTGGACTGAAAAAGATGATTGGTTGTGTCCCGGAGGCGGTGCAGCGCGGAGCGATAGCGGAGCGGTGCACCGCTGATCCGGGACCGTCAAGAACTCGGCGTGTGACAGGGCACGCCTGGTCACCGGCAGCCGGCGAGCTTGCTGTCCCGGTTTTCGAGCACGAACGGGCCGAGCTTCTGCGCCGCATATTCGGCGTAGCTCGGATCGACCAGCCGGCCGGCGGGAAAGCGGGCGCCGGTGAACTTGTTGCGGGCGAACCAGTCCTGCATGTCGAGCATGCTGTCGACGTTGATCCGGCCGAACGGATCGCGCGCCGGCCAGACATATTCGTTGAGCAGCTCGAGCCGGGTCTCGGTGCCGGAGCGGATCAGCAGATCGATGATGTGCTGGCGCGGCGAACCGCCATGGAAGGCCTGGCAATAGTCGCGCACCCCGCGCAGGTAGCCGAGGAAGAAATCGCGCGGCGGATTCGGGTTCGCCTTCGCCCAGTCGGTATTGATCATCGCGACCGAGATCGACACCGGAGTCGGCCTGATCAGCGCGTCCGAATCGCCGAACGGCAGCGCGATGCCCTGCTTGGGCAACTGCCAGGTCCAGGGTGCGATGGCGAGCGCGGCATCGACCGCCTTGTTGGTGAACGCGATGGCATATTGGGCGAACGGAATGACCTTGATGTCCACGTCCGCGAGCGTGAGCCCGGCGGTCTCGAGGATCTTTCCGATCTCGTAGGTGGAGACCGAGCCGGGCCCGTTGGTGGCGATGGTGCGGCCCTTGAGTTGCTTGATCTCCTTGACCTGGTCCTTCAAGTCCGACCGCAGCATCAGGTAATGCGCGATCGGCGTGCTCACCCGCGACAACCCGATGGTGATGGGAAGCCCCTTCTCCAGCGCGTTGAAATAGCCGGCCGACAGGCCGCCGAGGACCGCCTGGAGCCGGTTCTGCGAGAGGAGCGCCAGCGCATTGGCCGAGGAATCGAGCTCCTCGACCACGACGTTGATCCCCAGCTCCTTGAAGTAACCCTTGTCGATGGCGACGAGCATCGAGCCGGCGGAAATCGTCCGCACCATGCCGATGCGGATGGTCGTTTCGGCGCCGGCCGCGGCGGTCACTCCGGCGAGCGTCGATGCAACAAGAACAGCGGCTTTCGCCCAAGCCTTCATGTGATCCCGCTCCGCGCCGCGGCAGTCTAGCAAGGCCGGTCAGCTTTGATGCAACGCCTTCTGCGCCGCCGACCGTCCGGCGATGCGACCGAACACCGCGGCCGCCATCAGGCCGGCGCCGCCCGGGTAGTTGAAGTAGAACAGTCCGCCGACCAGCTCTCCGGCCGCGTACAGCCCCTGGATCGCCGCGCCGTCGACATCGATCACCCGCCCGCCCTGGTCGATGCGCACGCCGCCGAACGTGAAGGTGATCCCGCAGGTCACCGGATAGGCCTCGAACGGCGGCTCGTCGATAGCGGCGGCCCAGTTCGACTTCGGCACCTCAAGGCCCGCGGTGCCGCGGCCGTCCTTCTTGCTGGGGTCGAACGGGACATCGCGCCGCACCGCGCGGTTGAAGCGCTCCACGGTGGCGAGCAGGGCATCGCGATCGACTCCGTCGAGCTGGCGCGCGAGCTCCGCGAGCGTATCGGCGCGATAGCCCGTCGCACGCGCGGCGCGATATTCGTCGTGCAGCAGATGCGCCGCCTTGCGGTCGAAGATCTGCCAAGCGACCTGGCCGGGCTGCGCCAGGATCGCGCGTCCCATCTTCGCGTAGGTGAGCGCGCGCAGATCGGCGCCTTCGTCGACGAAGCGCTCGCCGCGGGCATTGACCATGATGCCGTAGAGGAAATCGTCGCGCTTGAACACCGCGCCGAGCGCCAGCGCGTTCACGTCGGGTGCGCCGAGATCCCAGCTCGCCGAATGGCAGCCGGACCAGTTGCCGCACGGCATGGCGCCGATCTCCAGCGCCATGCGCAATCCGTCGCCGGTGTTGAAGCGCGAGCCGCGGACTTTCGCAAGCTCCCAGCCGGGCCCGAGATAGCGCGTGCGCCACTCGGCATTGGCCTCGAAGCCGCCGCAGGCGAGCACCACGGTCTTGGCGGCGAAATCGATGCTCAGCGCTCCCTGCCGGGTGCGGACGCCGATGACGCCGTGCTCGCTTTCGATCACCGAAACCGCCCGCGTGCCGTAGGCGATGGTGACGCCGCTCTGCTCGGCCGCCTTGAACAGCGCCTCGGCCAGTCCCGCGCCGGCGCCATCGATCCCGACCGCCGAGCCGCCCGCGAACTTGATCCGTCCGTCGCGGTCCGGCGATTGCCATTGGGTGAGCGTCCGAAACCGCACGCCGTGGGCGTGCAGCCAGCGCATCGTGTCGGCGCTGCCGTCGACCAGCAGCTCGGCCAGTTGCGGATCGCCGCGCTGCTGGGTCACGCGCGCCATGTCATCGAGATATTGCTGGCGCGTATAGGCGCCGAAATCGACGCGCGCACGCTCCTCCTCCGCGATCGGGCCGGAGAGCTTCTCGATGTCGTCGATGCCCGAATAGACCGCCCGCATCGCCCCGATCGAGAAGCGGCTGTTGCCGCCGCGCTCCTCGATCGGCGCGCGCTCCAGCACCAGCACCGAGGCGCCCCGCTCGCGCGCCGCCAGCGCCGCCGACAGGCCGGCGAGGCCGCCACCGACGACCAGCACATCGGGTTGGCTCATTGCCCACGTCCTTCCCACAATCATATCCGCGCCGGGACGCGAGAGCGCGGTGCGGCATCATAGCTGATGTTCGCGGACCGCAGATTGCTTCCAGGCGTTTTTCGTATGCTATGCTGCGGCGAGTTCCGCGACCTTCGGCCACCGCTTTTCTTCCGGGTGACAAGAAATGCCAGTCGGCCTGCGTATCGCTGCTGTCGCTGTCCTTGCGTTCGCCGCTACCAGCGCCACCGCCGCCGAGCGCATTCGGGTGGCGGTGCAGAGGACCGGGACGCTGTCCTGGGAGCTCGACATCATCAAAGCGCACGGCCTCGACCGCAAAGCCGATCTGCGGATCGAGACGCTCGAGCTCGCCTCGACCGAGGCCGGCAAGATCGCGCTCAAAGGCGGCTCGGCCGACGTGATGCTGTCCGACTGGCTGTGGGTCGCGCGCGAGCGCTCGCTCGGCGACAACCTCGTCTTCTATCCGTCGTCGAGCACGCTCGGCGCCGTGATGACGCCGGCGCGGTCGCCGATCAACGAGATCGCCGATCTCAAGGGCCGCAAGCTCGCCATCGCCGGCGGCCCGCTCGACAAGAGCTGGCTGCTGCTGCAGGGGCTGGCGCGACGCGCGGGGCTCGATCTCAGGCGGCAGGCGACCATCGTGTACGGGGCGCCGCCGCTCCTGTCCGAGAAGGCGCTGCAAGGCGAGCACGACGCGACGCTGACGTTCTGGAATTTCTGTGCCGATCTCGAAGGCAAGGGATTCAGGCGCGCCATCGACATGGCCGGCGTCATGAAGGGCCTCGGCGCCAAGGGCCCGGTGGCGATCGTCGGCTATACCTTCGACGGCGCCTGGGCGTCCCGCAGCCGCGGTGCGATCGACCGTTTCCTCGACGCGACACGGCAGGCCAAGGAGATCCTCGCCGGCTCTGAAGCCGAATGGCAGCGGCTGGCGCCGCGCATCGGCGTCAGCGACGCAAAGGCGCTCGCAATCTACCGCCAGCGCTACGGCGAAGGCATCGTGCGCCGCCCGCTCGACGAGGAAGTGGCGGACGCGCGCGCCTTGTATCTGGTGCTGGCTGAGACCGGCGGCACCGAGCTGGTCGGCCCGGCGCGCGAGCTGGCGGCGGGTACGTTCTACCGGCCGGGGGAATGAACTTGGCGCTGCGGCTCCTTTCGCTCCTCCTGTTCATCGCCGCCTGGTATGCGGGGTCGCAGCTCGCCGGCGCCCGCCTGCTGCCCGATCCGCAGACCGTGGCGCTCGCGATCGTCAGCGAAGCGCGCTCCGGCGCGCTCGCCTTCAATCTCGGCGCCACGCTCGCCCGCGTGGCGGTGGCGTTCTGCATCGCGATGCTCATCGGCGCGGTAATCGGGCTCGCCATGGGCCGCTCCCGCGTCGCCGACCGACTCGGCGACCCGTGGCTGATCGTGCTGCTCAATCTGCCGGCGCTGGTGATCATCGTGCTCGCCTATGTGTGGGCCGGCCTCACCGAAACCGCCGCGATCCTGGCGGTGGCGCTCAACAAGCTGCCGATCGCGACCGTCACGGTGCGCGAAGGTGCGCGCTCGCTCGATCGCGCGCTCGACGACATGGCGCAGGTGTTCCGCATGGGGACCTGGACGCGCA
Organism: Xanthobacteraceae bacterium; assembly: GCA_040510815.1. Lineage (GTDB taxonomy): Bacteria > Pseudomonadota > Alphaproteobacteria > Rhizobiales > Xanthobacteraceae > VAZQ01. Next base: position 13,952 of record JBEVIH010000251.1, on the reverse strand, counting down.
TGCGCCACGTCGTCATCCCGCAGCTCGCGCCCTATCTGGCGGCGGCCGCCCGCTCCGGCCTGTCGCTGGTGTGGAAGATCGTGCTCATCGTCGAGCTGCTCGGCCGCCCCAACGGCGTCGGCTTCGAGATCGGCGTAGCGTTCCAATTGTTCGACGTCACCCGCATTCTTGCCTATGCTCTCGCCTTCATCGCCGTCATGCTGGCGATCGAAACGCTCCTGGTGCAGCCGCTTGAACGACATGTCGCCCGCTGGCGTCCAAAACCGGCTTGACAAAGACCGGCTCGAGGTCGGCATCAAGCACAAATCCTATCGTGCCGCGTCCGGGGGAAGCCTGCACGTGCTGGGCGAGCTGGCGTTCAGCCTCGAAGCCGGCGAGGTCGCCGCCCTGGTCGGGCCGTCGGGCTGCGGCAAGACCACGCTGCTGCGCATCCTCGCCGGGCTCGACCGCGATTTCGAAGGCAGCGTCAAGCTGCCCGCGCACGGCACGCTCGGCATGGTGTTCCAGGAGCCGCGGCTATTGCCGTGGCGCACGGTCGAGCAGAACGTGCGGCTGGCGGCGCCGCGGGCGACCGACTCCGCACTCGATGCGCTGTTCCGGACGCTCGGGCTCGCCGCTCACCGCGCGCTTTATCCGGGGGAGCTTTCGCTCGGGCTGGCGCGACGGGTGGCGCTGGCGCGCGCATTCGCGGTCGAGCCCGATCTGCTGCTGCTCGACGAGCCGTTCGTTTCGCTCGACGACGCCCTGGCGGCGCGGCTGCGCGAGGAGCTGGCCGAGCTGGTCAACCGCCGGCCGATCACGACGCTGCTGGTGACGCACAACGTCGACGAGGCGATCGGGCTTGCTGACCGGCTCCTCTTGCTCTCCGCCAGCCCGGCCCGAATTCTGGCCGAGGTCCCGGTCACGCGCCCCCGCAACGCCCGTTCCGCGGCGGAACTCGCCGTGATGCGCGATGAGATCGCGCGCCGGATCAAGCAGGTCGGAAACTGACGGTCACGCCGGCTGGGCGGCGCGGCGCAGCATGCCGCGCTGCGGGTCGTAGCCGTGCACGGCCAGCAGAAAGAACAGCACCGTCGATCCGACCACGACCGCCGCCGCCACCGGCTCGAACATGCCGTAGAGCGCGAAACGGATGAGCTCGACCGCGTGGGTGAACGGATTGGCCAGCGAGACGAGATAGAGCAGCTCGGAGCCGCCCTCGCGCAGCTTCCAGAGCGGATAGAGCGCCGACGAGAAGAAGAACATCGGGAACATCACGAAATTCATGGCGCCGGCGAAATTCTCCACCTGCCGGATATAGACCGACAGGAACAGCCACAGCGCGCCCAGCATCAGCCCGGACGCGACCAGCGCCGGGAAGACGTAGAGCCAGCCGCTGACCTCGAAGGTCACGTCGAACGGAATGCAGACGAGGAGAAACACGTAGCAGGTGATCACCGACAGGACGGTGCCGGCCACGAGCTTGCAGGCGAGCAGCACCCAGCGCGGCAGCGGCGCGGTGAGCAGGAGCCGCATCACCCCCATCTCGCGGTCGTAGACCATCGAGAGCGAGGACTGCATGCCGTGAAACAGCAGGATGATGCCGAGCAGGCCCGGCACGATGTAGACCTGGTAGCTGATATAGGTCTTGTAGGGCGGGATGATCGAGACGCCGAACACGTTGTGGAAGCCGACCGCGAACACCGCCAGCCACATCAGCGGGCGGACCAGCGCCGACAACAGCCGGCCGCGCTGCTGCACGAACTTGACGATCTCGCGCGTGGTGACGGCGCGCAGGGCTTGCATGGTGTGAACGATCTGCATGGGCAATTACCTTCAGCTCGGCTCAGCGGATCGTAGGGTGGGCAAAGGCGCGAGCCAAGAGCGCCGCTCTTGCCCACGCACCGACGCAGCGCCGTGCCCACGCGGCAGGCCCTCTCGATGGAAGCGTCTCGCGTGGGCACGGCGCGCTTTCCCAGCTCGGTCCGCGAGGCAACGCCGCGAATGCGCGCCTTTGCCCACCCTACCGATTTAGCCTACACGGCGTTTCCGGCTCGTCGTCGCCGAGCGTGTCGAGCACGTTGCTGCGATGTAAAAAGCCTTCGACCGGCGCGCTGGCGGCGACCGCGTAGGGGGTGGCGAGAAACACCGCCTGCCGCACCTGCTGGTCCCAGGGGCGCACGCTCACCGCCAGCCCCTTGTAGCCGTCGAAGCCGGCAGCGCCGAGGATGAACTCGCGCTGCTGCTTGAACTCGGCCGAGCGCGTGCGCAAGGTCGCCTGCACCACCATCTTGACCGCCACCCAGGCGGCCCAATCGGCGCCCTCCATGTGGCGGCCGCCGGTGAGCTTCTGGAAGCGCGAATTGATCTGCGGCGCGCCGTGGCGTTCCCAGGTCCAGTGCCAGGCGACCGGCTCGAGATCGATGCTGCCGACCACGGGCCGCGCCCGCACGGTGCGGTAGGGCACCTGGCGGACGAAATCGAACGCGTCGTCGGCGACGAACACCACGTCGTAGTCGCGGTTGACGGCGGTCAGCAGCGCAGGGTTGTTCTGCTCGCGCTCGCGCGGATCGGTGCCGGTCTTGAAGTGCTGATGCGCCGCGATGCGGGCGCCGAATTTCTTCGCCGATTGCTCGAACGCCTTGACGGCGACCGCGTCGGGCGGCAGCGGGCCCTGCAGCACCAGAATGTCGCGCCATTTGCGCGACACTAGATATTGCGCGAGCGCGTCCATCCGCATAGCGAGGCTCGGCGCCGTGTGCACGATCTCGCGCGCGCACAGCTCGCGGCGCAGCCAATCCTCCGGCGCGGTGGCATTGAAGATGAGCAGGTCGCGGCCGCGCACCGCGGCTGCCAAGGGCTTGAACGCGTCCGCCGGCGCGTCGACGATGAAGAAGCGGAGGTCGCGGCTCTCGAGCGCGCGCAGCACCGCCGGCGCGACCTCCTCGGACGACTTCACACGGATGCGCTCGAGCGCAAAGTCGATCTTGAGCACGCGGCTGAGGATCTGCGCCTCGTCGATCCCGACCTGGGCGCCCGCGAACGGATGCTCGCGCAGCTTGAGCACGATGCGCTCGTAAGCGCGGACCGGCTCGTGGCGCGGATCGCCCTCGATGTCGACGAAGGCGACGGTCACCTTCGGCTGCGATGGCGTGGATTGTGCGAGGGCGATCGTCGAAGCGCAGACGCAGGCGACGACAGTGAGCAACGCGATGGCCGGCGCCACAGCGTTCCCTCCCCCCTTGTGGGGAAGGGACAGGGAGGGGGGTAGCCGCCTAATCATCGATCACCACGCCCCAGGGAATGCGGCCGACCGGGATCGACACTTTCGCGCGGCGGGTCTTGGCGTCGATCACCGTCACGTCGTCGCCGAAGCCGTTGGCGACGTACAGCGTCGCCTCGTCGCGCGACAGCGTAATGCCCCACGAGCGCTTGCCGACCAGGATGTAGCCTTGGATCTTGCGCGTCGGCACGTCCACCACCGCCACGTGGGCGGCATGTCCGAGCGTCACATAGGCGGTCTTGCCGTCGCGGGTGATCACCAGGCCGACCGGGGTGACGTCGGTCTTGCGCATGCCGGGCGGCAGGAACTCGATCTTGCCGGAGACCACGAACTTCTCGCGGTCGATGATGTAGACCTCGCCGGACAATTCCGCCGTGACCCAGAGCTCCTTGCGGTCGGGGGTGGCCGCGAACCGGCGCGGCCGCGTGCCCACCACCACGTCCTGCGTCACGTGCCCGCCTTCGGCATCGACGATGTGGACGAGATCGCCGACCTCCGAGGTGACGTAGAGGATCTTGCCGTCCTCGCTGAGAAACACCCCTTCCGGCTCGGCGCCGGTCGGGACCTCGTGCACGATGATGTTCTGGTCCATGTCGACGATCGACAGGGTCGAGGCCTCTTCGTTGGCGACGTAGATGCGCCGGCGCTGCTCGTCGATCGCGAAGGTCTCGGGGCTCGGGCCGGTCGAGAGCTTGCCGATCACTTCGAGCTTGGCGACGTCGATGATGTCGATCACGTCGTCGTCGCCGCAGGCGACGTAGAGCTTGCTGCGGTCGGCGCTGAAATGCATGTCGCGCGGCCGCCGCGACGTCTTGATGTCCTTCACCACCTTGTAGGTCTTGGGGTCGATCACGATCAGGTTGTTGGTCTTCTCGTTGCTGACGAAGATCAGACCGGTGTCCTTGGCGTGCGTTCGAGCGGGCGCGACAGCCGCGACCGCCAAGGCGAGCAAGAAGATCAAGGCGCGCATTCCGAAGACCACTCGTCGCATCGTTTTCTGTGGTGAGCCCGTTCCCACGTCGCCCGAAAACGCTATAGCGTACGCCGTATCAAACAAACCGGGCAAGGCACGGGGTGATGGACGAGCGATCCGACGGGCAGCAGGCGGCGCCGGCGCTGCTGCTCGACAACGTGGTCAAGACCTATGGGCCGGTTCGGGCGGTCGACGGCGTCAGCCTGAAGGCCTATCCGGGCGAGTTCATCGCCCTACTCGGCCCCAACGGCGCCGGCAAGACCACGCTGTTCCAGCTGCTTTCCGGCCTGTTCGTCGCCGATTCCGGGCGCATCGAGGTGATGGGCCACGACATGTCGCGCGACGCGGTGCCGGCGCTGGCGCGGCTCGGCATCGTGTTCCAGCAACCGACGCTCGATCTCGAGCTCTCGGTCACCGGCAACCTGTTGTTTCATGCTGGACTGCACGGGCTGTCGCGGCCGGTCGCGCAGGCGCGCATCGAGCGGGAGCTTGCTCGCCTCGGCCTGATCGATCGCGCCCACGACAAGGCGGCGCAGCTCTCCGGCGGTAATCGCCGGCGCGTCGAGCTGGCGCGCGCGCTGCTGCACGAACCGCGCCTGCTGCTGATGGACGAGGCGACCGTCGGGCTCGACCCGCAAAGTCGCGGCGACCTGATCAAGCTGATCCTCGCGATGCGCGCCGAGCGCGCGGTGGCGGTGCTGTGGGCGACGCATCTGTGCGACGAGGTGCCGGAGGCCGACCGCGTCGTCGTGCTGCATCGCGGCAAGGTGCTGGCGGACACCACCCCGGCCAAGCTCGTCGCCGGTGCCGGAACGGCGACCATCGAGGAGGCGTTCTTGTCGATGACGGGGCGAAAGAGCGAGACGCCGTAGGGTGGGCAAAGGCGCGATCCAAGAACTCTACGCGCGCCGCGCCGAACACCGCAGCGCCGTGCCCACGCGATGCGAAGCGAGCGATTGATGCGACGCGTGGGCATGGCGCGCAAGAGCGCGCCTTTGCCCACCCTACCGAACTATTCGCCACTCGCTTCGTTCACGGCACCTTCGGCGGCAGGGTCGGCAGCGGCATCGGCGCGAACTCCACCCGCTGCGCCTGCTGCAACAGCTGGAACTGCTCGAGGTCGACGGTGGTCAGGCCGGAGTCGCTGCGGCTTCCGGACTTGGACTGATCCTCCTTCTTGGCCTCCTTGGTGTCCTCGCCGCTGATTTCTTCCGCCAGGCCCTGCTGCGGACGGCCGCGGATGATCTCGTCGCGCGCCTTGGCCGAGCGGTCGGCGAGCGGGCGCGAATAGGGCAGCCGGTAGGAGCGCGGCACGCCGTCCGGCACGTTGTTGTCGTCCACCTCCTCGATCCAGAGATAGATCGCGCCGCGATCACCGGTCTTGCTGTCGGGCTCGACCACCCTCACCCACAGCAACTGGAAGCGGGCCGGCAGCGGGCCGGTGCGCGGCCACCCGAGCAGGTCCTTGGTGGCGAAGAACACCTCGACGAAGAACACCGAGGTCACCACGATCGCCGCCGCCTTCACCCACCAGGCAAAGCGCGAGCTCAGCCCGGTCGTCAGCAGCAGCACGCCGATGACCACGTAGGCGACGGAGATGGCCAGCACGGTCGAGGTCATCGGCTTTGCCCGCTGCTACCGTCAAGTCACTTGGTCGAGCGGCGGACGCTGCGGGTCAACTGGATCAGTGACTTTTCGCGATGATTGACGTCGACCACGTTGCCGCCGTCGGCGATGCGGAAGCGCACCGCGGTTCGCTCGTGTCCGGTGTGATCGAGCAGCAGCGTGGCGTAGTGCACGACCTCGAGCGCGGGATTGATCTTCTCCACCTTCACGGACACCGGCACCGGCGCGCTGGTGGTGGCGAGATAGTGGTTGACGTTGACGGTGTACTCGCCCGGCACGATGCCGCGGATGCTGACCGTCTCCTGCCGGATCGGGCTCGAGATCCGCTTGCCGGCCACGAGAATGGTGTTGTTCAAGCCGCCGCGGTCGTCGCGGTCGAGCACCATGAAGCCGGCCTCGCGCACGTGATACCAGACGATGTTGCCGGCCGGGTCCTCGGCGTAGAGGTCGATGTCGTCGGGGTGGCTGTCGGGCCAGCTCGCGGTGATCAGGAATTCGGCCTTGGTGTCGATCTTGCCGGACTTCGCCTCCGGGTTCATCACCAGCAGTGCGATGAAGAACAGGAAGGCGACGACCTGCAATCCCTTGAACAGCATCACGCTGAAGGGATCGAACTTCTCGCGCGGATAGTTGCCGAAGCTCTCCATCTTCCTCCTTCGCTGTGCCGCGTTGCGCGCGGCTACGGCGGACTGGTCCTGCGCAGCTCCACCCGCGCCGGTCGCAGCCCGTCCTCCGGCGAGGCGGCGGGCTCCCGCTCGAGGACGGACACGACGAACACCTCGGTGAGATCGGTGGCGAGCCCGAACAGCTTCGCGGTCGCCTCGTCGAGCATGTAGTACTGGGTCTGAACCAACACCGAGCCGACCAGCCCGGTGAGCGTCGTATACATCGCGACCGCCATGCCGTCGCTCATCAGCCCCATGGAGCTCTTCACCGAGGCGCGGTCGGCGGCGTCGAGGCCGGCGATCGGCGCCAGCATCAGGATGAAGCCGATGATGGTGCCCAAGAGGCCGAGCTTCATCAGCGCATCGCTGGCGAAGGCGCCGAGCTGATTGGGTCCCCTGAGCGCATCCGCGAGCCCGCGCAGCAGCAGCGTCTGATCGAGCCGGTGCTGCCCCTGCAGGCCGGCTTTGAGGATCAGGTTGCGGATGTGACCGGTGACCTGGCCCGGCGGCAGTCTCACGCCGTCGGAGGTGACCACCTCGGACCCGACCACCCGGAATCCCGGCGTGCCGCGGCTGACCAGCGCGAACACGCGCTGGGCGCTGTCGAGCTCGCGCGAGATCACGGCGGTGCGGATGAGGCAGTGCAACGAGATCGCCACGTAAAGAACCGTGATGAGCGCCGAAATATAGGTCTTGTCGCTCGCCAGCATCAGGTGGAACAGCCCGTAATGCCAGGCGACCACGAAGCCGAACGCCGTCACGCCGGTGAACATCAACCAGCGCAGCAGCGGCAGGCGATCGGTGGGAAAATCGCGTTCCAGAAGGCGGATTGTCATCGCCGGATACGCCGATTGCGGGAGGCTAGACCGTTATTGCGTTGACGCGTTTGCCGCGGCGACCACTTCGCCGGAAACGCCTTAGGCCCGTTTCGATAGTGACGCAGGCGCGTTGCCCGTTCAAGCTTGCTGGCAGCCCCCTGCAAGATTTCACCGTTGCATGATAGGCTCAGTCACCAGAATGAAAAAGCCGCCATGACCGCCATGCCAAAACTCTCGGCCATGGTTCTCGCGCTCGCCGTGATTGCATCGTTGGCGATGGCCGAAGGGCGACCGACGCGGTTCTGGAATCTGACGCGATATACGATCTCGGAATTCTACCTGGCGCCGGCCGGGACCACGACCTGGGGCCCGAACCAATGCAAGAACGACAAGGACGGCACCGTCGATCCCGACGAGCGGCTGCGGATCACCGGCGTGGCGCCCGGCGCCTACGACGCGAAGCTGGTCGACGTCAGCGGGCGCACCTGCGTCGTTCGAGGCGTCAAGGTCGAGGCCGGCGCGATCTTCTCGATCGAGGAAAGCGAGCTGACGTCCTGCACACGCTGATTCCGTTGGGCATCTTCCCACCGCGGCCTCGTTAGAACGGCTGAACGGCGGTCGACCCAACCCAGCCATGCAGCGATGCATGTTGACCCTCCGTTGCACGCGGCACTACCGTCATTGGTTGGACGGATTGGCGACCTGCATGCGCCAACGCAGCCTCGCCATTGACAACCAGAACAACAAATAAAGGCGCCGGGCCATCGCGCGTCGGCGCGCACGGGAGGATGCGATGAAAACTCTGGCTTTCGCCGGCGTTCTGACCAGTTCGTTGCTGGTGGCAACCGCGCTGACCCCGGTCGGGGCGGCCGACATGACCCACGAGCGCGCGCTCAACGTCTACAAGGAGCCGCACAACTGGCTGCTGCACCACGGCAACTACGAGGGCTGGCGGTTTTCCCAGCTCAAGCAGCTCAACACCGGCAACGTCAAGAATCTGAAGGTGGCGTTCACGGTCGCGCTCGGCGGCTACGAGAGCGGCGGCCGCTACAAACACGGCAATCTGCAAGCCACCCCGATCGTCGAGGACGGCATGATGTACGTCACCGACGGCTGGGGGTCGGTCTATGCCATCGACGTCACCAACCCCAAGAAGGCTTCCATCAAGTGGAAGTTCGACCCCGCCACCGACCGGGCCTGGGCCGGCGACGTGGCGTGCTGCGGGGTCAACAACCGCGGCGTGGCGTTGTGGAAGGACAAGATCATCTCGATCTCGCTCGATGGCCGGCTGTTCTCGCTCAACAAGGCGACCGGCGAAATGGTGTGGGAGCGCAAGGTCGCCGACCCGGCATTCGCCGAAACGCTCACCTTGGCGCCGCTGGTGATCCGCGACATCGGCATCGTCGGCGTCGCCGGCGGCGAGTACGGCGTCCGGGGATGGATCGACGGCACCGATCTCAATACCGGCAAGCAGGTCTGGCGCACCTACACGATCCCGGGGCCGGGCGAGCCCGGACACGAGACCTGGAAAGACGGCAAGGAGCGCTACAAGCACGGCGGCGGCTCGGTCTGGGAGACCGCCACTTACGATCCTGAGACCGACACCTTCTATCAGGGCATCGGCAATGCCGGCCCCGACTGGGATCCGGAATATCGGCCGGGCGACAACAAATGGGCCGCGAGCGTGCTCGCGCTCGATCCCAAGGACGGCAAGATCAAGTGGGGTTTCCAGTACACCCCGAACGACCCCTACGACTACGACGAGATCTCCGAGCACCAGATCATCAACGCCAAGATCAACGGCGAGGACCGCAAGCTGGTCGTGCATGCCGCGCGCAACGGCTTCTACTACGCGCTCGACCGCACCAACGGCTCGTTCATCCTCGGCAAGCAGTATGTCGACCAGCTGAACTGGACGCCCGGACTCGATCCGAAGACCGGCCGGCCGCTCAACTACAATCCCAATACCGACGTCCAGGAATACGCCCCGGGCAGCCATAGCTCGCGCGCCAAGCCGAAGAGCGACCGGCTCTGCCCGTCGCACTACGGCGGCAAAAACTGGGAGCCCGGCGCCTACAATCCCGAGCTCGGGCTGCTCTACATCCCGTCGATTGAAGGCTGCAACACGGTCGAGACGGTCGAGCAGAAAGACTTCGAGGACCAGGGCGGCCCGGTGAAATGGCGCGAGCGGTTTGCCGGCGGCGCCGGCAGGCCGACCGAGCGGCTCTACGGCAGCATCAAGGCGCTCGATCCGACCACCGGAGAAACCAAGGTCAGGCTCAAGCTCGAATATCCGAACTACAGCGGCGCGCTGGCGACTGCCGGCAACCTGGTGTTCCTGGGCCACTACGACGGCACGTTCGCCGCCTACGACGCCAAGACGCTGGAAGAGCTGTGGAGCTTCAACACCGGCACCGGCATCAACGCGCCGGCGGTCACCTATGCGGTCAACGGCAAGCAATACGTCGCCGTTCTGGTGGGGTCGCGCCAGCCGCAGAACGTCTGGTCGCACGCGCCCGAGCTCAAGCACACGGCGACGGCGTCCATGCTCTATGTGTTCGAGCAGCAATAGCCGACACACAACAATATGCGCCGGCGCGATCCCGCGCCGGCGTTCGCACCGTGATGCGTAGCAGACTCGCGTTCGGAGCCGTGTTGCTCGCGGCGTTTTTGGCGGGATTTCCGGCGCACGCGCAAACCTCGCTTTCTCCCGAGGAGACGCGCGTGATCGAGTACGGCAAGGAAGTCTACAAGAACAAGGGCAATTGCCAGTTCTGCCACAAGTGGGACGCGTCCGGCGACACCGGCTACGGCGGCATTGCGTTGTCGTTGCGCAAATCCTTCCTCACGCGCGAACAGTTCGCCGAGGTGGTCAAATGCGGCCGGCCGGTGACCGGGATGCCCTACCACGACCAGTTCGCCTACAACGACAAGCGCTGCTACGGAATGACCCGCGAGGATCTCGGCAAGGACATGCCGCCGATCGGCGAAACCTTGCAGCCGCGCGAGATCGACGCCGTGGTCAAATATCTGTTCGCCAAGGCGGTCGGACGCGGCGCCTCGACCTACGACGAATGCGTCGACTTCTGGGGCAAGGACACGCGCCAGTGCGACCCGATGAAGAAATGACGCCGTTGGCCTGGGTTGGGCGCGCGGCGGTTGTTTTCGGCGTAGGGGTGTGGCTTGCGGGGCCGTTCGCCGCCACCGCAGCGCACGCGCAGGCCGGCGTCGATCGCGGGGAGCTGCGCGGGTTGAAGCTCGGGCTCGATGCACAATCGATGCGCCTGTCCGGCTTCGGCGAGCTTGCTTGCGGCAGCAACGGCGGACCGCCGCGGCAGCGGATCGACGACTGGTCGGATTTCGCCAAATGCCGGCCCGAAGAGAGCGGCCTGCACGAGGTCTATGCCCGGTTCGAGGACGAGAGCGAATATATCGGCAAGGCGATCGACGATCCGCTCTATGCGCGCGGCAAGGGCGGGACGCGGCTGGCCGGACACCCGGTGATCCTGTCGGCGCTGTTCGACCGCGGCGGGGCGCTGCGCGCGCTTCGCCTGGTCACCGATCCGCGCGCCCCCTCGCACGAGCGCCGCATGGCGCATTTGCTGCGGCTGGCGGTCTTCAATCGCTACGAGCCCGAAGGGTGGAGCTGCACGGACTTGGCTCCGGCCGCCGGGGAAACGCCGGTCGGCGGGATCTTCGTCAAGCAGCGATGCGAGAAGTCTTCGCCCGAGCGCCATCTGCTGGTCGAGACCCGCTTCCTGCGCAAGCCCGGCCAGAGCGACACCGACCCGGCGACGGGAAATTACCGGCAGGGCCAGTTCGAAAGCTGGACGCGATTCGAGATCTTCGATCCGGGGTACAGGTGATGATCGCGTAGGGTGGGCAAAGGCGCACGCGCGGACACGCACGCCATCCCCACAAACTCGAGCGCGTGCGCTGTGCCCACGCGGATCAAGCCTCGATATGAAGTCGAAACTCTTTCGCGGTTACGCGTGGGCACGGCGCGCAAGCGCGCGCCTTTGCCCACCCTACTTGTCGCCACTCACTGCCGCGGAAACGGAATGAACCCGTCGCGGTTCGGCATTGTCACCTTCGGCAGCGACTGGGCGTCGAGCGTGGCATCGGCGCCGATGATGCCGTTGAGATGGAGGATGTAGGCCGACACCGCGTAGAGGTCGCTGTCGCTCAGCGACTTGGTCTCGCTCCACGGCATCGCGCGGCGGACATAGTCGAACAAGGTGGTGGCGTACGGCCAATAGCTGCCCACCGTCTTCAGCGGCCGGTCGGAGGGCAGCGTGCCCACACCGCCGACCAGCGGGTCGTTGGGCCGGCCGGCGCCCTTCTCGCCATGACAGGCTTGGCAGTGGCTGGCGTAGACCGCCTCGCCCTGCGCCACCGTTCCCCGCCCGGGTGGCAGACCGGCGCCGTCGGGCCCGATGCTGATGTCCCAGGGCGCCAGATCGGCGGGCGCGATCGGCTGGCCGAGGCCGGGACCTTCGGCGCAAATGACGGGCGCGGCGGCCATGATCGCCGCGCAGATGATCGCCGCCGTGGCGAGGCGCTTACGCATAGGCATTGGTCGCCTCCCCTTTCTCGTCGATCCGCCACGTGGCGATGGCGTTGTAGTGATAGAGGCCGCGCAGGCCACGTTCGGCGGCGAATTGCGCGCGCGTCGGCTGCACCATGCCGGTGTCGTCGGCGGCGCGGCTTTGCAGGGCCGCGGGAGCACCGTTCCAGCGCCAGGCGGCGCGGAAGCGCGTGAGCGCCTTCGGCAGCACCGGTTGCTGCAGGGCGGCGAGCGCCCAGCTCGCCCCGCCATCGGCCGAAATCTCGACCTGTCGGATGCGGCCGTTGCCCGACCAGGCGAGACCGGAGATTTCGTAGAACCCCTGCCCTTTCAACGTCAGGCCGGGCGACGGCTGGGTAATGATCGATTTCACCTCCATCGGGAACACGAACTGCCAGGCTTTGCCGTCCTTGAGCAGGATCGTGTATTTCGAGGTCTCGTCCTTGGTCATGGCCGGCGCCTCGGCGAGCTTGAGACGGCGCAACCATTTCACGTTCATGTTGCCCTCGAAGCCCGGCAGCAGCAGCCGCACCGGGTAGCCGTTCGACGGCCGCACCCGCTCGCCGTTCTGGTAGAGGCACAGCAACGCGTCATCCATGCACTTGGCGAGCGGGACGCTGCGGCTCATCGCGGCGGCGTCGGCGCCCTCGGCGATCACCCATTTGGCGCTCGGCTCGACGCCGGCTTCGTCCAACAGCGTCGCCAGCCGCACGCCGGTCCATTCCGCGCACGAGACCAGGCCGTGGATCGCCTGCGCGTTGAGCGGCTGCGCCTGCGGGGCGTTGAGCGCGCCCGAATTGCCGCCGCACTCGACGAAGGCGATGCGCGACTCCATCGGGTAGCGCGCGAGCGCCTCCATGGTGAACACGAGCGGCCGCTTCACCAGCCCGTGGATCAGCAGCCGGTGCTGATCGGGATCGATATCGGGTGTGCCGGAATGGCTGCGGTCGAAATGCAGGCCGTTCGGTGTGATCATCCCGGTGAGCAGCTGAAGCGGCGTGCGCGCGGTGCCGATCCCCAAGGTCGCCGGATTGGCGGCCGCCGCGAAGGCGCGCACCACCTTGGCCTCGAACCGCGAGGGTTGCCCATAGGCGGTGAATTGGGCGCCCGGCTCCTTCATCCAGCGCGGCACCGCGAGCGGCTCGGCCCGCGCGTCTGAGACGCCGGCGCCGGCCGCGCCCGCGGCGCTCGCTGCGCCGGCCAGCAATGCGCGCTCGAGAAAAATGCGGCGATTGAGCACGCCGTTGCCGGCCGCCAAATCGGCGTCGGTCATGTCGTTACGTCTTCTATCCTTGCGCATGTGGGCCTCCCTTACGGCCGAGAGCTCATTGCGATGGATTGGCGCGGTCGCGCCGGCCGTCCGGCATGATCGCGGCCTCGAACCTGGCGCCTTCGAGCTGGGCGTCGGTCAGGATGGCGTTGGCCAGGTTGGCGCCCTCGAAATTGGCCCCACGCAAATCGGCGGCGTTGAGCTTGGCGCCGAACAGATCGACGCCGGCGAGGTTGGCGTCGCGCAGATCGGCGCCGGTGAGGTCGGCCTCGACCATGTCGCCCATGCGAAAATCGATACCGCGCAAATCCATCCCGCGCAGGTTCTGAGTGTCGAGCCGCACGCCGCGCATGTCGGCGCCCTTGAGCCTGGCGCCCGCGAGCCGCGCGCCGCGCAGATCGGCGCGCATGAGCGTGGCGCCCTCGAGATTGGCCTGGTTGAGGCGTGCGCGCCCGAGCCGTCCGCCCGAGAGGTTGGCGCCCGCGAGATTGGCGCTGGCGAGGTCGGCTTCGAACAGCAAGGCATCGGTCAGGTCGGCGCCGGAGAGATCGGCCCACTTGGCGTCGACAAGGTTGAGATTGGCGTCCTTGAGCTTGGCGCCGCCGAGATCGGCCCGCACCAGCACGGCGCGGAACAAGGTCGCGCCGGCGAGGTTCGCATCCCGCAACTTGGCGCGATCGAGCCGAGCGCGCTTGAAATCGCGCTCGCTCAGGTCGCGGCCAGAGAGGTCGCAGTCGATGCAAGTCCTGCTGGTGCCGGCGAGAAAGGCGT
>JBEVIH010000250.1:0-10305 GCA_040510815.1 Xanthobacteraceae bacterium | reverse complement strand
ATCTTCTTATATATTTTACTCCGTCCTGGAGTTGGGGATCCCGGGCTTGGCCATATCTTATTGGCCTATGTCTTAGCTCTCCGACTTCGGCCGAGGGAAGACCCGTGCACATTCTACATGGGGGCCGCAAGCGCCGCGCGGCAGGGGCTCGTTGCCCGCTGCCCTCGCCCATGTTAGGCGAACGGCGCGTTCCGGAGGTCCCCTGATGCCCCGTCCGCTGCTCGTCGCCCCGTCGATCCTGTCCGCCGACTTCGCCAGGCTCGGCGAGGAGGTGCGCGCGGTCGATGCCGCCGGCGCCGACTGGATCCACGTCGACGTGATGGACGGCCACTTCGTGCCCAACATCTCGCTCGGCCCGCACGTGGTGAAGGCGCTGCGCCCGCACAGCAAGAAGGTGTTCGACGTCCACCTGATGATCGCGCCCTGCGACCCTTATCTCGAAGCCTTCGCCAAGGCCGGCTCCGACATCATCACCGTGCACGTGGAGGCCGGCCCGCACGTCCACCGCTCGCTGCAGGCGATTCGTGCGCTCGGCAAGAAGGCGGGCGTGACACTCAACCCCGGCACCGGCGTGGAGACGATCGAGCCGGTGATCGACCTGGTCGACCTCATTTTGGTGATGTCGGTCAATCCCGGCTTCGGCGGGCAGGCCTTCATCCCCTCCGCGATCGAGAAGATCTCGCGGCTGCGCGCGCTTGCCGGCGGCCGCCCGATCGACATCGAGGTCGACGGCGGTATCACGCCGGAGAACGCCGCTCGCGTCGCGCAGGCCGGCGCCAACGTGCTGGTTGCCGGCTCCGCCGTGTTCAAAGGCGGCGGCGTCGACAACTACCGCGCCAATATCGCGGCGATCCGCAATGCCGCGGCGCTCGCGCGCGGCGAGGCCGCCTGATGGGTGTCCTGGTCGACGGCGTCTGGCGCGACGGCGAGCTGCCGCAGGAGACCGGGACCGGCGGCGAGTTCCGGCGCGCGGACAGCCGCTTCCGCGACCGCATCACGGCGGACGGCTCGTCCGGGTTCAAGGCCGAGGCCGGGCGCTATCACCTCTACGTCGCGCACGGCTGCCCGTGGGCGCACCGCACCCTGATCTATCGATCGCTCAAGAACCTCGAAGGCGCGATCACCGTCGCCTATGCGATCCCGGGGCTGCGGCAGCAGGGCTGGACCTTCGAGGACGATCCCGCCTTCCCGGACTGCACGCCCGACGGCGTCAACGGCTTCCACTATCTGCATGAGGCCTATACCGCGACCGACCCGCGCTACACCGGCAAGGTGACGGTCCCGACCTTGTGGGACAAGAAGACCGGGCGCATCGTCAACAACGAGTCGCCCGACATCATCCGCATGCTCAACAGCGAGTTCGACGGCATCGCGAGCGACGGCGTCGACTTCTATCCGCAGCCGCTGCGCGCCGAGATCGACCGCCTCAACGAGGCGATCTACGCCAACGTCAACAACGGTGTCTATCGCTGCGCCTTCGCCAAGTCGCAGGCCGCCTACGAGGCGGCCTATGACGCGCTGTTCGCCACTCTCGACGAGCTCGAGGCGCGGCTCGCGCGCCAACGCTACCTGCTTGGCCGGACGATCACCGAGGCCGACTGGCGGCTGTTCCCGACTCTGGTGCGGTTCGACGTCGCCTATTTCTCGTTGTTCCGCTGCAACAAGAAGCGGATCGCCGACTACCCCAACCTCTCGAACTACATGCGCGAGCTCTACCAGATGCCCGGCATCGCGCAGACCGTGAAAGCGCGCTATTACGTGATCAATTACTGGTCGATCGCGCGGCTCAATCCGGTCGGCATCATCCCCAAGGGAACGCCGGTCGACTACAGCGCGCCGCACGACCGCGCGCGGCTGGAGAATGAGCGAAGTCCGTAGGCAAGGCCACCAATGATCCCGCGCTACACCCGGCCCGAGATGGCCGCGATCTGGGACCCGCAGACGCGCTACCGCATCTGGTTCGAGATCGAGGCGCACGCGGCCGACGCCATGGCCGAGCTCGGCATCATTCCGAAGGCCGCCGCCAAGACGATCTGGGAGAAAGGCAAGAAGGCCAAATTCGACGTCGCGCGCATCGACGAAATCGAGCGCGAGGTCAAGCACGACGTGATCGCCTTCCTCACCCACCTCGCCGAGATCGTGGGGCCGCAGGCGCGCTTCGTGCACCAGGGCATGACCTCCTCCGACGTGCTCGACACCTGCCTCAACGTGCAGCTGGTGCGGGCGGCCGATCTCCTGATCGCCGACGTCGACAAGCTCCTGGCCGCGCTCAAGCGCCGCGCCTTCGAGCACAAGCTGACCCCGACCATCGGCCGCTCGCACGGCATCCACGCCGAGCCGACCACGTTCGGCCTCAAGCTCGCCTATGCCTATGCCGAGTTCTTGCGCGCACGGCACCGCCTCGAAGCAGCACGCAAGGAGGTCGCAGTGTGCGCGATCTCGGGGGCCGTCGGCACCTTCGCGCAGGTCGACCCGCGCGTGGAGGCGCATGTCGCCAAGGCGATGGGGCTGGCGGTCGAGCCGGCCTCGACCCAGGTGATCCCGCGCGACCGCCACGCCATGTATTTTGCCACCCTCGGCGTCGTCGCCTCCTCGCTCGAGCGGCTCGCCACCGAGATCCGCCACCTGCAGCGCACCGAGGTGCTGGAAGCCGAAGAGTTCTTCTCCGAGGGCCAGAAGGGCTCCTCCGCCATGCCGCACAAGCGCAATCCGGTGCTGTCGGAGAACGTCACCGGGCTTGCCCGCATGGTGCGCGCCTATGTGACGCCGGCGCTGGAGAACGTGGCGCTCTGGCACGAGCGCGACATCTCGCATTCCTCGGCCGAGCGCATGATCGGTCCCGACGCCACCGCGACGCTCGATTTTGCGCTCATACGCATGGCGGCGATCATCGACAAGCTCGTGGTCTACCCGCAGAACATGCGCAAGAACCTCGATCACCTGGGCGGGCTGGTGCATTCCCAGCGGGTGCTGATCGCGCTCACCCAGAAAGGCGTCGCGCGCGAGGACGCCTATCGGCTGGTGCAGAAAAACGCCATGAAGGCATGGCGCGGCGAGGACGACTTCTTGTCGCTGCTCGCGGCCGACAAGGACGTGCGCAAGCACCTGAGCGAGGCGGAACTGAAGGAAAATTTCGACCTCGGCTATCACCTCAAGCACGTCGACACGATCTTCAAGCGCGTGTTCGGCAAGACCTCCTGAGCGGCGGCCGGCATCCTGCCGGACGCAACGTCCCGCCGTCCCGAGCTTGCCGACCCTGGCGATCGCCAACGCGCCCGCCGTCCCCTCGGGCGATTTTTCCACCGCCCATCAACACCACATCCACAGCTTGCCAGCCGCTTTGTTGCCCGACTCGCGGGGGTGACCTAACGTCGCCGCCGCACGCGACAAGGAGGGCATCATGAGCCGTCTGGTGCGGGTTCCGAAACAGGCGACCGACGATCTCGCGATCGCCGGACGGGAGGACATGCGCCCCCACCGCCTCGGCGCCGCGGCACAGCCGGCGGCACCCGAAGCCGACAACTACCTCGAACGCATCGCGAAATACGTCCCAGGCGAGGTGCTTGCCTTCTTCGTCTTCATCAACGTCATCCTCGAGCAGGCGGTGAAGACCGGCGGCAAGGCCGCGGCCATGGCCGGCGTGCCGGTGTCGACGGTCGCGCTGTGCGCGCTTTTGGTCGGCCTCGTGCTCGCGCCGCTGTTCGTCTGGTACGTGCGCGAAGAGGGCGATGCCTGGGTCACCAACGCCTGCGTCTCCACCGTGGCGTTTCCGTTCTGGGCCTATGCGCTCGGCGCGGTCGCCTTCAACGACTATTGGGACGGCAATCTGGCGGCGATCATGCTCGCGACCTTCACGGTGGTGAGCGGGCTGATTTCGCCGCCGCGGACGGAACCGCCGCAGAGCATCGAAAAGAAAACAAGCCCGCCGCCGACCCGAACCGAGCGGCCGCACCTCGACCTGATCGGGCCGACACCGGCTTGAGCCTCGGCCCTGATTTAGGCCACAACTTTTGCCAAGTCATTGGCCGGACCGCAGGCACGCTGAGGCAGTCTGCGCAAGCCCCGTCCGCCGCGAAAGCGGGGATCGACCGTGTCCCGGCGCATGACAAGCAAACGGCCTGCAACCATTCTGGTGTTTGATTCCGGCCTCGGCGGCCTCACGGTGTTCCGCGAGATCGCCAATGCGCGGCCGGACGCGCGCTACCTCTACGTCGCCGACGACGCGTTCTTTCCCTATGGCGGCCGCGACGAGGCCGAGCTCGTGGCGCGCGTGGTCGCTCTCATGGCCGAGCTCATCGACGCGCACCGGCCGGAGCTCGTCGTCATCGCCTGCAACACCGCCTCGACGCTGGTGCTGCCGCAACTGCGCGCGCGCTTTTCGCTGCCCTTCGTTGGCACCGTGCCGGCAATCAAGCCGGCCTGCGCGGCGTCGGTGACCCGGCGGGTGTCGGTGCTCGGCACCGAGGCGACCGTGCGCCGCGAATATACCCGCGCGCTCATTCGCGACTTCGCCAATGGCAGCGACGTCACCCTGGTCGGCTCGGCCCGGCTCGCGGCCCTCGCCGAAGCGGAGCTCAAAGGCGCGCCCGCCGATGACGCCGCGATCGCCGAAGAGATTGCGCCTTGTTTCGTGGACGCCGACGGGCGGCGCACCGACACGATCGTGCTCGCCTGCACCCACTATCCGCTGCTGCTCGATCGCCTCATCCGGCTGGCGCCCTGGCCGGTGAACTATATCGACCCGGCACCGGCGATCGCGCGGCGGGTGGTCGATCTGATGGGGCCGAACGCGGGCGCACAAACGCCGGCCCCGGCACGCATTGCCTTCACGTCGGGCCTAGCGCCCGCGCCTGCGCTGGCCGCGGCGCTGGCGCGGTTCGGGATCGCCCAATAGCATTGTCGGCGGCCGCCGCCCCGTGCCATGCTGTCGGCGGTGGGTGCGATGGCCAAGAAAGAAGCTCGGACGGTCCGCCGAACGCTGCAGTTCAAATTCACGCTGCCGAACGCGGATTCGGCGCATCTGCTGTCGATGGTCAAGGCGGCGGCGCCGTTCTTCGAGGCGTTCGGAGGCGCGCGCGTGCGCCTGCTGCAGAACGTCGACGACCCGGCGCGCTACATCCACGAGATCGAATACGATACCCCTGAGGCGCTCGAGCTCAACCGCCAGCGCATCGCCAGCGACCCGCGCTTTCAGGCCTATGTGCAGACCTGGCGCTCGATGCTGGGGGGCGCCGTCGAGATCGACGTCTATCAGACGGTGAAATAGCTCCGCTGCACCGCTCGGCCCCGGCTCCGAGTACGTTGAACCGATTTGACTTGAGGCGGCTTTCCGCCTAGAAACCGCGCGCACCGCCGGCCGTTGGGCCGGCGCGGCGTTTCGCGACCCGCGGTGTTGCGCCGGCGCTTCGGCCAAGACCTGTCGGTTCCGCCAATAGGCCGGGACAGAGGAGGGCGCGATCCTCGCACGCAACACGACATGAGGACGCGATGACCAAGCGCCACGAGGCGAAATACAAGATCGACCGCCGCATGGGCCAGAATGTCTGGGGCCGCCCGAAGAGCCCCGTCAACCGCCGCGAATACGGCCCCGGCCAGCACGGCCAGCGTCGCAAGGGCAAGCTCTCGGACTACGGCGTGCAGTTGCGCGCCAAGCAGAAGCTGCGCGGCTACTACGGCAATATCTCGGAGAAGCAGTTCCGCGGCATCTACGAGGAGGCGATCCGGATGAAAGGCGATTCCGGCGCCCACCTGATCGGGCTTCTGGAGCGGCGCCTCGATGCCATGATCTACCGCGCCAAGTTCGTGCCGACGGTGTTCGCGGCCCGCCAGTTCGTCAACCACGGCCACGTCAAGGTGAACGGACGGCGGGTCACCATCCCGAGCTACCGGCTCAAGGCCGGAGACCAGGTCGAGGTCAGGGACAAGTCGAAGCAGCTGGCGCTGGTGCTGGAGGCGACCGGGCTCGGCGAGCGCGACGTGCCCGACTATATCGAGGTCGACCACTCCAAGATGACCGCCAAGCTCGCCCGCATTCCCACCATCACCGAGGTGCCCTACCCGGTGATGATGGAACCGCACCTCGTGGTCGAGTTCTATTCGCGCTGACGCGATTCCTGTTCCTGTAGGGTGGGCAAAGGCGCGTCCTTGCGCGCCGTGCCCACGCTTTTTTCGGACGGCGAGAGCCGGTGGGCACGTCGCACGCCATGCTTACCGTGCGGAGAGGCGAACGTTGTCGGCGCGTGCGCCTTTGTCCACGGTCTGACGATGCCCGGGCGCCGGGCGAGCGCTCTCAAAACCGATCACTGCTCTCCGCCGCCTTCAGGTAGGCGGCGGCGTCCGCCGGCAGCAACAGCCGCTCGGCGACCAGCGCGTCGGCCGCGGCCTTGACCTTCGCCACATAGGCCGCGCGCGAGCCGTAACGCTCCTCGACCGACAAGCGCGGGTCGCCGCTCGCCTCGCGCTCGGCCTTGGTCCTGGCCAACGGCGCGAACGAGCCGTCGCGGTCGCACAGCTCCTCGGGTTGCTGCCGATAGACGTTCCAGCCGGTATGGGTGGCGAGCGGCACGGCGATCGGCGGCAGCCGGATGCCTGCCACCTCGTTGCCGTCGCGGTCGACCGCCGAGACGCGCGTGCCGTAGAAGGGCTCACCCCGTGTCACCCGAATCTCGGTGCGGGTTCCGGGCGGATTGATCCAATCGACCGGCGGCCCGATCAGGTTGCCGCCGGGCGGCAGCGCCAATCCCCTGATCGGCGGCATGCGCACGTCCGCATACTCGACCGCCGTCCCGGCCGAGATCGACGGCACCCGACTGGCCGGCGGTGCGACGCCCTTGGTCACCCATTGCTCCAGCGCGACCACGAGCGCGCGCAAGGCCGGCCCCGGGCTCATCGGATTGGTCGGATTGGCGCAGGCGCCGGGCCGCGAGTCGAGCCCGGCGCGGCCACCGTGCTGGGTCCCGGCGATCAGGTAGACGCGCGAAGACTCCGGCAGGCTCAAGTCGCGTCCGCCAGCCGGATCGGTGGTGAGCAGCGAGGCGCCCTTCTGCCAATACTCGGTCGAGGTATTGGTCTCGATCAGCAGCGGATCGAAGCCGTCGCCGCGAAACAGCGCACCGGTCTTGCCGGAGAGCTTGTCGATCGTGGACGCGGTGCTGAACGGGAACCAGTTCTCGGGATAGTCGTGATCCTCGTGCTGGGTGAAGGTGCGGCCGGGCTGCCCGAAGCTGTGATTGGCGAACACCTTCCCGGCGCCCGCGGTATGCGCGAACATTCCCTCGAATACGCGCCGCGTCTGGGTGTCCTTGTTCATGCCGAGCTCGATGAAATGGCGCAGGTAGCGGCCGCTCTGTGATCCACCGAAAGCCACCGCATGACGAATGCCGCCGCCCGTTTCCGCCAGCGGGTTCGCCGTGCCTTTGTCGTCGGCGCGCTCGTAGCGCAGGAACGACACCAAGTCGCGCGTGGCGGCAAAGCCGATGCCGAGCACCTTGGGCTCGGTGGCCTCGTACCAGAGCTCGTAGATCGAGATCGGCGTGAACCTGGTGCCCTTCGGCAAGAGCCTAATCGAGCGGGCGTCGGCGAATTCCCATTGCTGCGGCGGGACCACGACGCGAGGATCGGAGGCGCGCGCCCGCACGGTCAACTGCGCCCTGCTCCTGTCGGTGGAAGCGGCCGGATAGCTGAGCCGGACCGCCTCGACGTCGGCCGACCGGCGCTTGCCGACCTGGATCTCCTCGCGGACACGCCGCACCAGCGGCCGGCCGTCCTCCATCGCCACCGGCAGGCCCGCGCCCATGGTGGCGTTTCCCTTTGACACGTCGGGATCCCATCCCGACCACACGACGGTGTAGCCGCGCTCGAACAGAAAGCCGTTGCCGGCGTGCGCGCGGCTCCTGGGATCGTTCTGCGCGGCGGCCTCGCTCCCGATGAGGTCATGCAGCCGTTGGCCGATCTGCTTGTTGCCGCGGTTGAGGACTTCGTAGAACAGGAGGCCATTGCCCCTGGCGGGATCGGCCGGACGCAGCACGAAGATATCGACCTCGTACTCGACCATGCCGCGGGCGTTGCGCGGCGCCTTGTCGAGGTCGACGATCACCTTGTTCTGCGGCGAGAACGGATCGAGCTCGCCCTTGGCGACGCCTGTGATGCGCAGATAAGACCCAACCTCGCCGAAGGCCTGTCCCTCGGCGAACGGCTCGACCGCGTCGATCCGGATCTCGGTGATGTGGGCCTGCGCGGCGCCGGCGACCGCAATTGCGCCAAACGCGAGAGCAAAGGCGAGCGCCTGGCGAGGCATGGCGTTTGCAATCCCCGACTACCGGATGCCGATATTCGGCATCCACACTGCCACCGCCGTCAACGGGAAAACCAAGCGAGCGGGCGAACTAGGCCGCCGGCGCCTTCACCTGCACGCCCTTATCCTTGAGCAGCGATTGCAGCTCGCCGGCCTGGAACATCTCGCGGATGATGTCGCAGCCGCCGACGAACTCGCCCTTGACGTAGAGCTGCGGGATGGTCGGCCAATTGGAGTAGGTCTTGACGCCGTTTCGCAGGTCGTCGGATTCGAGCACGTTGAGGCCCTTATAGGACACCCCGAGATGGTCGAGGATCTGCACCACCTGGCCGGAGAACCCGCACATGGGGAATTGCGGGGTGCCTTTCATGAACAGCACCACGTCGTTGCCTTTGACCTCGTTGTCGATGAATTGCTCGATGGCCATGATCAGATCCCTGTGTCAGTCCGGACGCGGCAGGCCGACGATTCCGGCCCATTCCCGGATATATGTAGCGCAAAGGCGGCCTGCATCCCAAGGGGGAGATTGCACGGCTGCGGTCACTTTTTTGCAGGCGCGTAGAACGTCCCCTCGACCTCGAAAATGTCGTCCTGATTGAGGCGGTGGACCTCCAGGATGGTGCGTGGCGGGTAGGGTCCCTGCCCCCACAGCTCCTCCTGCACCTTGTTCACCAACGGCCGCAAGCGAAACATGTCGGTGACGTAGACGACGATCCGCACCGCGTCGCGCAGGCTGGCGCCCTCCGACTCGGCGATGAGCTGCATGTTGAGGAAGCCCTGGCGGATGCGCGCCTCCTCGCCCTCCACCAGCGTATTGGTCTTCGGGTCGATGCCGCGCATGCCGGCGACGTAGACGAAATCGCCGGCGCGGGTGCCGAGCGCCCAGGTGCCGGTAGGCTTGATGGCGCCCTCAGGCGCCAGCGTCTTGACGCCGTTGGAAGAGACCGGTTGCGCGGGCGCGCCCGCCGCCGTCATCAAAGCGCACGCCCTCCCATCGTCGATCGGCTCAGCGCTCGGGCGTGCCGGTCTGCAAGGCCAGCGCGTGCAGCTTGCCGCCCATCTCGGCCTTGAGCGCCTCATAGACGATCTGGTGCTGCTGCACCCGCGATTTGCCGCGGAAGGATTCCGACAGCACGGTCGCCGCGTAGTGGTCGCCGTCGCCGGCGAGATCGCGGATCGTCACCTCGGCGTCGGGGATGCGCGCCTTGATCAGCCGCTCGATCTCGTTCGCGTCCATGGCCATGGGAGGTCTCCTCAAAGCCGCGCCAATCAGGCGGCCGCGCCCGCCATATAGGCGAGAGCAACCTCTTTTGAATCAATGACGATTCTGAGAAAATGATGGTCGGAACGTGCCCCAAAAGCAAGCAATGTCAGAATGTCGCGACAGGCTGCCGGATCATGACGGATCAACAGTTCGCGACCCTTCTCTGGCATCTGCGGGTTCTGATTGTGTTGTCGCCGGCAGGCGTTGACGGAAGCGATCCAAGGAATAGGTCACAGCCAATACAGCCAGCCAGCCGATAGCTAGATCTCTATCAGGGACGTTCGACCGCGGTTCTTTGCTGTCGCTGCACTTGTTCGTAGAGCAATCCCAAACAATATCGCCAGTGAGAACAGCGGCGGTGAGGTAGTCTAGGGGGGCCGTGGTGCCTTTAACGGGCTCTTTGGGGCGGTCCGTCGGCTTGCCGCCGGGCTCCTGCTGCTGGCGCTTGCCGTTCTGGGCGGCCGGAGGCGCTTGAAACCGGACAGTTTCATCAAAAAAGCCTATTGCCGGTATTGAGGCCAACCCGACCGCGGCACCTACGGCTAAGCTTTGAAGCGGCAATCGCCGGTGCGGCCACACATAGCCAAATATTACGGCCAGTAGGGTGATGCTGACGACTAAATTGATAATACCAAAATTGCCGGGGACGACGAATAGAGACACCACAATAGCAACGGCCCCAGCACCTAAGGCGGCGGGGTCCGTACTTGCTTGTATCGGTGTCGCCGCCGGTGGCCCATACTGGCCA
>JBEVIH010000249.1:0-27213 GCA_040510815.1 Xanthobacteraceae bacterium | reverse complement strand
TAGTGTATAAGTTGTATCCATGATCCTCGCGTTTCGGTCCGTCACACCAATTGCGGAAATGCCGCGCAAGATGACGCGGCAGCCGCGATGAGCAGGAGGGTTCCGGGATGACAGCCAGCGATACGCCTGCGGTCGTTTTCTTCGATCTCGGGGATACCTTGGGCACTCCCGTCTTGTCGCCGCCTCCCTATCACCTGGTCGGCTTCAACGTGTTCCCGTTTGCCCAGTCGGTGCTCGGCGAGCTTCAACGCCGTGGTCTCAGGCTCGGAGTGATCTCGAACACGGGCGATGATGGCGGACCGGCCGTGAACGAGGTCCTGCGCGCAGCGGGGTTGCTCAGCTACTTCGATCCGTCGCTGCTGATCTACAGCAAGGACGTGGGGCTGACGAAGGACTCCCCTGAAATCTTCCGGCGGGCCGCCGAGCGGGCGGGCTTCGCCGATGCCCCGAGGCGCTGCATCTTTGTCGGCGAAGATGCGAAGGAGCGGGGCTTCGCGCTCGACGCCGGTTGGAGAGTCGCGCCGCACCCGTTGCTTGTCTCGGAGGTGTTGGCCGGACAA
This sequence comes from Xanthobacteraceae bacterium, assembly GCA_040510815.1. Taxonomy (GTDB): domain Bacteria; phylum Pseudomonadota; class Alphaproteobacteria; order Rhizobiales; family Xanthobacteraceae; genus VAZQ01. Next base: position 26,653 of record JBEVIH010000249.1, on the reverse strand, counting down.
CAGCTGCAATACATCCGGATCACCGTTCCCGCCCGCGACGCGGGATCAAACTGGCGCGATGCTCTGCGAGCATTGCCGTTGGTGCCTCTGCACGTGACGGGCTCGCAGGGAACGACGGTCTACGCCGTGACGAGCCTGCGTGTCGTGCCGACGATCATGAATATGCGTTTCGAGCTGGAGCTCCTCGGCGCCGCAGACGTGCCGCTGCGCACCGATCTCTACATCTTGCGCGACGATGCGGCAGCCGCTTCGGGCTTCCTGTCCACTCGCGGAGAATCGGCTCGCTTCTTCGCCAGCAATGAGGACGCCAGGCTCGTGCTGAGCTCGACGGCGGAAGGCCTGGTGGTTGCCTTGCCGCCCGAGCGTTCGCTCGAAGAGTTCCACTTCGACGACGCCCGCCACGGCCACACGATCAAGCTGCTTCCTGATCCCTCCCTGCTTGAACCATTTCGTGCGGATGACCCTCTGCGATCGCCGGCATGGATAAGGCCGTCGGCTGCAGCGTTCGTATTATCGGACCTCACCCCCCAGGAGTCGCAGGAGCTCGCGCGAATGACCGGCGCTGTCCTGCAGGACCGGGCCGAACGCTATGGCGGCAAGCGTCCGATGTCGACGGCAGCCCCGGACGTGATCGCCAGCCGGCATATTTTCCATGCCGGAAACGAGGCCGCGACGAAGTTCGTCGCCCAAGAGTTTCAATCTGTCGGCCAGGGAAAATTGATTGTCCGGCTGCACAAGTTCACGCACGCCGGCCGGCAATTGTACAACGTCGAAGCGGAACTGACCGGCGCGTCGCCGGAATTGGTTCTCGTGACGGCTCACCTCGATTCCACGGCGGCCTTCAGCACCCCGTACGATGCCGCTCATGATCCGGCACCCGGTGTCGACGACGACGCCAGCGGCATGGCGGCCGTGATGTCGATTGCCGAGCGCTTCGTCGCGCTTTCGGGGAACGCGCCGCCCAACCGAACGATCCGTTTCGTCTTGTTCAATGCCGAAGAGCACGGCCTCGTCGGCAGCAAGGCCTACGCGCGTCAGCAGAAGCTGATGAATGCCCCGATCGTTGCGGTCTTTCAAATGGATATGGTCGGCTACAACCGTCTGCTGCCGCGGGCGTGGGAGATTCACGCCGGCTACTCCGCTTCCCAGGATGTGGAGCAGCGATCGTTGCTGCTGGCGAAATTGCTGCAACGCGTGTCCGCTGTCGTGGCGCCGCAGCTGGATGCCCCGCAGGTCTATACCAGCGCGACCCCGGAGGGCGACCCGGCCGAGGGGCGGAGCGATCACGCGTCCTTCCACGCCTGCGGCTACGCAGCGTGCGTGGCATCCGAGGACTTCTTCGGCGGACCCGAGCCGGCATCGCCGGCTGCCGAGGCCAACCCGAACTACCACAAGAAGGACGACACGTTCATCGACGGCGACTTCGCAGCCGACATCGCCCGCGTGCTTGCCGCCGGCGCATGGGTGACAGCGAAGGCGTCAGTTGCGCCCGATTTCGCAAACCAGTTCACCGCCAGAGGAGCATCAGCCATGCCCCGCGAGCTCGATACGCGCCGTACCAATGCCCGCCCGTTCGGCAGGACTCTCGCCGCCGCCAGGGGAGCAGCCAGCGCTGAATCGGCGCCGCTCACCGAACCGAGGACAAACGCCATCACCGCCGCACCGGTCACGGTGCGGGCACCCGCAATGGCGGGAGCGGAGCGGTCGCTGGTCGAAAAAGCGATGGCGTTCGTCCAGCAACAAAGGTCGACCCTTGGGTTTGACGCGTCCGAGCCGGCGGAGTTTGTCCCGGATCCGACCGTGGAGTTCACCAGCGTCGGGGCTGCCGCGGTTCACCTCCAGCAACACTACCGGGGGCTGCCGGTGTTTCAGATGGCCCGCACGGTGCGCTTCGCGCCCAATGGACAGGCGGCCGAAGCTGCCGGCGACAGCGCCCCGCTGCAGGCGGGGCTGGACACCGAGCCGAAGCTCGACGTGCTGCAAGCCGTCGTGAAGGCCGCGGAGCACCTGGCGAAAACCGCCGGCGAGGAACGAAAGGACCGGTTTGGGGGAACGATCAAGCTGCCGGCGATCGACGTGAAGGATTTCCGTCCCGCCGTCGTGGCCGGGTTTCCGCTCGTCGCCCGGCCGACGGTCGTCACCAATGGGCCGTTCGAGAACCAGATCCCGGCCTATCTGCTGGTTTTCTACCATCCGGCCGGCCCGCGCGTCGCCTGGCATGTCACGCTGACGCTGCCGAACTACGAGGACCAGTACATCGTCATCGTCTCGGCCGATCAGACGTCCGGCGAGATCCTCTATTGCAAGAGCACGATGATGCAGGTGATGGCCCGCGGCAACGTGTACGAGCACAATCCAGCCGACACGCCGCGGCGAATGATCGATTTTCCACGGCCGATCACCGACTACCCGGCCATGCCGAACTCGCCATTGGTGGGCTTCCCGGCGCATTGGGTCGGGGCGGATCAGGCGCTAGGCAACGCGACGCGCGCAACTTTGGGAGCTTCGACGACCACTCTGCGGGGCGTCCCGAATGGCGGGATCGTGGAATTCAACCCGAGCAACGACAGCGGCGACGACCAGAAAATTCTCAACATCTTCTACTTCTGCAACTACATGCACGATTTCCTCTACATCCTGGGGTTCAACGAGGCGTCCGGGAACTTTCAGGAAGCCAACTTCACGAGCACGGGCTTGGGGAACGACCCGGTCAGAGCGCGCGCGCACAGCGGTGCGGTGAGCGGGGTGGCGAACATGAGCACCCCGGTCGACGGTTTGCCGCCGCTGATGAACATGGGTCTGTTCAACGATCGCCATACCGCCTTCGACGCCGACGTCGTCTTCCACGAATACGTGCACGGGTTGACCAATCGCCTCGTCGGCGGACGAATCAATGCGCACGCGCTCGACGCGCCGCAGAGCGCCGGAATGGGGGAGGGGTGGAGCGACTACTTCGCCCTGACGGTGCAGAACTTCTTCCGTCCCCCCGCTGCCGAGAAGGTGGTCACCGGAGCGTGGGTGACCAAGCGGCCCGGCGGCATCCGCAGCGCTCCCTACGACGACAACTTCCCCCTCAAATACGGCGACATCGTCACCATGACGGACGAGCACGACGCCGGCGAGGTCTGGTGTGCCGCGCTCATGACCATGACGAGGAACATTCGCCGGGCGCTCAACTCCGATCCGGATGGCTACCGCCTGAGCTGGCAGATCGTTGTCGATGGACTCAAGTTGACCCACGCCAACCCGAGCTTTCTCGATGCGCGAGATGCGATTCTCCACGCCCTCGACGATCTCAAAACGGCCGGCCGGCTGTCGCCGTCAACTTACGAAACCGTACGGCATGCTTGCTGGCAGGCGTTTGCGCGATACGGCATGGGATTCCGCGCTTCGTCGAACGGGCCGAATCTCGATGGCGTGATTGCCGACGAGTCCCTGCCGCCTGGGGTCTGACACGCCGCATCGCCTGATCGCACCGGCGTGGCACCGTTTGCGACGCAACGCTGTGGAGCTCGGCGTTCGGTGGCCTCGGCAGCTTGCAAAATCTTTGGCGAAACCTGGCGCGATTGCCGCTCTGAAACGAGCATGCCTTGTTGGCTCTGCCCGGCTGCCGCATTTCACATTTTCGAGGGCAGATAGAGCGCGATGATCGGAAAGGCGATCAGGATGATCAGGCGCAGGATATCGGTGATGATGAACGGCAGCACGCCGTAGAAGATGGTCGAGATCTTCACGTCCTCCACCACGCTCTTGATCACGAAGATGTTCATCCCGACCGGCGGGTGGATGAGGCCGAGCTCGACGGTCATGACGATGATGACGCCGAACCAGATCGGGTCGAAACCGAGCTCCTTGATCACCGGGAAGATGATCGGGATCGTGATGATGATCATCGCGAGCGCATCCATCAGGCACCCGAGCACCAGATACATGATCATGATCAGGGTGAGCACGCCGTAGCGGCCGAGCCCCAGCCCGGTGAGGAACTCGGTGACCTTCTGCGGCGTCTGCGTCACGGTGAGGAAATAGCCGAACAGGATGGCGCCGATCAGCACGGTGAACACCGCCGCGGTGGTGCGCGTGGTCTCGAGCAGCGAGCGGTAGATGCCGGCCCATGACAGGCGTCCGCGCAGCGCGCCGATGATGAAGGCGCCGCCGGCACCGGCGCCGGCGGCTTCGGTCGCCGTGAACACGCCGCCGTAGAGGCCGCCGATGACGAAGGCGAAGAGGAGCAGCGTCGCCCAGACGTCGCGCAGCCCGGTGAGCCGCTCCCTCCAGGAATGGCGCGGCCCGGCCGGCAGGAATCCCGGCCGCGCCATCGCGATGATCGTGATCGTGACCATGTACATGGCGACCGCCAGGATGCCCGGCAGCACGCCGGCAATGAACAGCTTGCCGACGTCCTGCTCGGTGATCAGGCCGTAGACCGCGAGCACGGTCGAGGGTGGGATCATGATGCCGAGCGTGCCGCCTGCCGCGATGACGCCGGTCGCGAACGACTGCGGGTAGCCGAAGGAGCGCATTTCCGGATAGGCGACCCGCGAGAACGTAGCCGCGGTCGCGACCGACGAGCCGCAGATCGCCGCAAAGCCGCCGCAGGCGGCGATGGTGGCGATGCCGAGGCCGCCCCGCAGGTGGCCGACGAAGGCATTGGCGGCGCGGAACAGCTCGCGGCTCATGCCCGAGGTGGTGGCGAACGCTCCCATCAGCAGGAACAGCGGGATCACCGCGAAGCTGTAGTCGGTGACGGTCCGCATCGTAGTGTGGCCGACATTCTTCAGCGCCGCCGGGCCGCCCACGATGTAGGCGAAGCCGCTCACGCCGACCAGGCCCATGGCCATGCCGACCGGCACGCGCAGCAGCATCAGCACGAACAAGGCGACGAAACCCAGGATCGCAATCGCGTCGGAGCTCATCGCAAGGATCTCATTCGACCGGCTTGATCTGATCCGGCCGGCTCAGCAATTCGGGATGGAAGATCAGCCGATAGGTGCGCAGCGCGATCAGGATCACCGCCGACACGTCGCCGATCCAGGCCAGCGCGAAGAACGGCCAGGTCGGCAGCCGCAGGTCGAAGGTGAGCACGTGATCGGCGCGCGTGCTCTCGACCTTGTCGTAGAGCGTCCAGGTCTGCACCGCGACCACGAACAACAGCACCAAGGTCGCGAACACGTCGATCGCGCGCTGCCATCTCGGGCCGACATTGGCGTAGAGCAGGTCGACCGTGATGTGGGTGCCGCGGTACGAGGTGGCGCCGATCCCCCAGAAGATCAGAATGCCGAGCAACAGGCGGCCGAAGTCGTAGCTGTCGGGGATCGAAACGTTGAAGAAGTAGCGCAGCATCACCGAGATGAACACGTCGGCGGCGACGACCCCGACGAAGAGCGCGGCGATCGCCTCGATCGAATCGATGAAGCGATCCGCGAATCTGGTGGTCACGCGCTTGCCCCCACGTGCATTGCTCTTGCTCGCGGCGCTGTCACGATGACGGCGGCGGGACTGCCGCCGCCGTCAGCTTGAGACCGATGCTGCTCCGGTCAGTACGCCGCCTTGTACTGGGCGAGCGTCTGCTTGAGCTCCTGCATGATGGCGTCCGGATTGCCGCCGGCCTTGCGGACGTTGTCGGCCCACTGCTTCTCCAGCGGCTCGGCCGACTTCCTCCACTCGTTGAGCTGCGCGTCGGTGATGGTGAAGACCTCGTGTCCGGGCAGCGCCTTCACCTTGGCCAGGCCTGCCCGCTCGTACTCGGCCCACGGGTCAGCGAATTTTCCGGCCCAGTCGGTGGTGCAGTGGTCGTCGATCACCTTCTTCTGCGCCGCCGACATCGCCGCATAAGTGCGCGGGCTCATCAGCCATTGGAACGTGACGGTGTGGAGCGGCGCGTCGAGGTGATACTTGGTGACCTTGTCGACGCCGAGCAGCGGCACCGAGCCCCACGGGAAGGTGACCGCCTCCGCCAAGCCCTTCTCCATGACGTCGCGGACCTCGGTCGCGCTCGCCTGCACGTTGGTGCCGCCGAGCAGCGTCACCCAGGCCGCCACCGTCGCCTGCGACGGCCGCACCTTGATTCCCTTGATGTCGCCCGGCACCGCGATTTTCTTCTTGCTCGAATGCCAGGTCAGCGGATCGAGAATGAAGGAGAAGCAGTACTTCACGTCCTTCATCTCGTTGGCGGCATACTTGCGGTACCAGGCGTCGATCGCCCGGATGCCGCCCTTGGCGTCGCCGACCAGGAACGGCAATTCGCCGGCCGCGATGATCGGAAAGCGGCCGGGCTGGTAGCCCGGATTGACGTAGGTGAGGTCGGCGATGCCGTCGCGCGCCATGTCGTAGTGGTCGAACGCCTTGCCGAGCTGCTGCGACGGGAACACCTTGGACTTGATGCTGCCGTTCGACGCTTTCTCGATCGAGGCGCCCCATTCCTCCATCGCCTTCTGCAGCGGATGCGTCGGCGGCACCCAGTGCGAAAGCTTGAGCTCAAAGGTCTTGTCCTGCGCGCGCGCCGCGGGTGTCGCGAGCAGGACGGCAAGCCCCGCCGCCGACGCGATGAATGTTGCAAAACGAAGCTTGGCTCGATGCGACTGCATCGTCTCCTCCTGGCTTGAAATCCGGCCGTTGCGCAGCCTTGGTTTCATTCAGCCTCAAGCGGCGAGCACTGTAAAGTGACGTTCGCGGGGCGCAGGAGAACAATTCCGCGGGGCTTGGCGGCCTCGCCGCATCCTTCGTCGCGAAACCCGCGTCCCTGGCGTCGATCGCCGAATTGGTCTATGCGGGGCGCGCGCGCACCGAGCCGACGTCGGCGCGCTCACGGTAGCCTGCGGAACGAGGTCGTGGACAGCAAAAGCGGCAAGGCGCCCGACGCAAATCCGGCGCTCCTGCACAAGCGAATGCTGCAATTGTTGAGCAGCCTGTGGGTGACCCGGGCGGTCGGGAGCTTTGCGCGGCTCGGCCTTGCCGACGCGATGGAGGACGGCGCCGAGGAGCATGCCGCAATCGCCGCCGCGCGCGGCCTCGCTCCCGACCGCGTCTATCGGCTGCTGCGCGCGCTCACCACCGTGGGGCTGGTGAACGAGCCGGCGCGCGGGCGCTTCACGCTCACCCCGCTCGGGCGCCTGCTCGGCTCGCACGCGCCCAACAACACCAGGACCACGGCGATCTTCCTCAACGACTACTTCGCCGACATGTGGACGCATCTCGACGACGCGCTCACCGGCGAGCGCACCGCCTTCGAAGCGCTCAAGGGGCGGCCGTTCTTCGCCTGGCTCGGCGAGCACCCGGACGAGGCCAGGCGTTTCAACCGCATGATGCTGGAGGTGCACGGGCCGGAGACGCCGGCGATCGTCGCCGCCTACGATTTCTCGCCGTTCGAGCACGTCGTCGACGTCGGCGGCGGCAACGGCTCGCTGTTGTCCGCGGTGCTTGCCGCCTATCCGAACCGGCGCGCGACGCTGTTCGATATGGCGGAGGCCGTCGCCGCCGCCAGGCGCGGCGAGGGCGGGCCGCTGCCGGGCGTAGCCTTCGTCGCCGGCGACGTGTTCACGACGGCGGCGCCGGAAGGCGGCGACCTCTATCTGATCCGCCATCTCATGCATGATTACGACGATCCGGATTGCGTGCGCATTCTCGCCAATGTGCGCCGCGCCATGCGGCCGCACGCGCGCGTGCTGGTGCTGGAAGCGCCGCTGCCCTCCGACGACAGTCCCGGGCCCGGCCGGTGGCTCGATCTGCAGGTGATGATGTTGTGCGGCGGCCGCGAGCGCACGGTCGAGGAATATGCTGCCCTGTTCGAGCAGGCCGGCTTGCGCCTGGCGCGGACGATTCCGACCCAGCATCCGGCGATGACCGTGGTCGAAGCGGTGGCGGCGGGCGGCGCCTGACGGAGCGGGGACGCATGGCGGAGGCAGCTTTGATCCGGCGGCGGCACGTGTTCTACGTCGAGGGCTACGACCCGCAGGGCGCTGCGGGCTACTACGACATCTTCGCGCGGTCGTGGAAACGCTTCCTGGCGATCTGGCCGCTCAAGACCAAGCTCGGACCGCTGCAAATCGAGTCGGAGGAGTTCGCCCATTGGGACATCGAGGCGGCGGGGCCGAACTGGCAGGTCTCGACCCGCTACGAATTCCTCCGGCAGGAGCATCTCGTCAGCGCCACGATCGCCGAGCCGCTCACGCGGCAGGTGCCGCGCGCGCTCGGCTGGGCGTTCGACTATCTCGTCAGCGGCGCGCTCGCGCGCGTGCTGCGCGCCTCCTGGGAATTCGGCCTCGTGCTCATCTACTTCCAGCTGATGCTGCTCGGCTGGATCGCGCTCGCGGCCGGCGCCGGCTGGCTGATCGGGCACGCGGCGACGGCGTATGGCGGCCTGCCGGGCCTGGCGGGGCTGCTCCTCGGCGTCGTCTCGGCGCTTGTGGTCTTTCGGTTGCTGCGGCCGCTCGGCCAGCGCTGGTTCGTGATCCAGGTCAACACCCACTGGCCGTATCTGTGCGAATTCGCCCGCGGCGAGCCGTCCTGGTTCGATAAGCCGATCGAAGCCTGCGCGCAGCGCCTGGTCGCCGCGGCGCGGGCCGCTGCGGCCGACGAGATCGTGGTCGTCGGCCACAGCGGCGGCGGCGCGCTGGCGCCGGTCGTGGTTGCGCGCGCGCTCGAGCTCGACCCCGAGCTCGGCCGGCACGGGCCCCGCATCGTGCTGCTGACGCTCGGCTCGATCCTGCCGGGCGTGGCGCTGCACCCCAGGGCCGTCAAGCTGCACGCGGTGGTCGCCCGGCTCGCGGTCGAGCCGTCGATCTCGTGGATCGACTGTCAGTCGCGCAAGGACGTGATGAACTTCTGGGAGTTCGACACCGTCGCCGGCCTCGGCGTCGAGGTCGGGCCGGCGCGCTGCAATCCGACGGTCTGGAAGGTGCGCTTCCGCGATATGCTGTCGTCCGAGTTCTATGTGCGGATCCGCTGGAACTTCTGGCGGCTGCACTATCAGTTCATCATGGCCAACGATCGCCGCGCGGTTTACGACTATTTCATGCTCACCTGCGGTCCGGTTCCGGCGGCGACCTGGGCGCGCGACGCCCTCGCGGTGATGACGGCGTTTGGCGAGGACGTGGCTCTGGCGGAGGACCGCGTGGCCTCGGTCACGAGCGCGTCAACCCCGATGGCGCTTTCTGGAGAACGGATCACCCGCGCGACAGCTTCTCGATGACGTCCTGCGGCAGCGGCGCGCTTTTCATCGCGCCGCGCCGGGGATCGCCCTGCACCCAGACCCGGGTCTCGAAGCCTTCGACCGCAAGCTGACCATCCTTGGTGAGGCGATGGCGCACGTCGAAGCTCGAGCGGCGGAACGCGCCGATCGTGGTCTCGATCGTGACGTCGTCGCCGAAGCGGGTCGGAATGAGAAAACGGGCGCGCGTGCTGACCAGCGGATGCCCGCCGAAATCGTAGGCCTTGAGATAGTCGTGCTTGGTCATGCCGAGCGCGCGCTCGATCAGCGCCGAGGTGCAGGCGTCGAAGAACGCCAGATAGCGCGGGTAGTAGACGATCCCGGCCGGGTCGCAATCGCCCCATTCGATGCGGACGGTCCGCGTATTGACCAGCATGCTGCCCCCCTTGGCGCTTCGTTCAGCGCGGCGCCATCCGCAGGGCCCCGTCGAGCCGGATCACCTCGCCGTTGAGGTAGCGGTTCTCGATGATGTGGCGGGCCAGCGATGCGAACTGCTCGGGCCGGCCGAGCAGCTTGGGGAACGGGACCGAGGCGGCGAGGCTCTTTTGCACCTCCTCGGGCAGCGCCATCAGCATCGGCGTTTCGAAAATCCCCGGTGCGATCGTGTTGACGCGAATGCCGAACTGCGCGAGCTCGCGCGCCGCCGGCATGGTGAGCGCGGCGACGCCGCCCTTGGAGGCGGAATAGGCCGCCTGGCCGATCTGGCCTTCGAACGCGGCAACCGAGGCGGTCGAGATGATGACGCCGCGCTCGCCGTCCTCGAGCGGGGTGGCGTTCTGCAGGTCGGCGGCGACGAGCCGCATCATGTTGAAGGTGCCGATCAGATTGATCTTAATGACGCGCTCGAAATCGGCGAGCGGCATCGGGCCGTCGCGGCCGACGATGCGCTTGGCCGGTCCGATGCCGGCGCAGTTGATCAGGATGCGGGCGGCGCCGTGCTTGCCGCGCGCCTCGGCGAGCGCCGCCGCCGACTGCTCGGCGTCGGTGACGTCGCAGCGCACCGCAAGGGCGCCGATCTTGCCGGCCACCGCGCGGGCACCGTCGACATTGACGTCGAGGCAGGCGACCTTGGCGCCGGCGCCGGCCAGTTCCGCCGCGGTCGCGGCGCCGAGCCCCGAGCCGCCGCCGGTCACGATCGCGGCATGTCCCTTGATGTCCATGTTCAGTTCTTCCTCAAGCCTTTTTTGGTGCAGCGTCCGGATTCTCGATCAACAGGGCGATGCCCTGGCCGCCGCCGATGCAGGCCGAGGCGATGCCGTAGCGCACGGCGGAACGCCTGAGCTCGCGCGCGAGCGTGATCGCGAGCCGCACGCCGGTGGCGCCGAGCGGATGGCCTATGGCGATCGCCCCGCCATTGACGTTGAGCTTGCCCTCGTCGAGGCCGAGCTCGCGCGCACAAGCCATCACCTGCGCGCCGAACGCCTCGTTGATCTCGAAGCGGTCGATGTCGGCGAGCTTGAGCCCGGCGCGCTCGAGCACCGCCTTGATCGCCGGCACGGGCCCGATGCCCATGATCTCGGGCGGGACGCCCACGGTCGCCCCCGCCACGATGCGCGCCAGCGCGGGCCTGGCGCGCTTGTTCGCGTAGCCGGAGGAGGCGACCAGCGCCGCGGCGGCGCCGTCGACGATGGCCGAGGAATTGCCGCCGGTCTGCACCCCGCCGAACGCCGGCCGGATGGCGGCCAGCGCCTCGAGCGGGGAGGGGCGCACGTGGGTGTCGGTGACGAGCTCCTTGGCGCCTCTGAGCTTGAGCCCGCGCGGCTGATAGCCGGTCCGCTCGAACGGCTCGCTCTTGAGCGGTGCGATCTCGCCGGCGAGGAAGCCCGACTGTTGCGCCGCGATCGCGCGCTCGAAGCTTCGCGCCGCGAAGGCGTCCACCTCCGGCCGGGTGATCTGGTATTGCCGCGCGAGGTTCTCGGCGGTGTCGCCCATCGTCACGTTGGCGGACGGATCGAGCAGCGCTTCCCAGAGGAAATCCTTGAAGTCGACCGCGCCCATGCGGAAGCCGCGCATGCTGTAGGAGGCGACCGGGTTGCGGCTCATCGACTCGGCGCCGACGCAGAGCGTGAGCTCGATGTCCTTGTGGGCGATGAAATCGGCCGCCTGCATCAGCACTTCGAGGCCGGTGCCGCAGACCCGCTGCACCATATGCGCCGGCACCTCGATCGGCACGTCGGAATAGAGCCCGACATGGCGCGGCAGGCAGTAGGTGTCGAAGCTCGCCTGCGCCATCGAGCCGGTGATGACGGCGCCCACGTCCTGCGGCGGCACGCCCGCGCGCGCGAACACCGCGCGCGCCGCCTTGATGCCGAGATCGGTCGGCGACACCGCCGCCAGCGCGCCGTTGTAGTCGGCAAACGGCGTGCGCACGCCGTCGAGCAGCCAGATGTCGCTCCAGCTCGCGGTCAGCCCGGCTTGCTTGCTCGTCACGGTCATGCCTCCAAGCCTTCATGTCCCGCGCCGATCACCAGCACGCGCGGCGAGGGCTGCGGCGCGTAGAGCTCGGCCACGAGATCGGCGCGGCGGGTGAGCACCGCGCGCTGGTTGATCGATCCCTTGTCGGTCATCTCGCCGGCGTCGAGCGAGGGTGGCTCGGCGAGCAGGATGGCGCGGCCGACGCGGGTCGAGCTGCCGGTGCTGGTTCTGGCAAACGCGGTGAGCCTCGCCCGCAGCGCGTTGAGCACCCGCGCATCGCCGGTCACGTCCGCCGCGCCGGCCGCCAGCCGTCGGCAGGCGTCGAGGTCCGGGAAGATCAGCGCCCCGATCTCGTTGCGGTCGCCGCCGGCGATCACGACGTCGCGCGCGTAGGGCTCGAGCTGTGCCAGCAGGCGCGCCCGCAGCGGCCCGACATTGACCCAGGTCCCGGTCGCCAGCTTGAAGTCCTCGGCGATGCGGCCGTCGAACAGCAGGCCCTGGCCCGGATCGGCGGAATCCTCGAGCTTGAGCGCGTCGCCGAGCTTGTAGAAGCCATCCTCATCGAACGCCTGCGCGGTGAGATCGCGCTGGCGCCAATAACCCGGCATGATGTTGGGACCGCGCAGCCGCGCCTCGAGCTTGTCGCCGCTGGGGACGAGCTTGAGCTCCACGCCTGGCACCGGCACGCCCATATTGGTGGAGTCCTTGCTCTGCCACATCCGTGCGATCGCCATCGGCGCGCTTTCGGTCGAACCGAGCCCGGTCAAAAACATGATGCGCTCGCCGCAGGTCGCCAGCGCAAGCTCCTGCATTTCGTCGAACACCGATTGCGAGAGCGCGGCGCCCGCGAACCAGAGCACCTTGAGCCGGCTGAAGAAGGTCTGGCGCAGCGCCTCGTCGGCGCGGAAATAGGGCAGCAGCGCCTCGTAGCCCTTCGGCACCGTGAAGTACCAGTTGGTTGCGACCTCGCGCAGGTTCTGCACCGTGGTTTCGATTGCGCCCGGCGCCGGCTTGCCCTCGTCGATGTAGAACGTGCCGCCGTTGTAGAGCACGAAACCGAAATTGTGGTTGCCGCCGGCGGTATGGTGCCACGGCGACCAGTCGACGATCACCGGCGGATCGTCCGCGAAGAAGGCGAGCTGCGAGAGGATCATCGCCTGGTTCGAGCACCACATGCGCTGGGTGTTGATCACGGCCTTCGGCGTGCCGGTCGAGCCCGAGGTGAACAGGAACTTGGCTATGGTGTCGGGCCCAACCTTGGCGTGGGCGGCATCGACCGCGGCGGTCGGCGTGCCGGCGAGAAGGTCCGCGAACCGCGTGCTCGGCCGGCCCTCAAGCGGATTGCGCGCCACCGCCACTTCGATGCCGGGCGGCACCACCGCCGTGATGGCGCGGTGGTAGGCGTCGCCGTCGGCCGCGAAGATCAGGCCGGGGGTGAGCAGATCGACGATGGTGCGAAGCTTGCCGAAATCGTTCGAGATCAGCGAATAGGCGGGTGAGATCGGCGCGTAGGGGATGCCGACATACATGGCGGCAAGGCCGAGGAGCGCATGCTCGATGTCGTTGCCGGAGAGGATCGCGACCGGCCGCTCGGGCGAGAGGTCGCGCGTCAACAGCGCGGCGCCGATGCGGCGCACCTCACTCAGCGTCTCGCGATAGCTGAGCTTGCGCCAGCCGCCCGCCGCGTCGCGCTGCGCCATGAATGTGCGCTCGGGGGCGGTCGCCGCCCAATAGTCGAGCCGCTCGGTCAGCTTCGCCGGGTAGGGGGCGAGCACGTGGGGCGAGCGCAAGTGGATGGTGCCGCCCGGCCTGCGGTCGATCAGCACGTCGCGGGGGCCGAGCCGCACGAGCCGCATCGGCACCGCCGCGGCAAGGTCGGGACGAAGCTCTTTGACGGCGCTGGTCATGGTTCGCTGCGATCGCCCGCCGTCAATGCCGCACGGTCTTGGGCGCACGTTTCTCGAGGAACGCCTTGAGTCGCGCCTTGGCCTCGTCGTCGCCCTGCGCGATGGCCGAGATCAGCGCCTCGGTCAGGTAGCCGCTGGCCGGATCGGATTCCGCGATGCGCGGCAATACATGGGTGACGGCGAAATTGGTCATCGGCGCGTTGCCGGCGATGCGCGTGGCAAGCTCGAGGCCCTTGGCGAGGCCGGCGCCCGGGGCGACCAGATAGTGCGAGATCCCGATCGCCTGGCCCTCCTCGGCGTCGTAGGTACGCCCGGTCAGCATCATGTCCGTCATGCGCGAGGTGCCGATGATACGCGGCAGGCGCACCGATGCGCCGCCGCCGACGAAGATGCCGCGGCTTCCCTCCGGCAGCGCGTAATAGGCCGAGCTTTCGGCGACCCGGATGTGGCAGGCGGCGGCGATCTCGAGCCCGCCGCCGACCACGGCGCCGTGCAGCACGGCGACCACCGGGGCGCGGCCGAATTCGATGCGCTCGAAGGCGCGATGCCAGCTGCGCGAATGCTCGATGCCCTCGGCGACGCCGCGCGCGGTGAGCTCGCCGAGGTCGAGCCCCGAGCAGAAGTGCTCGCCTTCGCCGTGCAGCACGACCGCCTTGATGCCGTCCGGCAGCGCGGCGAAGAACCGCTCGATGCCGAGCACGGTCGGGTCGTCGATGGCGTTGCGCTTTTCCGGGCGCGCCAGGCGGAGCACCGCGAGGTCGCCGCGGCGCTCGGCCTTGAGCGACCGCGGCAGCTCGACGTCGAAGCCGCTATCGGGTTTGGCCGCGCTCACGGCATCCTCGCGAAGCTCATGGTGCTGCGCAGTTCGGTGACACTTCTGTCCGGAGCGGTCAAGCACCGCAGCCTCCCCGCCGTCCCGGGCGCCGCGGCGGCGGCATTTGACCCTGCCGGGCATGATCCGTAAAAAAGCCCGCGTCGCCGTCGCCGGAAGTGCCGTATGTCCCGTTTCGTGTCCCTTGCCGAGGCCGTGGAATCGACCATCCGGGATGGCGACACGGTGGCGCTCGAGGGCTTCACCCACCTCATTCCCTCGGCCGCCGGGCACGAGATCATCCGCCAGCGCCGGCGGCGCCTCACCCTCATCCGCATGACGCCGGACCTGATCTACGACCAGCTCATCGGCATGGGCTGCGCCGAAAAGCTCATTTTCTCATGGGTGGGCAATCCGGGCGTTGGCTCGCTGCATCGCTTCCGCGACGCCTACGAGAACGGCTGGCCGGTGCCGATCACGATCGAGGAGCACTCCCACGCCGCCATGGCCAATGCCTACGAGGCGGGCGCGGCCGGGCTCCCCTGCGCGATCTTTCGCGGCTATCTCGGGGTCGACCTGCCGAAGGTGAACCCGAACATCAAGCGCATCACCTGCCCGTTCACCGGCGAGCAGCTGGCCGCGGTGCCGGCGATCCGGCCGGACGTCGGTGTGGTCCACGCGCTCAAGGCGGACCGCGCCGGCAACGTGCTCATCGAAGGGATCGTCGGGGTGCAGAAGGAGGTGGTGCTGGCCTCGAAGCGCTCGATCGTGACGGTCGAGGAGATCGTCGACGATTTCGGGGAGCGCAGCGCCAATGCGGTGATCCTGCCGAGCTGGACCGTCGGCGCCATCGCCTGCGTGCCGGGCGGCGCGCATCCCTCCTATGCGCACGGCTACTACAAGCGCGACAACGCCTACTATAAGGCCTGGGACGCGATCGCCCGCGACCGCGACGGCTTCCTGGCGTGGATGAAGACGAACGTGCTGGAGAAGGGACCCGAGGCCTTCGCCGTGCACTCTTCGCGCATGCTTACTGCAGGCAAGTCTACGCAGCCTGCGCACGACAGCGCCGCCGAGTGAGGACGTCATGGCTCATACCGCCAACGAGATGATGACGATCGCGGCGGCGCGGGCGCTGCGCAACAACGACATCTGCTTCGTCGGCATCGGCATGCCGTCGGCGGCCTGCAACCTGGCGCGGCTCACCCATGCGCCGGACATCACCCTGATCTACGAGTCCGGCACGATCGCCACCAAGCCGGACCTGCTGCCGCTCTCGATCGGCGACGGCGAGCTGTGCGACACCGCGCTGACCACCGTCTCGGTGCCGGAAATGTTCCGCTACTGGCTGCAGGGCGGGCGCATCACCGTCGGCTTCCTCGGCGGCGCCCAGATCGACCGCTTCGCCAACCTCAACACCACCGTGGTGGGTCCCTATGCCAAGCCGAAGACGCGACTGCCCGGCGGCGGCGGCGCGCCGGAAATCGCGGTCGCCTGCGGCGAGATCTTCATCATCATGCGGCAGGCGCCGCGCAGCTTCGTCGACAAGCTCGACTTCGTGACCTCGTTCGGCCACGGCCAGGGCGGCGACGAGCGCGCCCGGATCGGGATCAAGACCAAGGGCCCGACCAAGCTCGTCACCGATCTCGCGATCTTCGAGCCCGATCCGCAGAGCAAGGAAATGACGGTCGTCTCCATCCATCCGGGCGTGACGCGCGAGCAGATCAGGGACAATACCGGCTGGCCGGTGCGCTACGCGGCCACCGTCACCGAGACGCCGGCGCCGACCGACCACGAGCTCGCCGTCCTGCGCGAGCTGCATGCTAAAACCGCGCGCGCCCACGGCGACGCAGCCTGAGGACATCGACATGCCGGAAGCCTTCATCTGCGATGGAATGCGCACCCCGATCGGCCGCTACGGCGGCGCGCTCGCCAAGGTGCGCACCGACGATCTTGCCGCCGTGCCGATCAAGGCGCTGATGAAGCGGCATCCGACCGCCGACTGGTCGCAGCTCGACGACGTCTATTTCGGCTGCGCCAATCAGGCCGGCGAGGACAACCGCAACGTGGCGCGCATGGCGCTGCTGCTGGCGGGGCTGCCGGACACCATCCCGGGCGTCACCGTGAACCGGCTCTGCGCCTCCGGGCTCAACGCGGTCGGCGCCGCCGCGCAGGCGATCCGCGCCGGCGAGATCGATTTCGCCATCGCCGGCGGGGTGGAGTCGATGTCGCGGGCGCCGTTCGTGATGGGCAAGGCGCAGGAAGCCTTCCAGCGCAGCAACGAGATCCACGACACCACCATCGGCTGGCGCTTCATCAATCCGCTGATGAAGCAGCAATACGGCGTCGATCAGATGCCGGAGACCGCCGAGAACGTCGCCGAGGAATTTCAGGTGGCGCGCAAGGACCAGGACGCGTTCGCTTGGCGCTCCCAGCAGCGCGCCGCCAAGGCGGCCGCCGCGGGCTTCTTCGTGGCCGAGATCGCGCCGGTCGAGGTGCCGGGCGGCAAGGCCGGGCCCACCGTGGTGGACAAGGACGAGCACCTGCGGCCGGACACGACGCTCGAAGGGCTCGCCAAGCTCAAGCCGTTCGTCCGCAGTCCCGGCACGATCACGGCCGGCAACGCCTCCGGCGTCAACGACGGCGCCGCCGCCATGATCATCGCGTCGGAGAAGGCCGCGAAGGCGCACGGGCTCACGCCCTATGCCCGCATCCTCGGCATGGCGTCGGCCGGCGTGCCGCCACGGATCATGGGCATCGGCCCGGTGCCGTCGACCCGCAAGCTGATGGAACGGCTGGGGCTCAAGATCGGCGATTTCGACTGGATCGAGCTCAACGAGGCCTTCGCCTCGCAGGGCCTCGCGTGCCTGCGCCAGCTCGGGCTCCCGGACGACGCCGAGCACGTCAACCCGAACGGCGGCGCGATCGCGCTCGGCCATCCGCTCGGCATGTCGGGCACGCGGCTCGCGATCACCGCGACCCATCAGACGATGCTGACCGGCACCAAGCGCGCGCTCGCCACCATGTGCGTGGGCGTCGGGCAGGGCGTCTCGCTGGCGCTTGAGCGGGTGTAGACACGGATTTCTGGAGACGCACCCGTGGCGATGAGCGCAGGCTACATCCCGTTCCATCCCAACCCGTCGAAGCCGAAATACCGGCCGCCGGCGGGCGCGGTCGATGCGCACTGCCACGTGTTCGGCCCGGAGGCGAAATTTCCCTACGCGCCCGAGCGCAAATACACGCCCTGCGACGCGCCCAAGGAAAAGCTGTTCGCGCTGCGCGATTTCCTCGGGCTCGACAAGAACGTGATCGTGCAGGCGTCCTGCCACAGCAAGGACAACCGGGCGATGGTCGACGCGCTCGAGACCTCCGGCAACAAGGCCAAGGGTGTCGCCTTCGTCGGCGAGGAGGTCACCGACGCCGAGCTCAAGTCCATGGATCGGGCAGGAGTGCGGGGCGTGCGCTTCAATTTCGTGCGGCGCCTCGTCGACTTCACGCCGCGCGAGGTGCTCGAGCGGATCGCCGCGCGCGTGGCGCCGCTCGGCTGGCACATCGTGATCTATTTCGAGATGGCCGACCTGCCCGATCTCGAATCCTTCTTCACCGCGCTGCCGACCACGGTCGTGGTCGATCACATGGGCACGCCGGACGTGAAGAAGGGCGTCGACCACCCGGAGAACCAGCGCTTCCACCGGCTGATGGACCGGCACAAGAACTTCTGGGTCAAGGTGACGTGCCCGGAGCGGATGACGCTTGCGGGGCCGCCTTACGACGACGTGGTGCCGTTCGGCAAATCGCTGGTCGAGAAGTTCACCGACCGGGTGATCTGGGGCACCGATTGGCCGCACCCCAACATGAAGAAGGTTGCGCCCGACGACGGCCTGCTGGTCGATTACATCCCGCGCATCGCGCCCACCGCGGCATTGCAGAAGGCGCTCCTGGTCGACAACCCGATGCGGCTTTATTGGAGTTAGGGCCGCTTTCCGACGGGTGCGGCATGACCGGTCGCGTTCCCTCGGCTGCGCCGAGAAGGCGCCGCTTAATTCGCCCTGATGTTGGCCTCCGCTACGATCTTGGCGTTGGTCGCGGCATCCTCGCGCATCCGCTTGGCGATCTCCTCGACCGACCCGCCCTTGATCTCGAAGGTCTGCGACTCCAGTCGTTCCTGCACCTTCGGATCGCGCAGGATTTTGTTGATTTCCTCGTTGAGGCGCGCCACCGCTTCGGACGGTGTCCCGCCGGTGGTGAGGACGGCGAACCATGACGTCACCGACGGCATGTTGGTGATGCCGGCTTCGCGCAATGTCGGCACCTCCGGCAGATATTTGGTGCGGGCGGCATCCGTGAGCGCGATCCCATAAAGTTTCCTGTCCTTGACAAATTGCAGCACCGCGTTGAGCGGCGCCATGCTCACCGGCATCTGCCCGGCGACGAGGTCGGTCACCGCCGGCTGGGTGCCGCGATAAGGCACGTGCACCAGCCGAATATCGGCGGCGCGCGCCAGCAATTCGCCGGCGAGATGCGGCGGCGAGGCGATGCCGGGCGAGTTGTAGTTGATGCCGTCCTTGGCATTCTTGGCGAAATCGATGAATTGCCTGAGGTCGCGCGCGGGGATGGAGGGATGCACGGTCAGCAGGGTGGGGGTGCCGCCGAGCTCGGCCACGGGCGCGAAGTTCTTGAAGATGTCGAAGGGCAGGTTGTTGAGCATGGCCGGAAGCGTCACGAACGTGTTCGAGACGATCACCAGCGTGCTGCCATCGGCTGGCGCGCGCGCCACTACGTCCGCCCCCAGCACGCCCGAGGCGCCCGGCCGGTTCTCGACCACGATGGTCGCACCCAATGCCGGACCAAGCTCGTTGCTCACGGTGCGTGCAAGCACGTCAAGCGTGCCGCCGGCCGGAAACGGCACGATGAAACGCATTTGCTTGCTCGCAGGAACGCCCGGCGCGGGCGCCTGGGCCAGCGCTGGCGCAGTGGACAATGCGATCACGCCCAAAATCAGGACGCGCTTCAACGACATGATGTCACCGCTGGTTGGGTGAAAGGAGTCAGCCGGCGATCGGTGGCGCGGTGCCTTCCACCTGGACGCGGAAGCCCGAGCGCACGTTCGGCCAATAATCCCAGATTGCCTTGTGGTGCGTGCATCGGTTGTCCCAGAAAGCGATCGAGTTCGGTGTCCAGCGGAAACGGGTGGTCCACTCCGCCCTGTCGCAGTGATCGATCAGGAACTGCAGGACGCGCTGGCCCTCGAGCCGCGGAAGCTCGTTGATGTGGGAGGTGAAGTCCTGGTTGACGTAGATCACCTTCTTGCCGGTCACGGGATGACGCGTGATGACGGGATGCACCGAGACCGGCGTGCCCGGTCCGAACACGCGCGTTCCGTCATGGGTCGCGGTGAGACCTTCGAGATACTTCTTCATTCGGTCCGACAGCGCGTCGTAGGCCGCATACATGCTGGCGAACATGGTGTCGCCGCCACCGTCCGGCGGGAGTGTGTGGTTGTAGAGCATGCTGCCGAGCGGCGGGATCGCCGCGCACGACTGGTCGCTGTGGAAATTCTCGCCCGAGATCTGCCGAGAGCTCTCGTCGTAGTGGAATTTGCGGACGAGCTCGTTCTCCGTCGCCTTGCTGATCGTGGACTTGCCGACGTGTTTGCCGAGCGGGCCAAAGTAGCCGGCAAGGCGGATCTGGTCCGCGAAGCTGATCTTCTGATCGCGGAAGAAGATCACAAGGTAGCGCGCGAAGGCGTCGTGCAGCTCTTCCACCTGCTTGTTGCTGAGCGGCCGCGTGAGATCGATCTTGGCGATCTCGGCGCCGATGTGCGGACTGGTAGGCGTCGCCGTGATCGTTTCGTAATTCACCGACTGCGGGACGGACGCAATCTTCGCGATCTGGGGCAGGTGGGCGGTGCCGCTCATGGCGATGGTTCTCTCTCTGAGTGACGCGCGGAAAGCCGCGCAGCGAGATTTCGGACGGGTGCTTGGACTGCGACAAGCATAGCCACTTTTGTTCCGTCGACAACCGGCGGCAAGTCAGCGATGCCGGCGCTGGCTCGGATCGGCACTCGATGTTAGGGTCGCGTCATACTCGGCGGCCGATGGGAGTTCCCGCATGCGATCTACCAGGCTTGCATTCGTTGTTGTGGCAGCGTTCATGCTGGTCCCTGCCTCGGCAATGGCGCAGGGCGCCTATCCCAACCGCGTCGTTCGCGTGATCGTCCCGTTCCCCGCCGGCGGTGCGACCGATGTCTTCGCCCGCCAGTACGCGGTGCGGATGTCGACGCTGCTCGGCCAGCAGGTCATCGTCGACAACAAGACCGGCGCCGCCGGCACGATCGGTTCGGCCGAGGCGGCGCGGGCCGAGCCGAACGGCTACACCGCGCTGTTCGCCACCGCGTCGGTGTTTGCGCTCTACAATCTGATGTCGAAGAAGCCGCAGTTCGACACTCTGAAGGACCTCATACCCATCGCCGAGGTCGGCGCGTCGCCGGTCATCTTCGCCGTGCACCCCTCGGTGCCGGGGGACCTCAAGGCCGTCATGGCCTATGCCAAGGCCAATCCCGGCAAGCTGCAATATGCATCGCCGGGCACCGGAACCTACCTGCATCTGGCGATGGAAATGCTCAAGCGCGAGGCCGGCGGCGTCGATATCACGCATATTCCCTATCGCGGCGGTGCGCCTGCCATCGCCGACAATGTCGCCGGGCAAGTCCCCGTGCTCGTCGACGCGGTCAGCACCTCGCTGCAGCACCATCGTGAGGGCCGGATGCGCATCCTGGCGGTCGCGATGCCGAAACGGTCGCCGCTGGCGCCCGACATCCCGACCGTCGACGAGGCGCTCGGCAGCAAGGGGTTCGTCGCGGCGCTGTGGAACGCGGTGGCGGTGCCGGCGGCGACGCCGGCCGAGGTGGTCGACAGATTGCACGCGGCGACCGCCGCCGCGATGGCGGACAAGTCGTTCACGGAGCAACTGCTCAAGATGGGGATCGAGCCGACCCTCGGCGCGACGCCGCAATCGACCCGGGAGTTCATCGTAAAGGAGCGGGCGCGCTGGAAGCCGGTGGTCGAGGCGACCGGGGTCAGCTCGGACTGATCCGGGTCGGCCCGCCATGCTGGGCGCCATCCGCCGCATCATTGCAGCCGGTTGGAACGAATCCAGTTTTTCTGGGCGCTGAGAAGGGACGGCGGCGACGGCTTACGTTGCAATACGCGGCTAAGCTATATATGTCAGGCCGGAATTCGGCCGCATCCACGGTCATTCCCCGCTTTCCTTTGGGAGAAGCCCCCATGGCCCGCAAGGAGCAGGAATACGACGACATTCCCGGCACCTTCGTGTTCGACGCCGAGCGCTCGCGCGAGGGCTACGGCATCAACATGTTCTGCATGTCGCTGATGAAGGACGAGAACCGCAAGGCCTTCAAGGCCAACGAGGCGGAATACCTGAAGCGGTTCAAGCTCACGCCGGAGCAGACCGAGGCCATCCTCAAGCGCGACTACAACCGGATGCTCGAGCTCGGCGGCAACATCTATTTCACCGCCAAGCTCGGCGCCACCGACGGTCATTCGTTCCAGCATCTCGCCGCGGTGATGACCGGCTCCTCGCAGCAGGATTACGCGGCGATGATGCTCGCCGGCGGCCGCTCGGTGGAAGGCAACCGCAGCAAGTCGGGCAAGGCCAAGCCCGCCGGACCAAAATCCAAGTCGAAGCCCAAATCCAAATCGTCAGCAAAGCGGAAGTGAGCCGTGGCAAAGATCATCGCAGGTGTAGGCTCGTCGCACGTGCCCGCCATCGGCGCGGCGCTCGACAACGGCCGGACCGAGGAGCCCTATTGGAAGCGGGTGTTCTCGGGCTTCGAGAAATCCAAGCAGTGGATGCGGGAAACCAAGCCCGACGTCGCCATCGTGGTCTACAACGATCACGCCTCCGCGTTCTCGGTGGATCTGATCCCGACCTTCGCGCTCGGCTGCGCGGCGGAGTTTCCGCCCGCCGACGAGGGCTGGGGTCCGCGCCCGGTGCCGGTGGTCAAGGGCCATCCGGCGCTCGCCGCGCATATCGCGCAGTCGGTCATCCTCGATGAGTTCGACCTGACCATCGTCAACAAGATGGAGGTCGATCACGGTCTGACCGTGCCGATGAACCTGCTGTTCGGCCAGCCTAAGGACCAATGGCCGTGCCCGGTGATCCCGCTCGCGGTCAACGTGGTCATGTATCCGCCGCCGACCGGGCATCGCTGCTACATGTTGGGCAAGGCGATCCGCAAGGCGGTCGAATCCTATCCGGAAGACCTCAAGGTCGTGATCTTCGGCACCGGCGGGCTGTCGCACCAGATCAGCGGCCCGCGCGCCGGCCTGATCAACAGCAAGTGGGACAAGGCCTTCCTCGACAACCTCAGCAAGGATCCGAAGAAGCTCACGCGCATCCCGCACCTCGACTATATGCGCGAGGCCGGCGCCGAAGGCATCGAGATGGTGATGTGGCTGATCATGCGCGGCGCGCTCGCCGACCAGGTGGACGAGGTCTACCGCTTCTACACCGTGCCGGCGTCGAACACCGCGGTCGGGCACATTATTCTCGAGAACCGGCGGCGGGGCGCAGGCAAGGCCAAGCGGCCGGCCGCCAAGACCAAGCGCGCCGCCGCGCGCAACACCAGCCAAGCCGTTCGCAGAGGAAAGTGATGAAGATTTGTGTCGCCGGCCAAGGCGCCTTCGGCCAGAAGCATCTCGACGCGCTCAAGCGCATCCAGGGCGTGGAAGTCACCTCGCTGGTCGGCGGCAACCAGGACGCCACCGCCGAGGTCGCCAAGAAGTACGGCGTCCCCCATTACACCGGCGACCTCAGCGAAGGCATCAAGCGCGCCGACGCGGTGATCCTGACCACGCCCACCAAGATGCATTACCGGCAGGGCGAGCAGGTGATGCGCGCCGGTAAGCACGTGCTGGTCGAGATTCCGATCACCGACAGCGTCGAGGACGCCGAGAAGCTGGTCAAGATCGCCAAGGAGACCGGCGTCGTCGCCATGGGCGGACACGTCCGCCGCTTCAACCCGAGCCACCAATGGGTGCACAAGCGCATCCAGAAGGGCGAGCTGAAGATCCAGCAGATGGACGTGCAGACCTATTTCTTCCGCCGCAAGAACATCAACGCCGCCGGCAATCCGCGCAGCTGGACCGACCATCTGCTCTGGCACCACGCCGCCCACACGATCGACCTGTTCCAGTACCAGGCCGGCGAGACCATCTCCGATTGCTACGCGGTGCAGGGCCCGATCCACCCGCAGCTCAGTATCGCCATGGACATGGGCATCGTCGCCAAGGTGCCTTCGGGGGCGATCCTGACCTTGTCGCTGTCGTTCAACAATGACGGGCCGCTCGGCTCGTTCTTCCGCTACATCTGCGACAACGGCACCTACAAGGCGTTCTACGACGATCTCAGCGACGGCAAGGACAACAAGATCGACGTGTCGAAGGTCGACGTCTCGATGGACGGCATCGAGCTGGAGGATCGCGAGTTCATCGCCGCCATCAAGGAGAAGCGCGAGCCCAACGGCAGCCTCGCCCAGCTCATGCCCTGCATGAAGGTCCTCGGCAGGCTCGAGCAGATCATCGACCCGCAGCGCAAGGCGCGCGCGTAACCGCCGGCACGCCGCCCACCGGCGCGCCGCCGCCATTGGGATTCATCCCAACCGCGCCGCCGGCACGATTCGCCGTTGTTTGGGGTTGACGGCGGGTCGCTCCACATGGCTTTGCTCGCGGTACGGTATTGCCCGGAGGAGCCCCAATGAAAAGAACCAAGCCGCCGTTCCGCGCCGATCACGTCGGCAGTTTCTTGCGACCCGCCGCGCTCAAGGAGGCGCGGGCCAAGCGCGAGCAGGGCCAGATGTCCGCCGCGCAGCTCAAGGAGGTCGAGGACCGCGAGGTCGACAAGGTCGTCAAGAAGCAGGAGGAGATCGGGCTCAAGCTCGCCACCGACGGCGAATTTCGCCGCTCCTGGTGGCACTTCGATTTCTTTGGCATGCTCGACGGGGTCGAGATCTACGAGCTCGATCACGGCATCCAGTTTCAGGGCATCCAGACCAAGCCGAGGAGCATCCGCGTCACCGGCAAGATCGGATTTTCCAATCACCCGATGCTGGAGCATTTCAAGTTCTTGAAGGCGCACACCAAGGTCGTGCCGAAGATGACCATCCCGAGCCCGACCGTGATGCACTTCCGGCTCGAGCCGGGCGCGGTCGACAAGAACGCCTATGCCAGCCGCGACGCGATCTTCGACGACCTGGCGGCGGCCTACCAGAAGGCGGTGCGCGCCTTCTACGACGCCGGCTGCCGCTACCTGCAGTTCGACGATACCGCCTGGGCCTATCTCTGCTCCCAGGAGGAGCTCAAGAAGGCGAAGGACCGCGGCCTCGACGTCGATCACCTGCAGCAGACCTACACCCGCACCATCAACAAGGCGCTGGAAGCCAAGCCCGCCGACATGACGATCACCACCCATGTCTGCCGGGGCAATTTCCGCTCGACCTGGATTGCCTCGGGCGGCTACGAGCCGGTGGCCGAGAACCTGCTCGGCCGCTGCAACTACGACGGCTATTTCCTCGAATACGACAGCGAGCGCGCCGGCGGCTTCGAGCCGTTGCGCCACCTGCCCAAGGGCAACAAGATCGTGGTGCTCGGGCTCGTCACCTCCAAGAGCGGCACCTTGGAGAAGAAGGACGCCGTCAAGCGGCGCATCGACGAGGCGGCCAAATACGCGCCGCTCGAGCAGTTCTGCCTCTCGCCCCAGTGCGGCTTTGCCTCCACCGAGGAGGGCAATGTCCTGGCCGAAGACGAGGAGTGGGCGAAGCTTCGCATGATCATCGAGCTCGCCGACGAAGTGTGGGGCAAGTGAGCGCCGGATCGCGATGAAACGCACCAAAGCGCCATTCCGGGCCGATCACGTCGGCAGCCTGCTGCGCCCCGCCGCGCTCAAGGAGGCGCGAGGCAAGCGCGAGAAGGGCGAGATCACCGCCGAGCAACTGCGCGAGGTCGAGAACCGCGAGATCGAGAAGGCGATCAAGAAGCAGGAGGAGGTCGGCCTGCTGCTCGCGACGGACGGCGAGTTCCGCCGCTCCTGGTGGCAGTTCGATTTCTACAAGGGGCTCGACGGCGTCGAGCTTTACTCCACGGGGCAGGGTATCGCGTTCGCCGGCGTCACCACCAAGGCCGAAAGCGTGCGGGTCGTCGGCAAGGTCGGCTTCTCCGGCCACCCCCACATCGAGCATTTCCGCTTCCTCAAGGACCACACCAAGGTGGCGCCCAAGATGACCATTCCGGCGCCCAGCACGCTGCATTTCCGCCAGGGCCGGCAGTCCATCAGCAAGCAGGTCTATCCCGATCTCGACGCCTATTTCGACGACGTCGGGCAGGCCTATCGCAAGGCCATCCGCGCCTTCTACGACGCCGGCTGCCGCTATCTGCAGCTCGACGACACCGCCTGGGCGATGATCTGCGACCCTAAGGAACGCGAGGGCTCCAAGCGCCGCGGCGACGATCCCGATCGCCTGCCGGCGCACTACGCGCGCGTCACCAACGCGGCGCTCGCCGGCCGGCCCGCCGACATGGTGGTCACCATGCATTCCTGCCGCGGCAATTTCCGCTCCACCTTCATCGCCCAGGGCGGCTACGAGCCAGTGGCCGAGCGGCTCCTCGGCGAGGTCGACATCGACGGCTATTTCCTCGAATACGACACCGCCCGCGCCGGCGGCTTCGAGCCGCTGCGCTTCGTCCCCAAGGGCAAGAAGCAGGTCGTGCTCGGGCTGGTGACGTCCAAGAGCGGGACCCTCGAAAGCAAGGACGACATCAAGCGGCGGATCGACGAGGCGACCAAATATGTCGCACTCGATCAGCTATGCCTGAGCCCACAATGCGGCTTTGCCTCGACCGAGGAAGGCAATATCCTGGCCGAGGACGAGCAGTGGGCCAAGCTGCGCATGATCGTGGAATTGGCCGACGAAGTCTGGGGCAAATCCTGATCGGCGCCGGACGCCGATCGAACCAAGGGATCGCCAAGAATCTCTGGCACCCTGAACACCTAAACGGAGGAAGAGCATGATTGGACGATTGAACTGGCGGGGCGCGATGGCCTCGTTGTTTGCGGTGGCGCTCACTGCCGCCTTTTCGGCTCCCGCCGGCGCCCAGGCGCCCGCCGGCGAGCCGATCAAGATCGGCTTCTCCATGGCGTTGACCGGCCCATTGGCGGCGAACGGCAAGCAGGCGCTGCTCGGCATGCAGATCTGGGAGGAGGAGATCAACGCCAAGGGCGGCCTGCTCGGGCGCC